>CAMCSA010000007.1 GCA_945877405.1 uncultured Erysipelotrichaceae bacterium | reverse complement strand
CCATATGTTATTGGGATCGGCAAAAACCGCTAACCATATATAGTTTTAAAGCGTCGGTTTCCCTTGGAGACTGCATTCATTCAGTTTGTGAAGTCTGTACTTCAGTGACAGGAGAAGTGATATTCTTTCCTGTATTCGGATTTTTGAACGATGTCACTGCATCCATACCAAACACAACCGCAAGGACAATGGAAACAACACTCAGAATTCTTGCATCTGCCTTTTCCAGCAGATTATCCAGTTCCGGTGCAATCGCATAAATCACTGCCATACAGCCAAAGGCAAACAGAATCAGACCTTCCAGACAGATTCTGCCGTTCAGATTCAGGAAATAACCTGAATAATCCCACCATTTCAGCCCATACATTGTTTCAAGTGCAGCAGCTGTGCCATATTCAATGACACCAGACAGTACAAACGCTCCTGCGAAGGTACCAAGCGGATGTTTTCTCAGCTTTGTCAGAACAATTAATGCCAGTATTGCTCCAACACCATAAATCGGCAGCCATGGTCCAAGCAATGTACCACGGTTTGCATATTCTCCTGACTGTACGAGGCAGAGTCCAGTTTCCCATAACCAGCCACCGATCGCAAAGATGAAGAACATCAGAACAAGATTCTGTACAGTATAGGCACGCATGAAATCTCTTTGTCCATTGAAGTGTTTTCTTGCACGGACATACAATGGAGAAAGACGGGACGGATATGCCTTCTTTTCCAGAACCATCTCATCATTGGCAATCTGTGCTTTGATGGATTCAATCGCCTGCCATGTACGTTTGTTTTTTGTTGAGCCTACCCAGATCGACAGATTTTCCACAAAGAATTTCTGTACGCCATGCAGCTCAACCTGGTTATCCGCAATATACATCTGATCCATACGGACATCACGATACGCTCTGTTGAGCGCTTCATCCTGTGGAAGTTCATACAGATACGTATCATTGAGTATTTCAACGCCTTCCATCTTTGCTTCGATGCATGCACTGCGACGGTTGCGGTAATACTGCGTCAGCACTGCTGTATAGTATGGATTTGACCAGAAGATACCGGAAATACCGATTGTAAAATAATCTAGAACAAACCAGCCAAGCATGGAAAGATCAAGCTTGAACAGTTCAAGCTTATGCCCATCCATCATCTTACGTGATAATGCAATTGCATCCTTACCGCTGATATCCGGATTCTCCGCAAGGATATATGGCACCATGGCATAAGAGTATTCCTTGATGAAACCACCTACGATCGTCAGATACCACAGTGACAGTTGAATGTTATACCGCAGATAGGCAAGAGCTGATTTCACCCAGCGGTTCACAGCATCGAAATAGAATACATGCTGGATTGGCACATGATCATATGTGCTTTCCTCCAGAAAGATACGATTCATGATCAGATGAATCATGTTTTTTACAAAGATGATCAGCGCAAGCTGGAATCCAACTGCCAACAGGATCAGGATGAATCCTCCGATATTTGCCCCACCCATCATGGATGTGATGGAATCATAGGCAAGCACAAGTATTTCTCCAGAACAGACGGTATTGATCAAAGAGGCAATCACTCCCTGGCTTCTGCCAAGGGTATCCGTCTGTTCTTCCTGGTACGCTTTGAGTGCAGTATTGACATCACTCTGTGCCTGATCAATGTTGTTTTCATGGATATCTTCCAGAACCGTCCAATAGGACTCATCTGAAATGGAGAAACGGTTCATTCCGACCGTATCTTCCCCCATAACTTCATTGATACTGTCGACAACAAAATTGTTCTCCATCTGATTGATGAATACAGAAGAAAACAGCATCGCCATCAGACAGATCGCAACACTGAGAAGATAGTGTTTTTTCACAACCTTCTTTGCGTCTGCTTTGATTTGTTTACGATTCATAGCATTTCATTCCTTTTTATCTCACTTATTATACAGATCTTTGCACCCCATCTGAAAGACAGAGACATTCATCTGTATATCATTTTCTTTTCAGTTTCATGGACTCGTGTGAAATGACCGTCGTCTGTTCAAACTGCTGATCGTTTTTCACATCATATACCCTTTCCTTCCGGTTTTCCGTACTCAGAAGTACCGTTTCCCCTGACGGCACTTCAAAGTCGCCATACACAGTTGAAACATAAATCACTTCCTTGCCGATGTTCTTCATGAATACCGGATTGAGGTGGACAGACCATGGATCAAACTGAAATGCATTCTGTGAAAAGCAGAAGAAACGGAAATTGTAATCAAGTTCATAATCAGCAATCTCAATATAATCCTGAAACATGCCTTTATGCAGATTATAGGAAATCGTACGATATCTTTTTCTCTTTCTTTTCAGATCCAAAGATACAAATCCATTAAATATATCCGCGGAAAAAGTCAGGATGGCATAGGAATCAAAATCATCCGGGGTAAATTCCACCGTTTCTTTTGCTTCTTTTCTTTTCTGTGCCGCTGATATCTTTTCGTAAATATCCCGATCTTCCGGCCACATGAAGTCCCGCAGAGCCTGCCGAAGAATTCTTTGGTCAATGGACTGATGCGCGTTGAAACGTGCAGAATAACTGCTGTTTTCCGTTTCTACAATCAGCGTTCCTCTTTCCGCATGCAGTGCTTTGATTGCAGATGTATGAATCCACTGTCCCTCTGGAAACCTGTCATTCCCATATGCATTTCCCCAGATACGGTATGTATCCTTATGCTTTTCAAAATACCAGTTTTTCAGTATGTACATAGCCTATTCAACACTGTTGATCTTTCCCAGGATATCATCTTGGATTGCTTCTGCCACCTTCTTTGCATGTTCCATAGAAGTACCGCACGCATAGAAATAAAACTTGATTTTCGGTTCTGTACCGGATGGGCGGATTGCAAACCATGATCCGTCTTCCAGGAAGAACCGCATTGCATTCTGTGGTGGAATGTCCTCATAACCATCCGTATAGTCAATGACCTTTACAACCGGAATACCACCGACTTCACATGGCTGATTGCCATGGATCCAGTCCATCATTCTTGCGATTCTTTTTGAACCGGCAATACCTTCCAGCACCAGATTGGTACCGATTTCTGATACATAGCCATATTCTGCATAAATATCCTGCAGCACATTCCATAATGTTTTTCCCTGTTTGCGATAGTAAGCCGCAGCCTCTGTTACAAGCATACCTGCAGAAATACCATCCTTATCACGGATGTTTTCATCCACAGCATAACCGACGGATTCTTCATATCCAAACAGATATGTATATCCGTTTTCATGCAGGAATGGAATTCTGCCACAGATATTCTTGAATCCGGTCAGAGATTCAAACATCTTCACACCATAGGATTCACAGATCTTTGTAGAAAGAGTAGAAGTAACAATGGATTTGACCATTGCTCCTTTTTCAGGAAGTGTCCCTGCTGTACGATGCCCTTCCAGGACATATTTTACAAGCAGATATCCCGTCTGATTTCCGTTTAATGGTACATATTCACCATCATCATTTCTGATTTCGATCGCAAATCTGTCCGCATCCGGATCAGTAGCCATAAGCAGTTCCGCTCCGAACTGTCTGCCATACTCTTCCGCCAGCCTGAATGCCTTCGGATCTTCCGGATTCGGATAACCGACAGTCGTAAACTCAGGATCAGGCATTTCCTGTTCCTCAACGATTTTCCAGTTATTGAATCCTCTGTCATTCAGCATCTGCCGAAACGGAATGGAACCACATCCGTTTAATGGCGTGTATACAAGCGGAATGGACAGGTCAATTTCATCACCGGAATGGATTGCCATTCCCTCAATTTCATCCAGATACAGCCTGTCATAGCCTTCATCCAGAATCGTAATCATGCCGGCCTTTACCATTTCATCAAAGTCGGAATAACGGATATCATTCCACAGATCCACCTTTTCAATACATTCCGTCATTCCATCCGCAACAGTTGAAGAAACCTGACATCCATCTTCCCAATATGCCTTATAACCATTGTATTCTTTCGGATTATGAGAAGCAGTAATGTTGATGCCTGCTGTTGTATGCAGATAACGCACCATATAAGCAAGCTGTGGAGTCGGTCTTAAATCAGGGAATGTATAGACATGAATTCCATTTGCTGCATAGATGGAACATGCAAGCTGACAGAATTCCTTTGAAAAATAACGTGGATCATGTGCAATCACAACACCTGCATCCATTGCCCTCTGTCCAAAACTACAGATATAATCTGCAATTCCCTGCGTAGCCTTACCGACTGTATACATATTCATGCGGTTTGTGCCCGCGCCTGTTTTTCCTCTGAGTCCTGCTGTTCCAAAAGCAAGATTCTGATAAAAACGTTCTTCGATTTCATTTTCATCATTTTCAATCGCAATAAGTTCTTTGCGTAATGGATCATCTTCTTCAAGATGAAGAAGCCAGTCTCTGTATCTTTCCTGTGCATTCAGCATATCATTGTCCTCCGCAGATCAAAGTCTTTTATACTGTTATCATTCTACCACAAACATGCCTACCGCACGTAATCCATCAGCTTTTCAACCGGATTGAAAGGGTCTGATGGCTGCCGTCCCTGTTTCATCCGTTCCACCATCAGCTCCATCAGTCGGATCAACATGTTTTTTTCCTCTTCCTGCAAATCACCCAGTTTTCCGGATAACACAAAATGATCTTCGTCATTTACGATGAAGCTCTGATTGTACGATAACAGCTGCATGAATTTCTGCCATGCATCGCTTTCTGCCTTTTTCCGCATGGTCACAAGTGGTAAAGTTGGAATATATGCAATATGATCATTGCCACAGCGCATCAGTCTTTGCAGAAATGATATGGTTTTACGATTCAGTTTTCCATACTGCACCTTCCCACCTACAACAAGACCATCATATTCATCCAGATGTTCCAGAATCTCATTGATTCCAGGCTGTTGGCATCTTCTTTTCCGATAGCATTTTCCACAGGCAATACATGGCTGATCATGGTAATGATCTACTACAATTTCATCATAGGATATTGCATTTTCTTTGAGGCAGCATGCGATGACTTGCATCGCCTGTTCTATGATTCCTCCCGTTTCCGCTTCTCCGTTAATCATCAGTATTTTCATATGTTCCATATTATCGCAGAAGCAATGTCTCATGACTACTCAAATCGAAGAAAAAAACTGTTGGCAATCCGTCACAGCTGTGGTATTCTATTAAAGCACATGAGTGCTTAGCTCAGTTGGGAGAGCACTTCCTTGACGTGGAAGGGGTCATGGGTTCGAGTCCCTTAGCGCTCACTGTTGAAAAACCGCAATAATATGCGGTTTTCTTTTGTTTATAATCATTTTGGAACAAATATCGCCGTGACATCATTATGTAATGATTGCGAAGGTAGCAATAAAAAATCCGGGTTTCTTCTGATTCAGAATCATCAAAGCGACACAAATCCAATCATTTCCCAGTTGAAAAGTACCTGATGGAGATGATGGAAAAACAGATCACAGCGATCAGTGCTACTGTTTTCATCCACTTGAGTTCTCCTTTGAAAAGCAGATATAGATAAGCCACCGTATAAGCCATCACAAGGATGATCGAAAGAACAAACAGGACGATATTCCGTTTTTTCCTGCGATCTTTGATACTGAAAATAAAACCGATCACTCCAAGTACAAAAGCTGTCTGTGTGAAGAATTCCATATTCTGTTCCCCCTTTCAGTATCATAATATCTAAGCATAGGAATCAATGCAGTTTCTATGTATCATTATATTCTGAATGGAAAGAAAATAATACGGTTTTCCCACATAAAGATCTGCCCTACATCCGGTAACATTCCAATTTCCAATACTGCACCACCATGGTGCTTGTCATTTTTCTCATCTCATGCAAAGATTCTGGCAGGAGGAGAAATATATGAACCGTCTGCCAGATCACATCAGAGAAAAACGAATCGGGAAAGGACTGACCCAGCAGCAGCTTGCTGAAAAGATATTTGTCACAAGACAGGCTGTGTCCAGATATGAAACAGGAGAACGTACACCGGACCTTTTCACCCTGCAGAAACTTGCAGAAGTACTGGATACAACCATTGATCAGCTGTTGGATGGTCATAACATGCGTCAGGCTGCAGAAATCAGTTCAGTCAATCACTCCAGTCTATCAAACAACATAGCCATTACCCTTTACAGCATGATCCTTTTTTCCATGATGCTTCTGCTTCTCGAAGGCATTCCATCCTTTTCCTTTGACTTTGGAACAGTCATTCGCATTCCACTAGTATTCAGTGAATGCATCGTTCTGTTTTATGGAATGATACAGTGCATCAGGAATGACATGACACCTGGAAAGACCGGAATCATCTATAGCCTTTACTTTCTGCTTGAAGCAATGCAACGATCACTTGTGATCACAGAAAACCCTGTATCTCTGCTTCCGGTGATCTGTTATCTGTCCGGTGCATTTTCATGCTGGGAATACATGACCAAAAATAACCTGTCCCACTATTATCCATCTTGTATGATCCTTTCCTGTATTTTCGGCTGTTTTTTTCAGATCTATCTGGTATTCAATCTGTTATTCCATGCAGATCATCTGTACTCTTCACTCCACACACTTTCCTGCTTATGTACAATCATGATTCACCTTCTCTTTCTTTTTCAGACCCTTACCATATTGCGCAGAAGAAAGCAGACATCCTGAAAAGGCCATACCGCAATGGTATGACCTGTTTTTATAACGCAATGACTCTGCTGTTATGACATGTCAGATAAATCACCTGGCAATGTTCTGCGATTGCATTTACAAACTGCTGTGCACATGCCAGCTTTTCATCATCCAGATTGATGAATGGGTCATCCAGAATGATAAACGGTTTTTCCTTTTCATACATTGCATCGATCATTGCCATGCGCCGGCATAAACCAATCAGGTCTTTATACCCTTGTGAAAACGTATTGCTGTGTCTGCTTCTTCCATAGGCAACCATTTTGATATTCAGATCCGCATCCAGCTCATACTGTTTCTGATCATCAGAAGTCAGGATAGAATACCATCTGTCAAAGGATTCCCGGATCGGTTTCATATACCTTGCGGTAAAGGCATTCCGCGCCTGTTTCAAAGCATCGCCAGTTCGAATCAGAATCTGAAGCTGATGACGCAAAGCATCATATTGTTCTCTGTACTGCCCTGCTTCCATTTCCATCTGTTCCATCTGCGCAACAGTTTCATCCACTTTTTGCTTCTGTCTGAGTAGCGAATGTAGCTGATTTTGAAGATCTTCTTTTGTTTTCTGCAGCTCCATCTGCTGCTGTTGCACAAGAGCCAGATCCGGTAAAGAAGTCTCATTCATGCTATCACACAGATTGTGAGTGTGCTCATATTCTTCCAGGCTTTCCTGATGGTGATGCAGGTTGTATTGTGCCTGTTGTAATGACAGGACATGATCCCGAATTGTTGAGATCTGTGTATGCAGATCAGTTGAAGGAACAAAGCCATATTTTCTGCAGAATGACTGACAGGCTGTCAGGTTATTGCGCAATTGTTGCCGTTGCTCAACAAACCGGTCCCGTTTTTCCATCAGTGCATCATATTCACTGATATCATTGTGCAGCTTTTCCAGTCGTCCTCGGAAATCGTCCGTTTTCCCGTATAATGGAAAGAAGAAATCCTGTAGCCTTGTATACAGCCTCTTTTCCTTTCTTGAAACATCTTCGTCCAGTGAAGCCCGATATCTTTCATTCAGTTCTTTCCATTGCCTGTAATCATGCAGAAGCGTATAGAAACAGTCAGGGCAGTCATTTGCTGTCAGATCATATTCCTTCAGGAATGCATCGATCTGTTTCTGAAGATCATCTGTCTGTCTTTGCAGATGTTCCATTTCACTCAGATCATTCTTTCTGTTACCTGCATATATCCAAAGACCGATTCCAACGATAACTGCCAGTAAGGATGGAATCCATTGCCTGCATAATAAAGACAGGATTCCCACCGCAATCACTGCACATCCAAGAAGTACCATCTTCTTTCTTTTCCTGACAGCTGTTTCATTTTCTTTGCGCATCTGTTCCAGAACTGTATTCTGTTTTTCCATGTTCTGCCAGATCACAGGCATGGAAGTCAGCATCTTTTCATCCACCTTGTTGTTTTCAAAACGTTTCCTTCCAACTGACAGCTGTGCCATCTCATTTTCGGAAAGCCTGCTGTCTGAAACTCTTTTATGGATCAGTTCATATTCCGCTACATTCCCACTGATGATGGAAAGCAGATCAGTTCCTGGAACACCTGCAGAAAATACATGATCAAACTGATCCAATGTCAGCTTTTCTCTGGAAGTCAGAGCAAGGCTTTCACAGCGTGCCAGCTGTGATTCCATCTTTCTTGTAAGTCCCAGCATCTGCTCTGTTTCCTGTAATGATGGAATCCCACCAACAAACCAATCTTCCGCTTCCTCCACATTTTTTTGTTTCTGCTGAAGTTCTTCCTTCATGCTTTCATATACTTTTAATTCTGCTAGAGTTGAACTGATTTCAGCAGCCTGTTTCAGATGTTCATGACAGATTTTCTGCTGATTCTGTATTTCCTGCAGTTTTTCATGACAGGATTCCATCTGGGAAAGAAGGGATGCAGACTGTCTGATCTGATATGGTTTCTGGCTTGTTTTTGCCTGAAGCGTTGCAATCTGCTGTTTCAGTTTATAACACATGCCTGTAGCTCGTGTATCGCTGAGACCGTTGATCTGATGATTGATGGAAGCAAGTGCGTGCTCATAGTTGCCCATGTCTGCGGTTTCCCGGGAAATATTACCGATGCGTGCATTGATCTGATCGGTTGTATTTGTCATACAGTCATTCTGCGCAATGTATACTGTTCTCTGATACGACTCACGATCAATATCAAACAGTTCTTCCCCGATTGCCTGTGAATAATCATGACTTGGTAAACCGGTGATTTCATCATACAGTTCAAATGTATCTCTGGAAGCTTTTTTTGAATCGAATGTACGGACGATCCGATATGTCCTGCCACCTGCTTCAAATACAAGACTGCCTCCATATACACCACCCTGCCATGGTGCCTTCTGTACTCTTTCTCTTTCCTCCATGGATTTTTTTGTTTCTTTATCAAATCCATAAAACATGACACGGATAAAAGATGCAAGTGTACTTTTCCCCCAGCCGTTTTCGGCATGAATAACATTGATTCCAGCATTAAATACATAATCAAAGTCATGGAGGATTCCGAAATTTTCGATATGACATCGGATCAGTTTCATACCTGCCCCTCCCCGTTTAATGCTGCAATGCCACAGCGGATGATCTCTGCCTTTTCCAAAGCAGTATAGGCATTATTCCCATACACAAGACGGACGAATTCCCCTTTCAAAGAAGCATCTTTTGCATACAGATCATAATCAACAGTCATCTGTGTTTCATCCTTGACTTCCACATACCAGCATGTATCTTCCAGCAGCTTTTCCATTGTGGTGATGTCTTTTTCACACGTCTCATCCACATTACCTTCCAGAATGATACGGACCATATCATTGTCCATACTCTCTGTAATCTGTTTCTTGGCCCTTTCCACCATTTCCATCGTTGAAAAACAGTCAGAAACATTCACATGCAGAAGATGCACGTGCCTTTTCGCAAACGGTATGAAAGAAGAGCTGATTCGCCCATACTCTTCATCCACTTCAAGCATGACAAAACCATGTTCTCCAGGTTCATCAAACCCCCGTCCTTCCAGACTTCCGCTGTAACACCATATCCCACGTTCATCCAGTTTTCCTTTTTCACAACGATGGATATGCCCCAGAGCAAGATAATCAATGTGATGATCTTCCAGCTGTTTTAAAGGGATATTCATACCATCCGGTTTTCCATCATTTCGGATCTGCCCATGCAGAAGGACGATATTGATATCCTGTTGTGACAGGTTCAGATCATCAAAACTGCTGTTTTCACTCAGTTCCATTCCTGTAATCGTTAGATTCCCGCAGAATAATGGAACCGTATAGGATGTCCACTGATCATTTCTGAAGCAGAACAGATTTGGAACCTCTTCCCATTTCCCATCCAGTACACTGTTTTCATCATGGTTTCCTTTCAGATAATAAAAAGCAATGTCAGGATGTGATTGCATGACATGTACAAGTACATTCTGTAATGATTGTGGAACGGAGGCTCCATCAAAAAGATCTCCAGCAATCAGTACAGCTGATACACCATGGGCATCTCCATATTCCACCATATTGACAAACGAGGAAATCAGTTCCCCGTTTCTTTCCTTTGCCTGCTGTACACTGAAATGTGTATTCAGCCTGGAGTGCAGATGAACATCTGCACAATGAATCAGTTTCACCATCTCACCTTCTTTCGTACCCACCATTATACAGAAAAGAACACAACCGCGTGTGCCCTTTCATCCATTACCATAATTTCCCATTTTTCACACAAAGTACAGAAGCATGACCATAAAGAAACAGAATGATCCGGCTAATACAAAGCAATGAAAGATTTCATGCATACCAAACGGTTTGCCTTCCAGTTTCCTGCATGGAACAGAATACAGGACTCCACCGACCGTATACATGATGCCTCCAGCAAGCGTCCAAAGGAATGCACCGGAAGATAATCCTGACACCAGTTGTGGAAATACAGTCAGGCATACCCAACCCATCGCAATATAGATCACGCTGGACACCCACTTCGGACATGTTACCCAGAACAGTTTGAAGATGATTCCAAGTAATGCAATTCCCCACACTTCCAAAAGCAGAAATAGACCTGTTTTCTGATCTAAGGCAAGCAATGCATATGGTGTATATGTACCGGCAATCAGAATGAAGATACTCAGATGATCCACTTTCTTGAGTGCCTTTTCAAAAGGCTGACGGACATCAAATGTGTGATAGGTTGTACTGGCACCATATAAAAGAATGGAACTGATCGCAAAAACAGAAACACCGATCAGATTGATCAGAGGCATCCGATCTGCGCCACCTTTTACAAGCAGTATCGCCAGTGCCGCAATTGAAAGTATGAACCCGATAAAATGAGTCAGTGCACTGAATGGATCCTTTACATGAAACTGTTGTGTATGCTCATATACAGTCATATCTACCTCCTTATCGGTTTTTCATTATCCGATTACAATATTATACTATCGGTTTTTAAAAAACCTGTCAACAGGTTACAATATACAATTGACGGTTTTTAAAATGCCATTTACAATGATGTCATGAACAAAGAATTCACACATTCAATTGAAACATTCGTGATTCCTGCATGGCAGGAAATCCCTGAAATCGGATTATATCTTGACCAGGTTGCCAGATATATCAATTCATTTCTGGCTGAGTTTGAAGAAATGAAGGTCACACCTTCCATGATTTCCAACTATGCCAAACAGAAACTGATTTCCAGGGTCAATAAAAAAACATATACAAGACAACAGATCGCAACACTGATTCTGGTGGTACTGTTTAAAAATGTCACCTCAATCGATCACATCCGTACTTTTCTGCAGTTAATGGAACAGCAGAATATGGAAACAGAAACGGTATATGAACAGTTTCGCTCCATTCTTCTATCCACCACTTCCAGATCAGAAAACGTATTCCGCCAGTCTGCTGATGATGAACTTCTTTCCGCCATTGCGATTGCACTAACAAAAAAGATGTATGTTGAAAAAGCATTTGAAGCCATGAAGGCATGACCTCATGGCTTTTCTTCACCCAAAAAATGTGAGGATATACCAGCTGATGATGTCATTCCCATACAGCATTGCCATACCAATTCCTATGGAAAGGAATGGTGCAAATGGAATATGAGCACCTTTATGCGCCCTGCCTGTCACAAACAAGGATAATACGAACACACCTGCACACAATGTACCAAGAAATCCGGCAAGGATGTTTTCTGCAGGAGAAAGAAACAGTCCTGTAATTGCCATCAGCTGAATATCCCCTTCTCCATAGGCATCTTTGATCAATCTGCTGATCAAAAACATTGGCACACTGACCGTCAATACCGATTGTATCATGGATAACAGCTGAACATTTCCTTTGACCAGATCGTGTACCAGTCCTGCCATTACCAGCATATACAACGTCACATCATGAATCTGCAGTGTACGGAAATCAATAACGCTGATAACAGTGAGAATCATAATCACAAAAAAGGAAGTAACTGCCAGCATGTTAAAGCCATATCTGAAAAAACAGATCCAAGCAAGGATTCCTCCAACCAATTCCATGCATGGATATACTATGGACAGTTTCCTGCCACAGTAACGGCATCTGCCTTTGCATAATATATAACCCAATAACGGCATCAGCTCATACCAGCTCAGCACATGATGACAGTACGTGCAACGACTCCTGCCTTTCACAATACTTCTTTTTTCAGGAATACGATCTGCCGCAAGCAGAGCAAATGAACCACAGCATGCTCCAATACAGAATACATACAGATAACACAACAACATACAGAAACCTCCATCTGATACAGTGTATCAGTGAAGTATTTCTGTTTTTCATATCTGAAATCATGTTGGGGCAAACATGGTTCAGGTATGCATGTTCTCCACTGCAGAATACTGTTTTTCCACATGAATCCGGTTCCTGAATACGAAAGCGTTTTCTCTTTTGGCAGTGATAGAATACAGTTAACAGTCAAAGAAAGGAAAACAGAATATATGGATTACACAACACTGAAACCATTCCCTGAAGGATTCCTTTGGGGTGGATCATCCAGTGCCTATCAGTGTGAAGGTGCATGGGATGAAGATGGCAGAACACCTGCCGTATGCGATACTGCGGAAATTCCAGAAGGAACAACAGACTACAAGGTCGGTATTGACCATTATCACAGATTCAAGGAAGATATTGCTCTGATGGCTGAAATGGGATTTAAGGAATTCCGTTTCTCCATTTCCTGGTCACGTATCATTCCGACAGGCGATGGTGAAATCAATCCGATTGGTGTACAGCACTACCACGATGTCATTGACGAATGTCACAAGTATGGCATTGAACCGGTTGTAACACTGTATCATTTCGACCTGCCACAGTGCCTGCAGGACAGATATGGCGGATGGGCAGACCGTCAGTGCATTGACGCCTTTGTCAATTACTGCAGAGTATGCTTTGAAGAATACGGCAGCAAGGTCAAGTACTTCCTGACAATCAACGAACAGAACATGATGGTCATCTATCAGGGATACCGTGATTATGGCGATGAAAAGACAATCTGGCAGGCAAACCACCACATGCTTCTGGCTCAGGCAAAAGCCATGGCATTATGTCATGAAATGACAGATGCCAAGATCGGTCCTGCGCCAAACATTACAGCTATCTATCCTGCAACAAGCTCCCCTGCTGATAACCTTGCCGCAATGGATATGGATCAGTTCAGAAACAGACTGTTTTTGGATACAGCCGTATTCGGTACATACCCGGAAGCACTGATGCAGTGGTTTAAAGATCGTGGCGTTGCACCGGAAATCCTTGATGGTGATATGGAAGCCATGAAGAACGGACATCCAGACTTCATCGCATTCAACTATTATGGAGCAGGATGTGTCAGATATGTATCCACAGAAGAAGGCGAAAAACTTAAGGCTGAAGCAGTTGAAAAGAAGGATTTCATGACCGGTCTGATGACTTATCCAGGTCTTGCGATGAATGTGAAAAACGCTAATGCAGTATACACATCCTATGGTATGGGCATTGATCCGATCGGATTACGTGTCACATTAAGACAGTTATGGGAAAGATACCACCTGCCTTTAATCATCACAGAAAACGGCTGTGGTGTACCGGATACATTAACAGAAGATGAAAAGGTACATGATGATTATCGTATTGATTACCTCCGCCAGCACATCAAAGCATGCCAGGAAGCAATCACAGATGGTGTTGAACTGTTCGGTTATTCACCATGGTCAGCATTCGATCTGATTTCTACACATCAGGGTATTACAAAACGTTATGGATTCATCTATGTCAACAGAGATGAATTTGATCTGAAAGACATGAAGAGAATCAGAAAGGATTCCTTCTACTGGTTCAGGAAAGTCTGCGAAAGCAACGGCGCTGATCTCGACTGAACATCTGAAAACCAGAGCACTCGCCCTGGTTTTTATGTTATTCTGTACGCACGCTGATTTCACCGATTCCACCATCAATTTCAATGATGTTTCGTCCATTTCCATAGGTACCTTCATGCATGACCTGTCCGTTCAGATTTGCTTCTCCTACCCCCGAATCAAAATCGATGGTGTAGTCATCCCCTGTTAGAACCAGGTCCACTTTGCCAATACCGCAGTTGACTTTGCTTTCGCCCATCAGTTCTCCATTCACTGTAACCTCACCAGTCCCAAGATCCAGGTCAGCATTCATCATCAAACAGTTTCCGATAAACACCCTTCCCGCTCCAGTAGAAATACCAGCCTGCTTTGGCACACTGATCTGATTGATTGTTACTTCCCCTGCTCCGATGTCCATGTCCAGATAATCGGTCGTCAGTTTCTCAATATCCAGTGTTCCTGCACCAGTATCAATCTCGACATCATTGAATACATGTCCATCCGGTATCGTAATCCGGATCCATGCTTTTTCATCCATGAACATGGATGATCCATCATGAATGGAGAGAATCCGTTCGTCATCATCGATATCCAGATCCTGAATGTTTGTTTCAATCAGATATGCATCATTGATCCCACCCTGAACAATATTGACTTCTGCTGCTCCTGTTTCCAGAATCAGGTTTTCAGCATGATGTTCGATGACACTTCTGGTGGTACCATAGGATGTACTTCTTCCAGTTGTTGCTTTCATGATGGTTCTCGCCCCTTTGGCACAGATCCATGCTGCAATCGCAATCACTGCAACCCACAACCATTTTCTTCTGTCTTTCATAAACATCCCTCGTCTGTATTGATATTATAGACTTTTCCTGCGTATTCCAAAGCATCCAATATCGGCAATAATGTGTGAATTCTTGAGAATCATGACAAACATACAGGAATGTCCATTGAGGAAATACAGTTTCCATCCTAAAGTATCCACTGTAAGGACACCAATCAGAAACAGGCTATGACAATTCGAATTTTTGCTGTTGACATGGATGGCACATGTCTCAATTCCAATAACAGAATCGATCCCGAAACGATCATCATGCTGTATCGTGCAAAACAGGCAGGCATCGAAATCGTACCAACAACAGGCAGAAGCCTTTCCTGTCTGCCGCACCAGCTGCTGCCATTAACAGATCTGTACCGTTATATCATCTCTTCCAATGGCGCAGTGATTACAGATACAGAAACAGGGAAAGATATCTACAATGCACTTCTTGATAGAACAACCGCTTCATCCATTATCCGAAAAAGCATGTGCGCTGGCCTTGCTGCGGCAGCACATATCAATCACCAGTACTATGTACAGGGGTTCCATCTGAAAATGCTTGGAAATCTTGTCTATGGTAAAGATACGCGTGAATCTGTTGTTGTAAAGGATCTGCGCAAGATGATCCTGCAGCAGACATCCGATGTGGAAGAACTGCAGTTTTTCTTCCTGAATCAACAGGCAAGACTCAAAACAGGAAAAGCCCTGTTATCCTTTCCACATGTGTATGCCCCACTGGATCGAAGATATGTTGAAATCTTCTCGGCAGATGCCGGAAAGGGAAAAGCTTTTGCTTTTCTGCAGAACATGCTTTCCATTGATCGCAGTGAGTCTGCATGTATTGGTGATGGAGAAAATGACATTCATATGTTCCATCATGCTGGTCTGAAATTTGCAATGGGGAATGGACATCCTGAACTGAAGAAACGTGCAGATATTGTTGTCAAGGATAACAGCCATGGTGGCGTTGTACAGGCTCTGCATATTCTTTTGCATATCAACAACGTTACTGGTGACTAACAGCCCCTCACGGTGTCATTCTTTGGAACTATATAAATGCGCATACAATGAACAAAAACATGTAACATAATCGGCACATCTTTTTGCATATTCTGGATTGCAGCAAAAACAACGTGCGTGCTATACTCAGGCAAACAGAAATGAGAAGGAGACAGGAAATCATGTGTGAAGCATTTGAAGCTATTATGGCAGATCGGTATAAAGAAGGCTATATACAAGGATACAAGGAAGGATACAGACAGGGATACAAAGAAGTGAACGGAAAAGATCTTACACCCGAGCAGGAACTGGTGGTTTTTAAGGATCTGGAAGCCAGAGCAGAAAAAGCAGCAGAAAAATACTTTAGAAAAAGAAGAACTGATGTTCAGGTCCAACAGTATTTCTGAATCACTCACAAAACAAACATGGAAGATTCAAAGTCTTCCATATTTTTTCATTTCGATGATCTGTTGTATTCATTTTTTACTTTTTTCATAATGATCATAAGCAGGCAAAGGTCAATGATATGAAATGCCATCGCAATGACAAACATGTACAGATATGTACCCGTAAAATCATAGAGATAACCGATCAGAGTCAATGAAGAGGAACTTCCCACACTTGTCAGAAAACCGATCTTCGCATATGCGATGGAATAGTTCTCCTGTCCAAAGAAATATCGTGTCAGCAATGGTAGCCCGACTGCTCCTACTGCATATACGGAGCCGAACACAAACGCCCCAATCGTCAGAATCAGTTCATTGGCAGAAGGCATCCCTGCCATCATCAGAACAAGAGAAATCATGTTTGTCACAATCATAATGACACAGGCACGAATTGGACCGAATCTGTCTGAAATGATACCGATCAGCAGTTTGGTGGAAATGTTACCGATCATAGTTAAAGATATCAGTGTTGCTCCAAAAGCAGCACTCAATCCGATACTTGTCGCAAAACCGGAAAGATGCTGGGATACACCTGTGATGGATGTATGCAGAATGCAGAAGATGCACATGCATACAAAGCTGACTGTAATGAAATTAAAACCGGAACGGTTGATTCGGATCTGCTCATGATTCTTTTCTTCATATCCATAAGGAAGCAGATTGCTGTCCTTTGGCTGTACAGTCCATCTGGCAACAAGGGCAGGCAGTGTTACTGCAAGCAATGCCGCTGCCTGAATGAAATAGGCATTCTGCCATCCGAATGAAGTGATCAAAGAAGAGAACAGTGGTGAGAAAACCTCTCCTGCCAGCCCGGAAAAGCTTAACGCAATACTTGTCGCAAGACCATGTTTCTGATCAAACCAGTTGGAAATGATCATTGTTAATGGAACAATTCCAAATACACCAGTACCGATACCCCTGAGGATGCCAAGCAAATAGAACATCCATAATGAGCTGCTGATTCCCATCAGCGCTGTAGTCACAACAGACAGGATCACTCCCGCCAGCAGTACCCGTCTGTAATTCATGCGATCCTTGATCTTTGGTATATACAGTGTTACAACTGCCATCGCAAGTGACTGTAATGTAGCGTGCATTGCAAAGCTTCCTCGTAATACACCAAGACTTTCACTGACAGGTGTGTAGAATACACCTGTCGCATTTGTGCAGATACCGATTGCACCAGCCGCCAGACAGCACATCATTGCTACGACAAGCCAGTGTTTATAACTTCTGTTTTCCATATTCCTGCTCCTTAGTATGTCAGTATCCTACAGGAAATGATCTCAAGTATCTATTTTTTTCCATTTCACGAAAAAGAAAGATCACATCTGGTCTTTCCTTCAGAAAAAACTTCTTGCGGCATATGCAACAAAGAATGAACATTCAAAAATGATCCAAACAGATAGCCTTATAATATCCATCTTTGATTGAGTTATTTATGAACGTCATCATCCATCCATTATTCGGATTCTCCTTGATCAGCTCACGCGTAACCCTGAATGCTTCTCCATCGCTCATGCGCAGTACGCTCTGCAGAATGATCCTCACATCCTCTACTTTTGTCAGACGAAGATTGATGTCAGCAAAACTCACCTTTGTAAAGGGAATGCCTGCCTGTTTTTCTGCTTTTCTCATTTCATCGATTCTGCGCACCATGTACATTTCTTCATCTTCATCCGGGAGTATTTTTCCTGGCATCTGCTCATAGAACAGATCTTCCTGCAGTTCGTCCAGATTGGCAACAATACCAATATCCTTGACACATCCATCCTGAATGATGACATTTTGCCCATCATCCGGATCAGAACAGAAGTTTGATTCCAACGGAATATCCTTGACTGCTATATGAGCCTCCATGATATTGACCGGAATTTCTGAAGCGGTCATTTTATGTTTCTTTGCACGATCATAGTAATCCAGCTGTTCATGTAATGCATCTTCCAGATTCACAAACCATGCAAGATGATGTTTCATCGACTTTGGGCCGCGATCATATGCAGCTGAAGCATAAACAGTCAAATATTCATGCTGGAGTGTTTCTTCGCTGAGATTTCTGTTTTCCCGGGTTTTCAGCTTTTCCAGAAGCAGCGCATTCAGCTTTGGATACTCAAAATCATTCAACATGCACACAGACAGAAGAAAAGGTACACAGCAATCTTTCGGGATTTCATCATGATGACTGACAATCTCTGCAACCATTCCATTGTTCCGATAGCTGAATTCACTGCCAAACAGATAGTACATCCCCCAGATCCTGTGCTTTCTTGCTCCTTCCATCGTCTTACGAGGATCGATTTTCCTTTTCCACATTTCTTTTTTTCATATGGATCAGATAACGGATCTGATCCTTCGACATCTTTTCCGATTCGACAATCTCGTCTGCAGATAAAGGACATTCGTTCTTGAAAAAGTTCTTAAATAAACGGATCTCCCGTTCCATTGTTTCATAATAATCCATAAATACATCAATGACAGAATAAGTTAAACTTTAATTGACACCACATTATCATCGAAAGGCAAGAATAATACAATCGGATTATCCTGAATCTCACAAAAAAACTCCGACCGTTCAGCCAGAGTTTTCATTCATGGTGGAGATGAGGGGAATTGAACCCCTGTCCAAGAGAAGCCCCACATTCAGACATCTACAGTTTAGTCCGATGGTTGATAAGACAGTGACATGTCCATCAGACATACCGTCACTGAATGTGCCTGTGATTTGTCGGGATCACCTTACAGGCATCAGGGTCACCTTATCCATTTTCAATACGCAGCTTCCATCAAATGGAATAAGACAAAAGCCGGTGCGCTGCAGCACTTACGAGTGCAATTAGGCAGCGAAAGCGAAACCGTAGTTTCTGTTTGTGTTGTTTGCGTTTAAATTTAACTGATGATATGGTCATCACTCCACTGCAGTCTGAATCAGACATTAACCTGTCGAAACCATTACACCCCCACAGGTTGACACAAGAATCTTTCCTGTGTCTGTAATATAACACGGATCCACCAATGTTTCAATTGGCTTGATCAGCCATGATACTTCAGAGCTTTCTGCATTTCACGCTTAGCATCTCTGATCTTATCTGTCTGACGTTTGTCATACAGATCCTTACCTTTTGCCAAAGCAATTTCCAGCTTTGCCCTTCCGTTTTTCAGATACATACGAACTGGTATCAGCGTATATCCTTTCAGTTTAACCTTGTTAAGGAGTTTGGTGATCTCTGTTTTATGTAACAGAAGCTTTCTGTCCCTTTCTTCATCTACATTGAAGATATTTCCTTCCTTGTAGGCGGAAATGTGCATGCCTTTGATCCATGCCTCTCCCTTATAGATGGAAATATAACTGTCCTTGAACTGTACTTTTCCCTGACGGATCGATTTGATTTCCGTCCCGGTCAGAACCATGCCTGCCTCAACTTTTTCCTCAAGGAAATAATCATGGGATGCTCTGCGGTTAAACGCTACGGTTTTTTCTCCGGTTCTGTTTTCTGCCATTGCCTTTCCTTTCACTCTTTTTTCTATGTGTAGACTCTCTGCGTTTTCCAAACTGGGAAACCCTGTTGATTCCATATACTCTTCCGTTTTTACCGACAAGAGCAAAATCCACATTTCCCTGTTTTTTATCCGCTCCAATACACATGACAACAACCTTCATGCCGACACGGTATTTCTTTCGTGATCCATTTGCGACAAGCTGCATTCTTGCCTGATCATAGATGAAATAATCATCCCCCATAGCAGAGATTCTGACAAGACCTTCAATGGTGCTTGGCAACTGTACATACATACCATAAGACTGTACACCGGTAATGATGCCTTCTGCGATCATTCCGATATGATCTTCCATGTATTCCGCTTTTTTCATATCGGCACAGGCAAACTCTGCATCTGCGCTGAGCCTTTCCCGAATGGAGGATTGTTCTGCAGCCTCTGCAGTCATCTGTTCATCCATTGCTCTTTGGGTTTCATCCACGCATCCTTCAAACGAATACTTCCGCAGCATACGATGTACAATCAGATCAGGATAACGACGGATTGGAGATGTAAAATGCAGATACTCTTCTTCTCCAAGCCCAAAGTGACCGATGCATCGGTTATCATATTTTGCCCTCTGCATACATCTTAACAACAATGTACTGAGTACAGGATATTCATCACTGTCCTGTACAGATTCCAGGTAGTTCTGAATGACAGTCGGGCGGATCTGATTCTTTGGAAGAATCAGTTTATGTCCCAACAATTCTGAAGTCCGCACAAAATCATTCAGCCTTTTTGAAGAAGGTTCATCATGAATACGGTAAATGGCTGGGATTTCCTGCCATTTCATGAAGTTAGCCACGCATACATTTGCCGCAATCATGCAGTCTTCAATCATCTCTTCCGCATGGCCACTGTGTCGTGGTCCTACGTAATATGGATGTCCATTCTTATCGCATCTGATTTCAGATTCACTGCTGTTGAACGCAATTGCGCCTTTTGCTGTTCTATGTCTGCGGATCGCATCCGCACAATCCGCAAGATCCGTAAACAGGGAACCAAGATGTTCATATTGTGCTTTCAGTTTCTGGTCTCCATCCAGGATCCGATTAACATTGTTATAGGTCATACGTTCCGTTGACCGTATACAGGAAGGATAGATTCTGTAATCAGAAATACTTCCATCTTCTTCCACCTGCATCTGACATGTCAGTGTCAGACGGATCACATGTGGATTCAATGAGCAGATTCCATTGGATAATTCATGCGGCAGCATCGGTACGACCCGATCCGTCACATATGTGGAACACCCTCTTTTCAAGGCTTCCTGATCCAAAGGAGATCCTTCCGTTACATAGTGAGAGACATCCGCAATCGATACTTTAAGCAGCCATCCATTACCATTTCTGACTACACTTACAGCATCATCAAAATCCTTGGAATCATCACCGTCAATGGTAACAGTAATTTCATCACACAGATTGACTCTGCCCTTCATTTCTTCTTCACTGACAGATTGAGAAATGGAATGTACCTGTTCCATGACTTCCGCACTGAATTCCCCTTCAATATCATGATCAAGAAGAATGGAAGTGATATCAACTCCAGGATCATCCTTATAACCGATGACCTGACGCACACGTAGGATCATCGGAATTCCATAAGATTCAATATCACAGAGAACCTTCATTCCACTGATCGGTGTAAAATCATCGTCATACCTGACACGCTTGATCTTTTCCTGCAGCTTTTCATCATCCAGAACAAGATGTAATCCACGTCCGGAATCTTCAAATGTACCGATGACATGAGTACGTGCACGTTTTAATACTGCAATGACAGTGCCATATACCTGCCATGGCTGACACTGTACAAGTACAGTATCTCCATCAAGTGCTGTTTTCTGTGCGTTATCACGGATGCGGATTGATTCTGCATCTTCACGATCAATAAATCCAAGCCCGGCATGATTGATGGAAATTCTGCCTTCCACAACTCCTGCCATTTTCCTGGACTGATATTGCCCGGTTTCAGAACGGAACACCTCATAATTCTGCTCCATCTGATCCAGAACCTGTCTTACCGCAAGATCATCCTGACCAAGCCCTTCAACAATATCTTCAATTCTTCTGTTTCTTTTCGGGTGGCTTTCCAGCCATGCTAGAATCTGATTTTCAAGTTCCATATTACTCATACAATCAGCCCCTTTCTAAATACATATTACACGCTTTCTGTAAAAACACGGAAATTCGTTTGAAAACAATAAAAACCGGCATGCACCGGTTCTGATCATACAAGACGGATAATAATGACAAGTGCGAAGAATACAATTCCAAGAACAAGTGTCAGATTGGAAATAATCTTCTCAGAACCTCTTTCCTTCACATTTGCAAACAGGTTCAGACCACCATTGCCGGTGAATGCACCTGACATACCATCAGTTTTTCCACTCTGCAGTAAAGACAGAATAATCAGTAATGCAGATACAATAATCAAAATCGCGTCAAGCATATGAAAAGCTCCTTTCGCTGTGCCTTGCTATTATAGCATTCATGATTTTGGGTTGCAATCGAACATTCCGGATGATCCTTGATTTTCACGTAAAAAAGAGGATCAACCTCCAAGCTGACACCCCTCATCACAGGCATCCACCTTTTGATCCGCCAAATATGACTGTATGGATTCCATAGCCTGCTGTAGTTGTGGTACAGCATAAGATGGATGATCCTCGAAGTAATCATCATCAAACAGGCTGACGATTTCACCCTTCTGTACAAACAGAACGAGCGGACAGGAAATATCATCTTCCAGATAAACGTTTCCTGATGAAAGATTGTTTATCACAAGAGATACAAGGTTTCGATTGTCTTCATTCATCACTTCATAATACCCTGCACTCAGATCATATGTTTCCAGCAGATCATGTACCACATATACTGCATATGGACTGTCTTCTTCATTCTTCTGTGCCATGATGATGACTCCAGTTCCATTTTCGACCATAGCTTCCAGACTGTCATCTCCCAGTATCCTGTATCTGTTTTCTTCTGGCAGATTTTTATAAGCAGCTAACGGATCTATCAGTTCTTTATCTGAATTGCCTGCCGTTGTACATCCTGCAAGAACAATACCTGCAAGGCATGTTGTCATCAGTAATTGCTCCATTTTCATATGCTGAATATAACATAAAAAAGCAGAATATCGAAATATTCTGCTTCATTTGTGAGATCCAGTTGAATTATTCAGCTGCGGAGAGAGCCTTTACGTTGTAGAAGCCCTTTCTTCCACGGAATTCAGCAACATCGCCGAGTTCTTCTTCAATTCTCATTAACTGGTTGTACTTAGCAATACGGTCTGTACGGCTCATGGAACCAGTCTTGATCTGGCCAGCATTGACACCAACTACCAGGTCAGCGATTGTGCTGTCTTCAGATTCACCGGAACGGTGGGAAACTACTGCTGTGTACTTAGCTTCCTTAGCCATTTCGATTGCATCGAGAGTTTCTGTCAGTGTACCAATCTGGTTAACCTTGATCAGAACAGCATTAGCTACGCCAAGTTCGATACCCTTCTTGACATATGTTGTGTTTGTAACGAACAGGTCGTCACCAACCAGCTGAATCTTGTCGCCCAGACGGTCTGTCAGCTTCTTCCAGCCATCCCAGTCATTTTCAGCAAGACCATCTTCTACAGAGATCAGAGGGTACTTGTTTGTCCAGTCTTCGATCATGTCGATCATCTGGTCAGATGTCAGGTTGCCCTGGCCGGACTTGGAAAGTTCATACATACCTGTTTCTGGGTTGTAGAATTCGGAAGCAGCGAGGTCCATAGCAAATGCGATGTCCTTACCGAGTTCGAAACCTGCAGCCTTAACAGCTTCAGCGATCAGAGCCAGAGGACCTTCATTCTTGAGTTCTTCCAGTGGTCCGGAACCGTTAGCCAGAGAAGATGGAGCATATCCGCCTTCGTCACCTACACCTGTGTCATAACCATACTTCTTCAGAACCTTCTTCAGAGCATGGAATGTCTGAGCACCCATACGTACTGCTTCGTGAATGGAAGTAGCACCAACAGGCATGATCATGTATTCCTGGCAGTCAACTGTGGAGTCAGCATGGGAACCACCATTGAGGACGTTCATCATTGGAACTGGCAGAACCTTTGCGTTTGTACCACCAATGTACTTGTACAGTGGCAGACCACAGGAGTCAGCAGCAGCACGTGCTGTAGCCAGAGAAACAGCCAGAGTAGCGTTTGCACCGAGGTTGGACTTGAATGGTGTTCCGTCCAGGTCGAGCATAGCCTTATCGACAGCTGCCTGATCGAATACGTTCAGACCGAGAACCTTTGGAGCGATCTTTTCGTTTACGTTAGCAACAGCCTTTAATGTACCCTTACCATCGAAACGGTTCTTATCGCCGTCTCTGAGTTCGAGAGCTTCTCTTTCACCTGTAGAAGCACCAGATGGAACGATTGCACGTCCCCATGCACCGGATTCTGTTGTAACTTCACATTCTACTGTAGGATTGCCACGAGAGTCGATGACTTCACGAGCATGTACTTCAGCAATTGGATCTACGAAATTAGGCATCTTTGTTTTCCTCCTATTGATAACCTTAATTTATTTCAAGAGCTTTCTCTTTGAAACCTTACTTTGTAGCGTCAACCAGTTCCTTGAAGGAGTCAACCTTCAGGGATGCGCCACCGATCAGAGCACCGTCGATGTCTGCACAAGCCATATATTCCTTGATGTTTGTTGGCTTGACAGATCCACCATACTGTACACGTACGGATTCAGCAGCTTCATCGCCATACAGTTCGCGTACTGTATCACGGCACAGCTTGCAGCATGCTTCAGCTGTGTTGACATCTGCGGACTTACCTGTACCGATTGCCCAGATTGGTTCATAAGCAAGAACGATCTTGCCTACTTCTTCAGCTGTGAGTCCTTCCAGGGATTCCTTCAGCTGAGTTCTGACAACTTCTTCTGTCTTGCCTGCATCATATTCAGCTTCTGTTTCACCGATGCACAGAATTGGTGTGATATCGGAAGCAAACAGTCTCTTTGCCTTTGCAGCGCAATGAGCAGATGTTTCATTATAGTATGTTCTTCTTTCGGAATGTCCGATGATGCAGTATGTGATACCAATTTCCTTGAGCATTGGTACGGAGACTTCACCTGTATATGCACCGGAATCCAGTTCGTTGCAGTTTTCTGCACCGACGCTTAATGCTCCAGCGTTTCTAACAGCGACATCCAGATCAACAAATGGTACGCCGACACCGTATTCAGCTGCTTCTTCGCCTGTAACATATCCAGCCATGCCGTCAAAGAATGCCTTTGCTTCAGCTGGAGTCTTGTTCATTTTCCAGTTACCGAAAATAATTGGTCTTCTTGTCATAAGATTCTTATTTTTCCGGAATGATTGCTACACCCGGTAATTCCTTTCCTTCCATGAATTCAAGAGATGCACCGCCACCTGTGGAGATGTGGGAGAATTTGTCAGCAAAGCCGAGGTTCTTAGCAGCAGAAGCGGAGTCACCACCACCGATGATTGTTGTTGCACCTTCAAGGTTAGCAATTGCTTCACATACAGCTACTGTGCCCTTAGCATATTCAGGCTTTTCGAATACACCCATTGGGCCATTCCAGAATACTGTCTTTGCGCCTTCGAGTTCCTTTTTGAACAGTTCAACAGATTCAGGACCGATATCCAGACCCTGGAAACCATCATCAACTGCACCAGCCTTGACTGTTCTGATTTCTGTAGCGTTATCGAATGCGTTTGCTTCAACTGTATCTACAGGCAGGAACAGCTTGCCAGCACCCTTAGCCATGAATTCCTTAGCCAGATCAATCTTATCTGCTTCCAGCAGAGAATCACCGATCTTGCCACCTTCAGCTGCAGAGAATGTATAGGACATACCGCCACCGATGATGACCTTGTCAGCGATCTTCAGCAGGTTTTCAATGACACCAATCTTATCAGAAACCTTAGCACCACCAAGAATTGCAACAAATGGTCTCTTTGGATCATTTAAGGCACCACCAAGTACATTCAGTTCCTTTTCAACAAGGAAACCGACTGCTGCGCATCCTTCAGGAAGGTTGCTTGGGATACCTACTGTAGAAGCATGTGCTCTATGAACAGAACCGAATGCATCTTCAACAAACAGGTCACCCAGGGAAGCCCAGTACTTGCCCAGTTCAGGATCGTTCTTGGATTCGCCCTTTTCATAACGTGTGTTCTGCATCAGAACGATAGAACCATCTTCCTGTGCCTTAACAGCATTTTCGAGTTCTTCACCTCTTGTAGCATTGACGAATGTTACAGGAGCGCTCTGCAGCTTAGCAAGGCATTCAGCAACGATGGACATGTCGTTCTTTGCCTTGTCTTCTTCTGTCTTAACCTTACCAAGGTGAGAAAGCAGAAGAACCTTTGCTCCATTTTCAGTTAAGTAGTTGATTGTAGGGAGAGCCGCTCTGACACGGTTGTCATCTGTGATGACATTTCCCTTGTGAGGAACGTTGAAGTCTACACGTACAATGACATGCTTGCCTCTGACGTCCAGGTCTTTAACAGTAATCTTAGACATTATTTCAATAGCCTCCTTATTAAGCCAACGTAATTATAACACCCAACATAATCCATGACAAAGTTTTCACAGACAAAAATGATCTGTTTTCCGGTATTTTTTCATTTCCATTCTGCCCGTTTTCAATGTAATCGATTACATCAATTTCTGCCAGATCATATGGCTGGATTCAACACCTGACTTGTGTTTGCCACAACAGGCACCTGAGCCGATTTTTTAACAAAAGGCCACCCACCCGGGTGACCTTGCAATTACAGCAGAATTACCAGTTGCACAGCTGATAGTAGAGCTGTTCATAAACAGCTGCACTCTTTTCCCAACTGACATCTGTATTCATGGCATTGTTGACAAGTCCTTCCCAACCTGCTCTGTTGTGATAGTACTGTTCAACAGCCCAGCGGATTGTATAAACCATGTCATCTGCGTTGGCAGCCCAGAAACTGAAGCCGTTGCCTTCGCCGGTGTACTGGTTATATGGCTGTACTGTATCCTTCAGACCACCAGTTTCACGTACCAGCGGCAGTGTGCCGTAACGCATTGCATTCAGCTGTCCGATTCCGCATGGTTCATACAGAGATGGCATCAGGAACAGGTCGGAAGAAGCATAGATTCTATGCGCCAGATCTTCATTGTAGCCACAGTAGAATACTGCCTTTCCTTTATATGCATTTTCCATCCACTTGAATGCATTTTCCGCATTTTCCTCACCGGAACCAAGCACTGCAAACTGTACATCCATACCCATGATTTCACGGATACGGTCTGTGATCATGTAAATACCTTTCTGGTTTGTCAGACGGGATACAAGACCGATCAAAGGCTTGTCAGGACATACTTCAAGACCAAGTTCCTTCTGCAGAGCTTCCTTGTTCTTTGCCTTGCCTTCCTTCCAGTCATTGATATCATAGTTGGCAACCAGTCTCTTATCTGTCTTAGGATCCCATTCAACAGTATCGATACCGTTGACAATACCCCACAGATCTCCCTTACGGTAACGCAGAACCTGATCCATTCTTTCACCATAGGATGCAGTCAGGATTTCGTTTGCATATGTTGGAGATACTGTCGTGATCTTATCCGCATAGACAAGTCCTGCCTTCATGAAGGAGATACCTGTATCGAAACGGATGGAACCGTCATCAAAGTAGATGTATGGCAGACCCAGGCAGCTTGGCAGCATATCAACACCAAAGTTACCCTGGAATGCAAGGTTATGGATTGTGTAGACATGCTTGATCATCTGATAACGGTAGTCGCTTGCATAACATGCATGGCACATTAATGGAATCATACCGCACTGCCAGTCATTGGAGTGGATGATATTCGGCCACCAGTTGATGAAATAGATCATATCCAGAACTGCACGCTGGAAGAATGCGAAACGTTCGCCATCATCTTCATAGCCATACAACGCAGGTCTTTCGAAATAGAACTGATGTTCGATAAAGTAATATACAACACCATCAACAGTTGCTGTGTAATAGGTTGCCGGCTGATCGATCCATCCGGAATGAACCTGAATGGTTCCGATTCTGTTCAGCTTGTCATAGTGCTTTTCAATAACCTTGGAATACAGAGGAACAACAACTCTGACATCGTGTCCTCTTGCGGCAAGAGCCTTTGGCAAAGCACCTGCTACGTCAGC
This sequence comes from uncultured Erysipelotrichaceae bacterium, assembly GCA_945877405.1. Classification (GTDB taxonomy): domain Bacteria; phylum Bacillota_I; class Bacilli_A; order Erysipelotrichales; family Erysipelotrichaceae; genus Bulleidia. Next base: position 35,001 of record CAMCSA010000007.1, on the reverse strand, counting down.
CAGACCACCAGTCTTGACAAAAGGCAGAGCTTCACTGGCGACGAATAAAATTGATCTTCCCATGTATTTATACCCCTTAGATACGGTCTCTTCTCTTAACGTATACCGGTTCTTCATCTGTACCTGTCAGAGCCTTGACATGGTGGATGATTGCATACTTGTCAACGATGACATGATCAAGCTTGACATTTTCACCGATATAAGCACCTGGAAGAATAATGGAATCCTTAACGATTGCTCCCTTGCGGACTGTGACGTTACGACTGATCACAGAATCAGTTACTTCACCTTCAATAGAGCATCCATTAGCGACTACACTTCCCTTGACACAGGAACCGGTTGCATATGTTGTTGGAGCAGAGTCGTTTGTCTGTGTGTAGACTGGCCATCCTGGCTTGAACAGACCCTTGGCAACATTGCGGTCTCTGAGTTCCATGTTGATTCGGAAATATTCAGAAGCAGAGTTGACACATGCAACATAGCCTCTTACCTGATAACCACGGATATCGAGTTCTTCAACAGAATCAACAATGATATCCTTCAGCCAGTACAGAGAAGATGTTTCTGCAGCCTTCTTGACAAGGTCGATGAACAGCTTCTTTGTCATGACATAAGCTTCCATGGAAATTGTATTTGCCTTCTTCTTCCCACGGTTTGTACCAAAGCCTGTAACCTTCTTGTCCTTATCCATCTCCAGTGTATCACAGCCAAGGAACTGAACCTTTGCATCATTTGTGCTTGTATAAAGAGCTGTAATGTCTGCGTGTGATTCAATATGTGTCTGTAATACAGTAGAGAAATCTAGACTGTAGATGAAATAGCTTGGTGCGATGATGACATATGGATTTGTGTCTTCTTCAATGTACTGCATATTCAGCATGTAGTTGGCTACATCGTGGTTATATACAGGAGAGGAGAAGCTCTTTTCACCATAGAGAATTCTCAGTTTTCCACGCTTGGAGTTGATATTATAGTGGGAACCGGATCCAAGGTGTTCAATCAGATTTCTTGGCTTTTCCTTGCAGTAAACCTGAACGTTATCAATTCCGGAATTTGTGTAGTTGGAAAGGATAAAGTCGATAATACGATATCTGCCAAGGAAGGCAATCGCCGGTGCAGGACGGTAATCATCCAGACCACCGATATTCACATTACTGTTTTCAAAATTGATAATACCTAATGCTCTCATGTTATTCGACTCCTTTATTCCGCATACTTCTTGGCAACAAGTTCAATGGACTCGCTGTCAGCACTGCCATAGACTGCACCTGGTGCGACTTCAACATTGTCTGCGACGATGCAACGTGTTACCTTTGCGCCTTCGCCGATCTTAGCACCTGGCTGAATGACGGAATCAATAACCTTTGCGCCTCTTCCGACTTCACATCCTGTACCGATGACAGAGTTTCTGACTTCGCCCATGATAACTGCACCCTGTGTGATATATGCGTTTTCAACAACAGCTTCTTCGCCGATATACTGAGGTAATGCGTTGACATCCTCTGTATAGATCTTCCAGGAAGTATCACCAAGATCCAGTTCGTTACCTGGCTTAAGCAGATCCATGTTGGATTCCCACAGAGAATCAACAGTTCCTACATCCTTCCAGTAACCCTTGAATCTGTAAGCTGCCAGTGTACGTCCATCATTCAGATATGCAGGAATGATGTCCTTACCGAAGTCGTGATTGGAATTTGGATTCTTATCATCCGCAACAAGATATTTTCTCAATGTCTTGTAGGAGAAGATATAGATACCCATGGATGCCAGGTTGGACTTTGGCTGTGCCGGCTTTTCTTCAAATTCGTAGATCATGTCGTTTTCGTCACAGTTCATGATACCGAATCTGGATGCTTCTTTTAAAGGAACCTGTAATACTGCGATTGTTGCATCTGCATTCTTCATCTGGTGATAAGCCAGCATCTTTTCATAGTTCATCTTGTAGATGTGGTCACCAGAAAGAATCAGAACATATTCCGGATTGATTTCATCCAGGAAGTCAATGTTCTGTGTGATGGCATCAGCTGTACCACGATAAACATCAAGGCCCTTTTGGTCTCTTTCACGAGGTGTCAGAACATAGACACCACCGTCATTTGTATCAAGACCCCAGAACTGGTCCTTAGCAACGTAAGCGTTCAGAAGAACGGATTCGTACTGTGTCAGAACACCAACATTGGAAATGCCGGAGTTTGCACAGTTACTTAATGGAAAATCGATAATACGATACTTGCCGCCAAAATGAACGGCTGGCTTAGCAACTTTTTTCGTTAAGTCGTGAAGACGGCTACCTCTTCCACCTGCGAGTATCATTGCTGCCATGTTGTTTGCTCTCATTATGATATGCCTCCATGATTCATTTATTTAAGCTGATTAAATTATAGCATCGTTTTTCACAAAGATTACGTTAATTGTGTGAAAAAATGATAGCGTTTACACATTTTCTGAGAAAACACATGAAAACAGGATTGCACAACACGTCAATCCTGTCCCTTTTTCCATCTTCTGCGGATATCTGAAATAAAATACAGAGAACCGCAGATGACAACTGTACCGTTTTCACCTGCAAGTCTGATTGCTTCATCTACCGCCTGATTCTCATCTGCAACCATGATTGCACCACCTACTGAAAGAGAATCCATGGAATCAAATCTTCCGTTATTAATACTTGTGATAATCAGTTCATCACTGACCTGTGACAGTTCTGATGCCATCCACCTTCCCGGTTTGTCCTTCAAAGCTGAAAACACCGTAATAACAGGTCTGCTCAGACGGTCATAGTTTCTGACAAGGGCTTCAATTCCTTCTTTATTATGGGCACCATCTAGATAGATATCCGGATGTGTTCCAACTTTTTCAAACCTGCCTTTCCAGCTGCTTTTGTGCAGTGCCTGTTTCGTTGCGTCATCATGAATATCAATTCCAATGGATTTCAGAACCCTTAATGCAAGCAGTGCGTTTTCTTTCTGATAGGAAGCAGCAGATGAAAGTTCGTAAACATCATGCTCATACGCAAATTCATCCGTTTCAATTACCCGCACTTCAGGTGTAAATGTAATCGGTGCATGTTTTCGATCAGCCACAGCAGCAATCACACGCCTTGCTTGCTTTGAAACAAGCCCGACACATACCGGTACATGTTCCCGGATGATGCCTGCTTTTTCAAATGCCACCTGTTGCACTCTGTTTCCCAGTAATGCGGCATGATCAGAACCGATTGTTGTGATCACACTGATCACAGGGGAAGGAATGACATTGGTATTATCCAACCTTCCTCCTAGTCCACACTCCAATACAACATAATCTGTTTTCTGCTTTTTGAAATGAATGAGTCCAATCAGCAATGCGATCTCAAACATGCCAAGATCCAACTCCAGAATATCATCGATGCATGCATCAAGGATTTCCTGGTAATCCTGTTTGGAAATCCATGTGCCATTGACTGTGATCCGGTCGAAATGATGTACCAGATGGGGAGAAGTGAACATCCCAGTCCGATAACCATGTGCCACAAGCACATCCCTGATATAGCAGCATACCGATCCCTTCCCGTTTGTTCCGGCAACATGAATGAATTTCAGATCATTCTGTGGATTGCTGTGTCTAGCAAGTGCTTCTTTGATCGGATGCAGGCCATGATTGGGATTTCTTCTTGTCATGACCCAGTTTTCATCGTATTTCTTTTCATTCATAAAAGATCCGGTATCTGCCAGTTGATTTCATTTCTGCCATGGGCTTTCAGGAATGCATTTGCCTGCACAAAATGATTACAGCCGAAGAATCCATGATAAGCACTCAATGGGGATGGATGCGCACATTCCAGCACAAGATGCCTGTTATGATCAATCATCTTTGCTTTCGCTCTGGCATTTCTTCCCCAAAGCAGAAAGACAACAGGTTCAGTTTTCTCATTGATATGGGCAATGACATGATCCGTAAAGGTTTCCCATCCTTTCCCGGCATGACTGTTTGCCTTTCCTCTTTCCACTGTCATCACAGCATTGAGAAGAAATACCCCCTGCTTTGCCCAAGGCATCAGATATCCGTTATTGGGAATCCTGCAGCCAAGTTCCTGCTGCAGTTCTTGATAGATGTTCCGTAAAGAAGGAGGCGTCATAACACCTGGACATACGGAAAAACACATGCCATGTGCCTGACCTGGTTCATGGTATGGATCCTGTCCCAAAATCACAACACTGATATCTTTATATGTACAGCTTTCAAAAGCAGAAAAGACAAGATGTTTTGGCGGGTACACTTCATGTTTTTCGTACTGTTCATGCACAAAGGCAGAGAGCTGTCTGAAATATGGTTGCTGCCACTCTTCCTGCAGCCATGGCCACCAATCATTATGCTCCATGTTTCTTTTTCCTCCGTCCATTGATCACCACAACAATCATCACTACAGCAAATACTGCCACACCACCAAATACCGCCATCATTACAGGTGACATCCCGCTTTTTTCCACAGCTGGTGCAGGACTGTCTGTTCCATACAGCCATGTATGAACATCTGCTTCCACCTTTTCAAATGGTCTTGCGCCACCATTCAGAATCACTTCATGATAGTCTTCCGCTTTGAAATCATCCTTTAATACGTCCTGTGCCTCATAGCGAAGATTCATCATTTCTGCAAGCCCATAACCATACGGAAGAATCACACCAGGCTGTAATGTTACAAACTCATACAGTGCTTCCGCAATGGAAGTATTGAACCCCTGCTGTTCCAGGTATTTTTCTACATCTTCTATGCTCCAGCCAAGACCATTGACGCCTAGATCCACAGCCGCATCCAGTACATAGTTGATTGCTGTGGAAAGGGCATTGTATGTATTGGCATCATCAGATAACGGAGACCAGCTCCATCCCAGCATTTCCGCATACATTGCCCATCCTTCGGTATAACCAATCGGAGAAGTCAGATAACGCATCACACTCTGGCCGTCTTCATAATAAATAACATTCTGATACATGTGTCCCGGGAACCCTTCGTGTGCAAGTGTTTCATACAGACTGTTTGTATCATATACATTATCGCCATTGATCTTCATAACATTGCTGCTGCGATCATCCACCGGTGGAATGACATAGTATGCATTGATGGAATCAGAAGCAATACTTGGATCAAGATAACTGACGCTCCATTGTGCTTCCGGCATCTCAGGAATATCCCTCATCTGTTCATGCAGATAATCCAGTATTTCCTCAGCAGATTCCATTTCAATGGTCTCATACATAAAGGAATAGTCTTCTTTCTGAATCACCGCAAGATAATCCTGCATGGCACGTTTCAGAAAGCTGTTGCATGTATCCAGAAGGCTCTGTACATCTGCATCCTTACCTGTCTTTGATACAGCCAGGGCTTCATAGTATTCCTTTCCACCTTCCAAGTCACATACAGCATCGCCACCCTTTCGGCTGCCTGCAAGTGAGCGCAATGTGGAAGATACTTCTTCATAGGCAGGAATGACTTCCTCTTTGATTAACTGTGCATTACGATCCTTGAGTGACTGTACCGTCCCTTCATCCAGTCCTTCATACGCATCCACAGCATCATTGAAACTGATGATCAGCGCATTATCATCTGTTTTTTCCAGAAAGGCATCAATCGCATCCAGTGTTTCATTCAACTGTCCTTCATTCAGAAAATAACCGGCTTCCGCCTGGATCTGTGTCAGTTCCAGACAGTCATCCAGATAGTCATCCACATCCGCAACAATTTCGAGATAATCTTCAAAATCCTCTTCTGTATAAAATGTGAATTCTGAAAGATTTGTCTGAATGGCATCCAGCACACCACCTGAGGCATAGAAAGCAAAGTCAAAGTATGGATATGTATTCAGAGTAATCATATCGTTCAGATATGATTCCAGAGAATCATATTCATTTTTCTGTTGTTCCGTTAATGAATCTCTATCATAACCAAGAAGCCTGTCCAGCATTGCCTTCGCTTCTTCACGGTCCTGTTCATAATCATCCCAGGATATTTCACCCAAAGATGGCTCCGGTACAGTCACACCATAGTTCTCCGGATTTTTCAGGGAATAATGCACCGTCAGGTAATCCTTATCAACAAGCTGAACAAAGCATTCATTCAGAAATGTATCAAAATCCTGTTCCTCTGCCACAACAGGTACATTCATTATTGGACATAACAGAGAAGCAGATATGACTGCTGTCATGATCTTATATTGTATACGCATATAGCAGGTCTCCTTATTCATATCCCCATTATAACAAAAGTCACTGCATTTGTTGTGCAGTGACAGTGTGAACAGAAACAATTACAGGAATGCAATCTGGATGAATGGATATCCCTATATCATCATTCGTTATTCCGGAATACAGTCTTCTTTCCTGTACTGGCTATACTGTATATCCTGTGCCCTTATTTATTCAGATTGAACTGTAATATACTTTTGCTTCCAGGTTTATCCGAGAGTATCATTTGAAGGTTTCGTACATCAAGCAACCGACACAGATATCTGTTCGTAAAACTCTTTGTGTTTTATAGTATTCTGCGTTTTCTGCTTTTGAATGAGGAATCACACAAAACGCAAGAATTTTATCATGAGTCTTTTCATCAATTGCGTTATTGGGACCAACCTATCCAGCAGTGACTGGTGTCAGTGGAATGATGGTGTGAAACACATCATCCTTTATAAACTTTATCCGCAGAATCTGTAAATATAGTGAAACACAATTCTTCGCAGATCTTCGTCTTCTCTTCCATATCCACCATCCATTATTTCTTTCCGACTGAAAGGTCTGTACAGTATGACCTCTGTACCTGTATCATTCGTGTACTCATTCAACGTATCTGCCTTTTCGATACATGCATTAATCCGTTTACACAGTTCTGTGTAGTCATTTATAGTGGCATTATGATACGAATATCTTTCTACAGCTTTTCTTATCCCCTTCTCTTTGATCGAATATATAATTTCGCCATCTGGTAATATTTCATAAACGTAACGTGTGTGAATACATAGCGCATCAACATCGAATACCGACTTTGTAATTCTGACTTTCAGAATATCTTTCGCACCTGGTTTCATTTGAATTCTCCCTGTCCGGAAACTGCTTAATCCGTTTCCTACTTACATTCGGAATTATATTCTGCTTTACAATGCTGTTGGTCGCCTGACAGGCGACATTTTATAAAAACGCACTTCTGTACCATCTTCCCTGCATCTGACACTTTCAAAAGATACATCGAAATGCTTATCAACAAACAGGACCACCGCCTCTTTTCAGCAGTGGTCTTTCTCAAAATGCCCTCAATTCTGTCTGAATACAAGCATGCTTCTTGCCGGAAGATGCATGTTATGGAGGTGTTCCTCATGGCTGTTGCCATCGGTATCAAAGATAAGCTGCCATCCTTCTTCACAGGAATAATTGAACTCTCGATCCATCGGATTGATGAGTACAAGTACTTTCTTATATCCACATGTTGGATCAGCCGCCTGTATTGTATAGGATACCGTACCATCATCACGATGGGATAACAGTACCTGTGCATAGATTTCCTTGCTTGTATGCAAGCGGAATTCCGGATACTTCTTTCTTAAAGCGATGCACTTTCTTGTATATTCAATCATATGACGATTGAATCTTGCTCTTTGCCAGTCCATGCCGTTGATATGATCTGGTGAGTTATAGGAATTCGGATTATCTTTCTTTGTTCCACAAAATTCAATACCTTCATGCAGGAATGGAATCCCCTGAGATACAAACATGGAGAGAATGATCATTTTCATCTTCTGATAACGCACTTCTCTAGTATCATTGCTGCAGCAATAGTGCATCTTATCCCAGACCGTCAGATTATCATGTGTTTCAGCTCCATTGATGGACTGATCCGGTTCTTCAAAGCGTTTGAACAGTGGTGTTGTCATGACACTTCCTGCAAGTGCACTTAAGATGGAGAAACTCATGCCGATATCCCCAGTCAGATAGCCACGGTCATATTTACCATCATCTGATGTCTTTCCCTTTGTGACATCACGGAAGAAATCATTGAAGTGACCGATATGCGGCATCAGATCCTGATTGACAATCATTGCCTTGCGTCTGAAATCCAGAGATGTAGGCAGATCCCATCCTTCCCCATAGATCATCGCATCCTTTTTGATGGAACGTGCTTTTTTGAGGATCAGATTCATCGTATCGACATCCAGAACGCCCATCAGATCGAAACGGAAACCATCCACATCATAGATCTTCATCAGTGTTTCAATCGCATGAATCAGATATCTTCTGCCCATCGATGTATCGGAAGCAAAATCATTACCACAATAGCTGCCATTGGAAAGATTACCGTTATCGGTATAACGGAAATAATAATATGGAAGAACTCTGTGGAAAGGAGAAGAATCCACATCATACATATGGTTATAGACTACATCGAGATTAACTCTGATGTCCTGGGCATGGAATTTTGACACAAGACGTCTGAATTCAATCATTCTTGCATATGGATCTCTCGGATCTGAAGAATAGCTACCATCCAGTGTAATATACTGCGCCGGATCATAACCCCAGTTGTAATTTCTGGAAGGATGATATTCATCTACTGTTGCAAAATCAAGGACAGGCATCAGCTGTACATGTGTAATACCAAGTGAACACAGATGATCAAATCCGGTTGGAATACCATCGTAGGTTGTACCAGTTTCACAAAGTGCATTGAACGTGCTATGTCCTTTTGTATTGGAAGATGGCAGTGATGTCATATCACGCACACTTGCTTCATAAATCACTGCATCCACTCCACAACATGACTCCGTTGCCGGCTTTACCTTTTCCACAGCTTCCAGCTGAGAAAGATCGATAACTGCACTGTGATATGCATTTCCATCCGAGCTTAAACCATATGGATCAATGGTACGGACAACCTGTCCGTTTCTTTCCACAAAGTATACATACAGTGCATGGCGCAGATTTCCCTTAATGGAAAGACGCCATACCCCTCGTTCTGAACGTTCCATCGGGAATGTATATTTTTTACCTGACAGTGTGATCTGAATGGTAACAGACACAGCTGTTGGCGCCCATAAGGCAAAATCGGTATGCTTTGGTGTATAGGTTGCACCAAGGTCATTTCCCTTATATTCAAAAAGCCGGTTGAATTCCGGACGCTTGACAATCATGCGGATTTCAAGCGGTACCGTCAGACCATGTATTTCTCTGACTTTATAATCTTTGCCAAACGGCAGATCACTTGGACAGGTCATCTCATATTTGACACGTGTATCGTGTTCCACAAGTTTTTTGACAACCAGTTCCTTCATATAGCCATCTTCTGCGACAAGGAAAAAGCTGTCACTCTTCCCGCCATAGAAGTTTTTTTCCATCCATATCGTAATACTTCCAAAATCATCCAGATATGCACGCATTGCAGGCATAATGTATTCTCCCCCTAAGCTTATAAAAAAGGCACTCTTATATCTTAGAGTGCCACAAATTGATCAGAATTTCAATGGTTCAAGACCCCAGATTTCCTTCGCATACTCATCAATTGTACGGTCGGAAGAGAAGTAGCCAGACTGTGCGATGTTAACAAGGCACATTCTTGCCCATCTGGAACGGTCCTGATACAGCTGTTCAATTCTTTCCTGTGCATCGATATATGCAGCAAAGTCAGCCAGTACGAAGAATTCGTCATTCTTTGTTGTGAGTTCATTGAGAATGAGTCTGAATTCATTTGGATCACCATTCCACATACCGTTCGTCAGTGTCTGCAGAACATTGTTGATTCTCCAGTCATTGTTGACGTAGTCTCTGTAGTTATAGTGATACTTCAGATCATTGAGTTCTTCTACTGTATGACCGAAGATAACATCGTTATCTCTGCCAACGAGTTCATCGATTTCAACGTTTGCACCATCCAGTGTTCCCAGTGTAATTGCACCGTTCATCATGAACTTCATGTTACCTGTACCGGAAGCTTCCTTACCTGCTGTAGAAATCTGTTCAGAGATATCTGTACCAGGCACAAGGATTTCAGACATAGAAACACAGTAGTTCGGAAGGAATACAACCTTGATCATTCCCTTGACATCCGGGTCATTGTTGACAACCTTGGCAACACAGTTGATCAGCTTGATGACCTTCTTGGCAAATACATAGCTGCCTGCAGCCTTTGCACCAAACAGATATGTATGTGGAACCATTCTGTAGTTCGGATCAGACTTGATTCTCTGATATCTGTAGATGACCTGCAGAATGTTCAACAGCTGACGCTTATATGCATGCAGACGCTTTGCCTGTGTATCAAAGATGGAATATGGATCCACTTCAATGCCTGTCAGTTCCTTGATGTATGCAGCAAGGATATTCTTTCTTTCCTGCTTGACTGCAAGGAATCTTTCCTGAACAGCAGGATCATCCACAAACTTCATCAGATCTGCAAAGTGTGTGTAATCAGACTGATATTCTGTACCGATCAGCTCATCCAGCATGTTTTTGAGCTGTGGATTGCAGTGGAGCATCCATCTTCTTGGTGTAATACCATTTGTCTTGTTCTGGAACATATCCGGATCCATACGATAGAAATCATTGAACAGATCGTCCTTCAGAATTTCAGAATGGATCTTGGCAACACCGTTGATCGCATGGGAACCATGGATTGCAAGTAATGCCATATGAACCTGACCACCCTGGATGACACGTACTCTTTCAGCAAGAGCATGGTCATTGTTGTTTCTAGCAGCAACTTCTCTGACAACACGTCTGTCGATTTCTTCGATGATCATCATCAGTCTTGGCAACAGGTTGGAAACATAGCTGACAGGCCACTTTTCAAGAGCTTCGCTCATGACTGTGTGGTTTGTATATGCCATTGTTTCTTTTGTGATTGCCCAGGCGCGATCCCAGGAATAACCGTTGTCATCCATCAGGACTCTCATCAGTTCCGGAATTGCAAGAACAGGATGCGTATCATTCATCTGGATTGCAACCTTTTCACCAAGGTTGTCCAGTGTACCATACTGCTTCTTATGAGATTCGATAATGGAGTGAATACCGGCAGATACGAAGAAGTATTCCTGCATCAGTCTCTGGTACTTACCCTTTTCTGTGGAATCATCCGGATACAGCTTGAGGCAGATATCATCTACAAGGTTCAGATAGTCTCTTTCATTCATGTAGGATGGATATTCGGATGGTTCAGCACTCCATAAACGGAGTGTATTTGTCATTGTTGTGTCTGCACCGATTAATGGCATGTCATATGGAACAGCCATAACCTTTGTTGCATCAACATGGTTGAAGTGCATATCACCATTATTGTCATAATATGTATCAATGTGACCGTAGAACTTGACTTCTACTGCATGCTTTGGCTTACGGATTTCCCATGGGTTACCATACCGCATCCAGAAGTCAGGAATTTCGACCTGTTCACCAGCATCGTTAATACGCTGTTCAAAAAGACCGGAACGGTAACGGATGCAGTTTCCGTTCAGTGCATAATTCAGGGATGCGCCAGAATCCATGAAGCATGCAGCAAGTCTGCCAAGACCACCGTTTCCAAGACCTGGATCCAGTTCAAGCTTTGCAATTTCTTCATAGTCGATGTCAAGATCCTTGAGACCTTCCACAACCATATCATAGATGCCAAGGTTTTTGAGGTTACTTGTCAGCATCTTGCCAAGCAGAAATTCGATGGAGAAATAGTAAACCTGTTTTGCGTTGAAGTACTTGACGGCAGCCTTCGTGTCCTTCCAGTTGATGGAAGCATAGTCACGAACCATGTTGCCCAGAACCATGTACTTCTCAGTTGGATGAGTTTCTTCAACCGCACAGCCATACGCCTCTACAAGACGACGGGTGTACTCGCGTTTGAATTCAGACTTATTCTTAAACATTTTCTTACCCCTTTTTTCATTTATTTTGAAACTCGCAGATACATTGCACTCCATGGAGCGATTTGTATCGTGAGTCTGTCTACGCCCTCTTTACACGAGGATTCGACAGTCCCGCTGTTTACAATACCACATCCTGCGTATTTTGTGTCTTCGGTATTGAGAATTTCTTCATATTTTCCTGAAAACGGGACGGAAATTTCATAATTTTCATACCCAACTTCCCTGCAGTTCATAACGCACACAATGCACTCTTTTTCGTCGTGGCGATAAAATATATAAATACTGTCCTTCCAGTTATCGGCATCCATCCACTGAAATCCTTCAAATCCCTGATAGTCTTTTTCATACAGACATGGATGAGAAAGATAGATATGGTTCAGATCTTTGAAGAAACGGTGGAACGCATCGTGGATCGGATATTTCAGCAGAAACCAGTCAAGCTCCTTCTTTTCATCGAACTCACGGATCATTGCCAGTTCATTTCCCATGAAGTTCAGCTTCTTGCCAGGATGAGCAAACATGTAGGCATACAGATTTCTGACCTGAGAAAACTTCTGTTCATAGCTTCCCCACATCCGATCAATGATGGTTTTCTTTCCATGCACGTTTTCATCATGAGAAAACGGCAGCAGGAAACGTTCTGAATGGAAATATGCCATGGAGAATGTGATCTTATGATGGTCGAAATGCCTGAAAAACGGATCTGTCGAATAATATTTCAGCGTATCATTCATCCAGCCAAGGTCCCATTTATAGTCAAACCCAAGACCGCCATCCAATGTGGATGCAGTCACCTTAGGGAAATCACTGGAATCTTCCGCAATCATCATGATGCCCGGGAAGGATGTTTTCAGCAGATAATTCATACGTTTGACAAAATTCAAAGACCCTTCATTCTGTCCTCTGTCTTTGTTTCCACCCCAATAGATCAGATTGGATACAGCATCCACACGTAACCCATCAATATGATACACATCCAGCCAGAAAGCAGCAGCACTCATCAGAAAGCATCTGACCTCTTCATTCCACAGGTTGAAGTTCATCGTATCCCACTGGCTTTCCTGGTTTTCATGATCCGCATATTCATAAAGCGGCATTCCATCAAAGTAACGAAGTCCGAATGCATCTTTAACAAAATGTACCGGTACGATATCCATGATGACACCGATTCCTGCATTGTGGCATGCATTGACAAAAGATGCAAATTCCTTCGGATTACCATAACGGGATGTCAGAGAATAATAGCCGCTTGCCTGATATCCCCACGAACCATCAAACGGATATTCATTGAGTGGCAGCAGTTCAATATGTGTAAAGCCCATCTCCTTGACATACGGAATCAATTCACGCTCCAGATCCGGATATGTATAGAAATACTTTCCGTTTTTCTTCCAGCCCCCAGCATGAACTTCGTAGATATTCATCGGTCCTTCAAAATTCTCATTTCTTTCCCGCATCCACCACAGATCCGTCCAGTTAAGCTGATCAATATCAAACAGCTTGGAAGCTGAGGATGGTCTTGTTTCACTGTAGAAGGCATATGGATCAGATTTATACAGAATATTTCCACGGAAATCCTCAATCAGATAACGGTAGCTTTCCCATTCCACAAGATCCGGTACAAATACCTGCCAGACACTGCTGTCTTCACTCCGGTGCATTTCAATTTTCCTCAAATCCCAGTCCGTAAAGCTTCCGGCTAGCCATACACGCACAGCATGTGGTGCATAAACCGTAAAACGTACTCCCTTACGATGATTTTCCACGCAGAAGTGTGCTCCAAACAGGCGGTATGCATCAATACATTGTCCCTGATGGAAAGCCTGCAGTCGTTGTCTGTCATCCATGATCTTTTCCTCCATTTTTCGTTGTTTCATTTTAGCAGACAATACTTCAAGCAGAAACAGCTGTCTTTCAAAAATCATACAAAGTATAAAAACTGCACAAAAAATAAAAAAAGACACAGCCTGTATTGACTGCATCTTTGTAGGAAATCTTAAGCAAACAGAGGCTTGATTGCTTCTGTCAGGGCATCCTTTTCAGCCTGTGCTTCTGCCAGGTCTGCACCCTTTGTTGTGAAGTATGTCTTGATCTTCGGTTCTGTTCCAGAAGGTCTGACAATAACAACAGCACCATCTTCCAGATCATAACGGAGGACATCAGCCTTTGGCAGACCTGTAGCCTCTGTATCCTGGTAGTCAGTAACCTTGACAACTGCCTTACCTGCAAATTCCTTTGGTGCATCTGCTCTTAAGGAAGCCATGATACCAGCCATCTTATCCATACCGGAAAGACCCGGGAATTCATAGGAGTCTACCTTATTGAGATATCTGCCATATTCTGCATAGATTTCTTCGAGTCTCTGCTTGATGGAAGAACCGATGGATCTGTAGTAAGCTGCCATTTCACAGATGAGCATGGAACCGATTACGGCGTCCTTGTCACGTACATATGGTCCAGCCAGGTATCCATAGCTTTCTTCGAAACCGAAGATGAAGCGGTCAACTTCGCCAGCAGCTTCAAGCTTTGCAATCTGATCACCAATCCACTTGAACCCTGTCAGTGTATGGCGGAGTTCAACACCATAATGTTCAGCAACCTTTTCAGCAAGAGGTGTGGAAACGATGGATTCAACCGCAACAGGGTTTGCCGGCATCGTACCCTTTTCAATACGTCCTGCACAGATGTAATCCAGTAACAGAACACCCATTTCATTACCGCTGACAAGCTCATAGCTGCCATCCGGGCACTTCATTGCGATACCGACTCTGTCTGCATCCGGGTCAGTCGCCAGCATCAGATCTGCACCTGTTTCCTTTGCCAGTTCAACACCCTTTTCCATAGCTGCATAGATTTCAGGATTCGGATAGGAACATGTTGTGAAGTAACCGTTTGGATATTCCTGTTCCGGAACAATTGTAATATCATCAATACCAATATCCTTTAGAACCTTGGTAACAGGAACAAGACCTGTTCCGTTTAATGGAGAATAGACAAGCTTCAATCCGGCAGTAGCACATAATCCAGGTCTGACCTGACGCGCTTCGATTGCTTCATACAGAGCTGCCTTGCAGTCATCACCGACAAATTCGATCATGCCGCTGTTGACGCCTTCCGCAAAGCTCATATACTTTGCTCCAGTCAGAACATCCGTATTCTGGATGGAAGCATAAACAACTGCTGCCGCATCATCCGTCATCTGGCATCCATCCGGTCCATATGCCTTATAACCGTTGTACTGAGCCGGGTTATGAGATGCTGTAACCATGATACCTGCATTACAGTTGTAATATCTTGTCGCAAAGCTTAATGCAGGAACAGGCATCAGTTCATCATAGATACGTACATGAATACCATTTGCCGCAAGAACACCAGCTGCATCTCTTGTGAAATTCCATCCCTTCAGACGGGAGTCATACGCAATCGCAACAGTCTGTGTGCCACCCTGTGTCTTTACCCAGTCAGCAACACCCTGTGTAGCCTGCCGGACTACCCAGATGTTCATTCTGTTTGTACCGGCACCAAGTGTACCACGTAACCCGGCGGTACCAAACTTCAGTGCTACTGCGAATCTTTCCTTGATCGCATCGTCGTCGCCACTGATCTTCATCAGTTCTGTCTTCAGATCGACATCTTCAAGATCGTGCTCGAGCCATCTTCTGTAATCATCCTGGTACATTTCAATTATCCTCTTTTCTATACCTGTGTTTTTGGAAAAAAAGGAAGAGCACACAGCTCTTCCTTCCGTGAAAGAATCAAACTTAAGCAATTACTTTCTGTGTGCGAAGTACATCTTCGATTGTCTTTACAGCGACTTCTTCGTCTTCACCTTCACAGGAGACTGTAATTTCAGACTGTGTTGGGATACCTAAAGACATAACACCCATGATGGACTTCATATTTACTGTACGGCCCTTGTAAGCTACCTTAACTTCACACTTGAACTTGGATGCTGCATTAACTGCAACAGTAGCTGGACGTGCGTGTAATCCTACTGGGTCAATAACTGTAACTGAGATCTGCTTCATTGTGATCTATCCTCCTGATTTGTTTACAAGAATCATTTTAAACCAACAAGTTGAATGTTACAAGCGGTTACATTGTCACTTTTTAACAAGATTGCACAAATCAGTCCTTTATTTATGCATAATTTACATATTTTCACAAACTATGATTTCATGAAATTTTCAAAAAGCATATCACTTCAAAGATCTCATACTGGTATGACACTATTTATGATAAGGTTCGTTATGAAGAATACGGAATGCCCGATAAATCTGCTCCAGTACAATGATTCTACACAGCTGATGAGGAAAGGTATTGACTGAAAGTTTCCATCTGAAATCAGCTCTTGCGATCAGCTGTGAGCTGACACCAAGAGAACCGCCGATCACAAAAACAATCCTGTTATAACCTCTTGTATGCACGGATTCAATATGCTTTGAAAGAGATACGGAATCCATTTCCTTTCCAGCCAGGTCCAGCAGAACAACATAATCGGTATCTTTGATCTGCCTGAGAAGCTTTGTTCCTTCAGCCAGCTTCACTTTTTCATTTTCAGCAGCCGAATTTGACTCCGGTGCTTTTTCATCATCTACTTCGATAATTTCCGTTTTCTCATATGGCTGAATGCGTTTCAGGTAATCCGCAATCCCTTCCCGCATCCATTTTTCCTTGATCCTGCCAACTGCTGCAATCCGTATCATTTCAGCATCAGCGAGATGGAATGCTTTTCCCCATCAGACAGGTAAACAAGATCCACCGTATCTCCCGGATTATGTGAATACAGAACTTTGCGGAATACCTGTGCGGTCGTCAGTTCTTCTTCATCCGCACTCAGGATGACATCTCCTGCCTTGAGCGTATGCTGGGAAGCACCTTCGTCCCATACATATGTAACCAGCATCCCTGTGCTCTGGTCCAGTGGAATATCCAGCTGATTTTTCTCATAGGATTCCATATAGGATACCTCGCGATATACAATACCGGGATTTCCTCTTGTCACTGAACCTTTATACAGCAGCTGATCATAAATCAGTTTGATTTCATTGATGCCTACCGCATAGCCACAACCGGTAATGCCCTGAAATGGAGGTGAGGTCAGAATGCCGACCACTTCTCCTTTGATATTCATCAATGCACCACCATACATATCTTCCGTAATTGAAAAATCCACTGCCAGAAGATCTGTATAGATTCTGGAAAGAATGGATGTGCGGTACATCCCGGAAGAGGATACGATGCCAAAGGCAGATATTGCTGCAGAGCTTTCCTGTCGCCTTGCCGAAACAGCCGCAACATACTGTCCATCCACCACTGCATCACTGTTTCCCAATGTCATTGTTTTCACAGAAAACGGCGGATAACATGCAAGAAGTGCAAGTCCGCTCGTAAAATCTTCCCCAATCAGATATCCATCATAGCTGACACCGGAATCAAACGTCACCGTCTGGTAAGAAGCGCCATGGACAAGATTATACGGGACAAAGATGTAGACAATATTGTCCACATTGGAATAAATGATTCCATTTCCGACGGTCATGCGTTCATCTGTATAGGCATTGACCCTGACAAGACTCATCTTTGCCGCATCGACAATCGATGTGACTTCTGTCAGATACTTTCTTGCATTGATGTCTTGTGAGTCAGTCTGGTTTTCATCAGAAGAAGACACTGTATTATCAGAAATCAGCGTAATTGTCAGTCCGATATTCCAGATGAACAGGGCTGTTAACAGTACCGGGATCCATTTCTTCATCGTCTTCTCCTTTCATAATCATTTCAAACTGACCAGCCGCACAGATCATCAGATCCTTCCTGCAGCGATCCTTTTCTTCCTGCAACCGTTCCACAACAGTATGCAATGCCAGTTCTCTTGTATTTGCCTGCTGGGAAATATGTGCCAGAACGACCAGTTTCGTATTGAGATCAATAAAATGTGCAAGTGCTTCTGCACAATCTTCATTATTCAGATGTCCCTCATCCGAACAGATTCTCTGTTTCAGATACTGTGGACGGCTTGTACGCATGAGCATTCCCACATCGTGGTTGCACTCAAGGACATAATAGTCTGCCCCTTCCAGCAACGGCTGATACCGTGATGGCAGATACCCGGTATCCGTGATATACACCAGCTTTTCCTGTCCTGTTTCAATCACATAACCTGTTGTGTGGTAGGCATCGTGAGATAAGGGAACCGGAGTAAAGATCATCGATCCGATTGTAAATTTCTGCATCGGCCTGACTTCAAAAACATCCAGATCCGGTAAGGTAACCGGCGAATATACCGGAATATTCTGAAAGAAGCGGATCTGAGAAACATGATCACTGTGATCATGTGTAACAACAAGCCCATTCAGCTGATCTACTCCGACTTTCAGTTTTTCCAAAGCAGAAAACAGATATTTTTTCGTACCGCCACAATCGATCAGAACCTTTGTTCCCTCATGTTCCACATAAAAGCTGTTTCCTTTGGAACCTGAGCATAATAACGCAAATCTCATCCTCGCACCAGCCCTTCACACGATGGGAATCCATCCAGTTCATTACATACATCCAGCTCTTTTCCTTCATAGGCTACATAGAAATGTACATGTGGACCTGTTGCAAGACCAGTCATGCCGATCTGTCCGATGACCTGTCCTTTTTCGACGATGGAACCGACTGACAAAGGAGACTGCTGTATCATATGTCCATAATAGGATACATATCCGTTCTGATGATCAATCTTGACATACCAGCCGGAAATCGAATCGTATGTATTGACGATGACAATTCCATTATCAGAGGCATATACATCACCCCATCTGTTATATTCATCAACAAAGTCATTTGCCTTATGACCATAGTAGCAGCCCCATACACATGAGATTCCAGGATTTTCAACCGGATAGACATAATTTCCTGTACCTACACCAGGCTGCTGCCTGGTTCCCTGTACAACAACCTCACTGACTGGTGCCTTTGTCTGACTGGAAGATTCCAGTTTACCTGAGACAAGAACACCATTGATCCATTTTTCGGAATACAGTGCATTTCTCGATCCATTTGAGCCTTCCTGACTGACCAGACTTTCGCCTGCCAGCATTGTTTCATCCGTTGTATAGACGGTATCAAAGAATACCGTTTCACTGCGCAGTGTCTGTCTGTATACCGTTACATCAATCGGAGATTCAAAATAGGTAACACATAACTGCATGCCTTCGGGCAAAACCTGGTCCACAGAAGAAATCTGATCACTGTTGATCATCATGACCTGGGTTGCGGAAAGACCATGGTTTTTTGAGCCGACACCGGCAACCGTATCATACTTTTCCACAGTATAGTATTCTTTCTGTGTATCTGATCCGTATTTCAGATATTCCAGAATCTGCTCCTTTGTTGTGCAGATTTCATCAATCGGCGCATAGCAGTCATTTGTGGAAATCGTCTGGGCAATGGAAACCCCAGTTTCCTTTGTTCCATAGTTACTGGCAGAAGAAAGAACATTGCCACGTGATATTTCCGCCATTGCTTCTTTGGAAATAAACAGTGACAGGTAATCATTTAACGCTTCCATATACAGATCCTTATCCAGAACATACATGTGACCTGTTACCGTTTCCTGATCAGAGAAGGTGATTTCAACTGCCTGAAGAGAATAGGCATTATGCTCATCGAGCCAGCTGATGATTTCATCATCTCTGTTTTCAAATTCAAAACAGCTGAGCTCCTCCATGATGTATACATTTCTGCCAAGCCCTAAAGCGGAATTCGGATATTCCTGTTCATATGTGCTTTGATACAACTCTTCCATATGCCTGTTCAGCCTGTTGACATCATTTACTATTCCAATCAACTCACCATCAGCATACAGGCGGGAAATGGTTTTTTCCTTTGGATTGACATAGACAATCTGCTGCTGGAATAACCCTGAAGTTCCTGTTTCACCTTCCTGTACAACGGCGCCGCCAAACTGGTTCATCAGGATCGGAATGCCAACAACAATCAATACACTGATGACAAGACATGCCGCAAGTGTCAGTATCCGCTTTCCCATCCTGAAATTCCTCCTTTTTATCCATTCTGATCATTCACCTGTATGTTATACAGCGCATTGGTTGGTGCCTCAAAGGCAAGATATACCTTTCTGACAGCACCGTTTCTGTGTTTGGCAATATTGATTTCCAGTCTTTCAGAACCGGTTTTATCCGCCTCTTCCTTGGCTGCTTCATCATAATAGGATTCACGATACAGCATCATGACAATATCGGCATCCTGTTCAATCGCACCGGATTCACGCAGGTCTGAAAGCATCGGACGTTTGTTTTCTCTTTGTTCAACAGTACGGGAAAGCTGTGACAGCGCAATGACTGGGACCTTGAGTTCACGGGCAAGTGCCTTGAGATTACGTGAAATCTCAGATACTTCCTGCTGTCTGCTTTCCGAACTTTTCCCGCCGCTTCCACTGATCAGCTGAATATAGTCGATCAGTACAAGATTCAGGCCACGATCCGCCTGCAGTCTTCTGCATTTGGAAAAGATTTCAGCCATCTTAACGCCTGGTGTATCATCAATATAAATTTCTGATTGAGCCAGATCACTTGCTGCCTCATTGACTGCATTCCACTGATCATTGCTCAGCCTGCCGGTTTTCAGAAATTCCAGATGCACATGGCTGCGTGCACCAAGAAGTCTTGTTTCCAGCTGTTCTGCAGCCATTTCAAGCGAGAAAA
This sequence comes from uncultured Erysipelotrichaceae bacterium, assembly GCA_945877405.1. Lineage (GTDB taxonomy): Bacteria > Bacillota_I > Bacilli_A > Erysipelotrichales > Erysipelotrichaceae > Bulleidia. The sequence goes on along the minus strand of CAMCSA010000007.1, from coordinate 14,417 downwards.
TCGCAACTGCACCAGGTTTGTTGTACAAAGCAACATTCAAAGCAAGGTTCAATGAGACAGCCGTCTTACCCATGGAAGGACGGGCTGCCACAACAATCATATCCCCTCTCTGCAGACCATGCAGCGTGTTATCCAGATCACGGAAACCCGTTTTCAGACCGGTAATTTCTGAGTGATTTTCACTCATCTGCCGGATATTTTCCAGAACTGAATTCACAAGTTCCTGTGGTGTTTTGAATTCCCCTGCCTTGCGGTTACGGGATACATCCAGAATTGCCTTTTCACTTGCATCCAGATACGCATCAATATCTTCCCCACCTTCAAATCCATCATTGACAATGGATTCAGCTGCGGTAATCATCTGTCGGGTGATGGATTTGTTATGAATCATCTTGACATAGCTTTTCGTATTGGCACTTGTAACAGCGGCATCTGAAATGCGGGTCAGATATTCAATTCCACCAACCTGATCAAGCAGGTTCATATCCTGCAGTCTTGTGTAGACAGTCGTCATATCAATCGGACTGCCCTGGTTATAAAGAGATACCATCGCATTGAAGATCCTGCGGTTGGCATCTGTATAAAAATCATCTTCCCGGATGCCTTCCTCCATTGCGGTGCGGGCGGCATCGTGGTAGACCATCATTGTGCCAAGCAGGCTGGCTTCCGCCTCTGGTGCGGATGGCATCTGTCTAGGCATTATTTTTCGCTCCCGAACAGTTTGACACGGATCGTGCCGATGACATTCTTATGCAGTTCAATTCTGACATTTGTGATACCAAGTGTCTGAATTGGTGCCGTATCAAGAATTTTTCTTTTATCAATGCGGACACCCTGTTTAGCCAGAGCTTCTGTAATCTGCTTTGTCGAAACAGAGCCGAATACTCTTCCTTCCACACCAGTCTTTACTGTAAAGTTGAGAATCATCTTTTCCATCTTTGCGGCAAGCTCTCTGGCCTGTGCTTCACGCATTGCTTCCTGTGCAGCTTCTTCTGCCTTCTGTTCAGAAAGGATTTCCATGCTGTGCTTTGTTTCCGGTACCGCAAGGTTTCTTGCGATCAGGAAATTTCTGCCGTATCCATCCGATACTTCAACCACTTCACCCTTTTTTCCTACTTTTTTTACATCACTCTTCAGTATCACTCTCATTGTCATTCTCCTCTTTCCAATACTGTTCCAGGGTCTGTATCAGTTCTTCTCTGACATCCTGGATATTTGTTTTTGCCCTCTGCATTGCAGCTGCAGTCATATGACCGCCACCACCCATCTTTTCACAGATGATCTGCACATTGATTCTTCCTGCAGAACGGGCCGAAATGCATGTCATGCCACTATCATCCTTTGCGATGACAAAAGCCGCCTCAACACCCTGTATGCCTAACAGACTGTCAGCCACCTGGGACATCAGCGATCTTGTCATACCCTTATCCGTAACCGGAGCAATGACAACACCATGGTCCAGTTTCTGTGCTCTTGTGGCAACAGAAGTCTTCAGTGTAAACTCTTCAAATGTATCCTTCAGATAGCCATAGCATCTTTGTGGGTCAGCCCCATATTCACGCAGTGCACTTGCCGCTTCATATGTGCGGCTTCCAGTGCGGACACGGAAGTTCTGCGTATCAACGATCATACCTGTCAGCATCAGATCTCCATCCACTTCAGAAAGATCCACGCGATTGGAAAGGTATGGAATCATTTCCGTGACAAGCTCACAGGTTGAAGATGCTCCAGCTTCAATATAGACAAGCACCGGTTTGACCCCCATATCAGTACTTCTTCTGTGATGGTCTACTACAGCAATCTTCTTTGCGCCTTCCAGAACTCTTGCCCCATTGGATTGACGCAGTGAATGATGGTCTGTCATGATGACAAGCGTATTACTGTTCAGGTGATTGAGTGCTTCACTTTCACTGACAAGTCTGACTTCCTTCTTCAGCTTTTCCTTATGCAGCTCCATTGCAGCCTTCAGCTTTTCTTCAATACCACCTGTGGTCGCAATGACAAAGGCTTCCTTGTTCAGCGCCTGTGCCACTCTTGCAAGACCAATTGCCGACCCGATACAGTCAAAGTCAGCCATTTTGTGTCCGGCAATGATGACATTGGAAGATCTTTCGATCAGATCCTTCAAAGCATGTGCCATGACTCTGACACGTACACGGCTTCTTTTTTCTGCGGCTTCCGATGAGCCGCCAAAGTATTTGACATCTTCTCCTGCCTTCTGCATGGCAACCTGGTCACCACCACGCGTTTCCGCAAGGTCCAGCAGATTCTGCGCCATGTCATCCAGCTCATTAAAATCCGTTGTTCCATGTGCCAGAGCAAGAGAAAGAGAAATGGAAACATCCATCCTGGACGCCGCTTTTCTGACTTTCGCCAGAATCGAAAAACGGTCAGCAATCAGCTCATTGAGTTCCTTCTCATTGCATAACAGCAGATAACGGGATTCTCCCATTCTTCTTGCCAGAATATGGTGTGCAGTACAGTATTCAATTAACGGTGTACGCACAGCAGCAGAAATAGCAGCTGCATCTGCGTCATCTTCATACTGTGTGGATTCTTCATAGTTATCAAAGCTGGCAATACCAAGTACGGTCTTTTCCTCAACATATGCTTTTGACAGATTGTATAACTCTGTTACATCCTTGAAAAACAGCATCGGCGCATCTTCCTTACGTGTGATTTCATAGATTCTATCATCCAGCTGTACACGTACCCGATCCGTTTTGCCACTGACAAGATCATCCGCTTCCGGAATCCATGTCAGAAGACGTTCACCCACCTTATCAATGGACCTTAACCGGAACAGTTCGCTCATCCACGTCACTTCATAGGAATCATCATAGATCAGCATACCGATGCCACCAAGCTGATAGGCTTCAACTGCAGCCGTTCCAAGGATGCCACGGACACCACTGGAAGACTCTTCAGTGATGGATTCAAACCGGTCAAAAAGAAGAATCGCCATGACGCCTTCCATGACGATGATCAAAGCAGGTAAAAGTACTTCCATTTTCAGAAACATTCCGGCGGCACCAACCAGAAGAATCTGGCCGATGATTGCCAGTATGACATTCCTTCTGATCATACTGATTCTTTTACGCATTGTCGTTTCCTCCTTTCATGTTCTGATCCCCATGGATCAGAAGTCTGTGATAATCGGTTGTAATATACAGAAATCCGAAGATTGCCATCGGCAATGACATCAGCATGAATAACAGGATGCTGACAAGCACCGTTATTCCTTTTGACATGCCGACCATATAGCGGAGTACAAATGTCAGCGCCACATAGCCGAAGAATGCAAGATACAGCATCCCCGTAATACCAACTGCCTGCATGACATTATTCGCCCATACATTTTCAAGCGGTCTGTATACGGATGCCCCATACATCACAACACATACAATACCGATATACCCACTCCACTTTGGTGGAAAATATTCAATTAACGGTTTCATCGGTTCCATATAAATCCGCAGTCTTTTCAGCATCAGCCTTGACAGGAAATGCGTAATAAATCCCTGCATAACCCCTGTCAGAAGGGTGCTGACAATCATGATATTCATCAGGAACGACTTCAGATCTGTTACAGCCAGCGTTGTCCCGGTTGAACTCATTGCCTGATTGACCGCCTGCATGTACAGATCAAGTTCTCCAGCTACATCATACCCGAAGAATTCCGCCGCAACAATCATCGTGATCAGTGTCACAATCACCGATAGAACAACGGTAACCAGAATGATCCTTCCCGTCGGCTTTTTCTCATGGATTCCAGATCCATAAAACAGGCCGATCAGCATTTCCGAAGAAACATAGAACATTGTCTGTGGCGTGGATAATATAAAGGACAGAAACACAACCGCTGCATACAGAACAAAGCTCTGCTTCATTCCATATTTGGCCGCATAAAACACCATCGGCAGTGGAAACACAAACAGCAGAAGATCTTCAAGAAGTCCCGCCATCTGCCTGTTGATTACCAGTACAACGCCGACGATCGCAGCCATCATGGCTCCATCCGTGATTTTTCTGATATTCTGATTCATAATAATCTCTTTCAGGCATCACAAAAAAATGTGAATGCACTTCCACATTATACTCCAAAAACGAAAGATCCCGCAATTCATGCAGGACCTTCCTTCTTTTCCGACACCTTTTTGCGTCCCTCGTCAGTGTACCATGATAGCCGTACCCATGCTGGATCGCCGCTGATGCCTGGATTCCATTGTCAGCAGTCTCTGACTGCCTCTTTTCAGCCTTCCTTTTTTTTGGAAGTGCCTTCTTTATGGTTACAATATACCGCAGATCTGAAATAAAAACAGTCTGTTTTATCAAATTATTAACTGCTATAATATCTGTTAGAGTGATTCATTCAGAAGCAGTGATTTCAACTGATTCACATCATCCACAATTACTTCAGCGCCACACTCCTGCAGCCATTTGTGATCACGATAACCCCAGGCTACTGCAATGCAGTCCATCTGTGCATTGGCTGCCGTTTCAATATCCACTTCGCTGTCACCGATATAGACAGCTTTCTTTTTATCAATGTCCAGTAATCGCAGAACTTCATTCACTTCATCCGGCGCAGGTTTGCGGGCAATGCCGTCCTTTTCTCCAACACCTGCTTCCAGAAGACCTTTGAAATAAATATCATTGAGTGCTTTTACCGCATAATCAGCCTTATTGGATACAACCGCACAATGAATCCCCGCACTTCTGAGCTCCTGCAACAGTTCCACAATCCCATCATATGGACGGGTTGCATCATTGCAGTGAATCTGATACCAGGCATGAAAATCATGGAATACCGCATCGATGGTGGATTCATCCGTTCCTTGAGGTACACTGCTTTCAATTTCATGGCGGATTCCATTACCGATATGCCTTCTGATTTCATCTTTGCTTCTGACAGGAAGACCATGTTTTTCAAGTGCCGTATTGACCCCATCACATATATCATCCAGTGTATACAGGATTGTCCCATCCATATCAAAGATCACCAGTTCATACTTTCTTTCCATGATTTTTCTCCCTTCTTCTCAGACTCTGATCCACAAAGATCCACAGCCTGTCAAAAACCCATATTTCAAACAGCACAAGGATGATATTGGGAATGACAATCTGCCATCCAAGCATATCCACATCCAGAAACGGATATGGATATACATGTCCATTCAGACCGATCCCATGTCCCGTATATCCTGTCACAAGTGCAACAACGCAGTAGATGACAAACAGAATCATACCTGACCATGTAAACTGTTTCCAGAAATGACCCTTTTCACTGAGCAACCATTCAACCAACAGACAGACCGTACCAAGCCTGAAAATCTTTACACCTTCCTGAAGTGAAGTTGGATACAGTCCATAATGCCCTTTCAGAAAAATCAGTCCATACAGACACCATGCCGTAACACTCAGATATACCGAACATCGCAACACAGGAATACATACTCCGGTTTTTCTTTTCCTCTGATATAAAAAGGACAGCAGACAGAAGATCCCTCCATACAGCATCAGAATGCATTCCAAGGTCGAAAGCACCGCATAATCCAGTGTCCCACCTTCCTGCATCAGCGAAACATATACACCATACAAAAACACACATCCGGTTACCAGCAGCAGTAACGTATCAAGTATTCTCACAGTCTTTTTCATACAACAGCCATTCTATCACGTAACTGGCACTTGCAAAAAGAGTGCAATGTTTTTATCCTTTTTATTACGCATATGAAAGACAGGAGGAACAGCTATGGCAGAAAAGATATCGACTGTTGAATTCAAAGAAGGATTCCGGGATGGCATACCGATCGGTCTTGGTTACTTTGCGGTATCTTTTGCCCTCGGCATCGCAATGAAAAATGCGGGTCTTACCGCATTGCAGGGCTTTTTCATGAGCCTGTTCAATCTGGCAAGTGCAGGCGAATATGCTGGCACGCAGGTCATTCTTTCCAATGGAACCTATCTGCAGATGGCAATGATGACATTAGTCGCCAATGCCAGATATCTTCTGATGAGCTGTTCTCTGTCACAACATATTCACCCATCCACTTCCACTGCCCATCGTATGGCAATCGGTTATGGTGTAACAGATGAAATCTTCGGCATTGAAATCAACCGTCCTTTATATACAAGCCCGTTTTATGGCTATGGTGCCATTGCGGCAAGTGCTTTACCATGGTGCATCGGTACTTCATTTGGCATCATGATGGGTAACATCCTGCCTGCAAGAATCGTTTCTGCTTTATCTGTCGCCCTGTATGGAATGTTTCTTGCGATCATCATTCCACCAGCCAGAAAGGATATGGCTGTCATGGCTGTTGTGGTTGCAGGTTTTCTTTCCAGCTGGATTCTGGAAATTACTCCATGGTTTTCATCCATTTCATCCGGTAACAGAATCATTCTGCTGACTGTTGTGATTGCTTCCATTGCAGCAATTGCAAAACCGGTAAAGGAGGAACATGCATGAAAGGCAATATCTGGATCTATATTCTTGTTTCAGGACTTGTATCCTATATCATCCGTGTGCTTCCATTGACGCTGATCCGCAAACCGATCACAAATACATTTATCCGCTCCTTCCTGTATTATGTACCCTATGCAACACTGGCAGTCATGACATTTCCTGCCATCATGCTGGCAACAGATAACGTCTTCTCAGGTCTGGCTGCTTTACTTGTCGGAAGTGTTCTTGCTTGGAAAGAAAAAGGACTGCCTGCAGTAGCTTCTGCCTGCTGCGTTACAGTCTTCCTTCTTGAACTCATTTTAGCCTGAATCCTTGTAAAAGGATTCTTTTCTTTCTCATCCACACAGACCATATGATTCAGATGTGTCTGTGATCTGTATATTACCCGGAATGCGTAATATCACTATGATTCCAGATGGCTGGCGATAAGAATACTTCAATATTTTCTTCTTCAATACCACAGTTTGCAACGATCAGTTCTTTGATTTCAGCACATGATCTGGATGAAAAACCTCGATACCCATGAGATCCATATTGCTCAAAGTTACCTGCCTGATTCAGAATGCTGACGGGTATTTGCGTTTCATCAGTCAGTCTGATGAATATGTTCTGCAGAAGTTTTGGTTTTGGTATGGATCTGCGGGTCAGATCATACTGAACAGCTGAAAGAATCACAACTGCTAATCCTGAAAATCCAATGATCCATCCGGAAGTTGAAAAGCCATATGCTGAGATATAAACAACCGGAATAATACACGTAATCATCACAAGAAGACTGATCAGTGACATGGTTTCCATCGCCGATGCTGATACCATCACCGATAGAATGTTTTCTTCTGCTTTTTTTCTGAATTCCATATCATCATGAATGACACCTGCTGATAACAGCTCATTTACTGTAATGCCAAGAGCCTGCGCCAGCATCATCATATTGGATGGATCCGGTAATCCCCTTCCATTTTCCCATTTGCTGATGGCTCGATCACTGACATGCAGAAGCTGTGCAAGCTGAGCCTGTGTCATCCCCTTCTGTCTGCGCATTATTGATATGAATTTACCAATCTGTTTCTGATTCATATGAGTACCTCCATCCATCCTTATCATACATACTTATGACAATATGGATACAAACGAAACGTAGAGTGTTCCAAATCAATGTAAAAAAGCCCATCAAGGGCATCATCAGGTGGAGAATATCGGGATCGAACCGATGACTCGCCGCACGTGAAGCGGCTGCTCTCCCGCTGAGCTAATTCTCCACCTGTTATTATACTCCTGTAACCAGAATGTGAATAAAGAAAAACAGAAAACATGTTTCCACAATCGCCTTTGTCTGAATCAGTGTCAGCGTATTTCCTTCGATCGCTGTTGAGTTGTGTGCATATTCTACATCGAATCTTTTATCAAATCCTGCCATGACTTCCCGTGGAATCCTCTCACAAATTCTGATAACTCGTTCTTTTTTTTCAAAAAGTGTATGATAGTCCATGAAAACACCACCTCGTTCCAAATTGTACATGAATCAATATATCGTAACAATTTCGCAAAACAATAAGATCACAGTATCTGAATCAGCAGACCATTCAGAAAATCTCGTAAATACGCCTTTTCAAACTGCTTCTGCGACTTATCATGCAGTGTTTATTTCACACATTTCCTTCTTTTCATCAGCATCCCAATACACATTCCAACCAATGCCGGTAACAGCCAGCCAAGAGAAATATCACTGAATGGAAGCACACCGGAAATGGAAGTTACCATTTCTTTCAGAGATGGAAGCAGATCATATGGCAATGCTTTCCAGAAATCCAGGAAAGCGGCAGGCCATACAAAGGCAAGTGTCCATCTGTACACATGTATATCATGACCATGCATTTTTCCACTCAGCGCAAGAGTCACAAGCGTGATAGCCGGTGGATAGATCAGCATCAATACCGGTATGGACCATGATATGATTGCGGATAATCCGAAGTTGGCGATCAGAAAGGAAACTATTGTAAATCCGATTGCCCATGTACGATATGGAATTCTGCCATGACTCATGACCTCAAACGTGTCTGAGCAGCTTGTAATCAAACCTATCGTTGTCTTCAGACATGCAGACGTAATTGTCACCGCAAGAATCAGTGTTCCGGCTTTCCCAAGATAATGAGAAGAGATCTGTGCCAAAGCAATTCCCCCATTTTCACTCAGTTCAAATAAGCCTCTGCTTTGTGCACCCATAATAATGGAAAACATGTAAATCAATGCCATCAAAGCTCCTGCAATCACACCGGATGACAGTACTTCCTTTGCGATATCTTCTTTCTTTTCCACACCCATTTTACGAATGACATCGACTACAACGATACCAAATGCCAGTCCTGCAATGGCATCCATTGTTCCATAACCTTCCACAAGACCTGAAAACAGACTTCCGTTTACATAAGATGGTTCCGGTGAAACGGAAGATATCGATGTGGAAGGGTTCATCAGTGCACTGATCAGAAGAACGGCATAGAATACAAGAAATAATGGATTGATGATTCTTCCGATATACAGTGTGATTTTTCCAGGTTTTAAAGACAGAACCCCTGCAAGCAGAAAGAAGATGGAAGAAAAGATGAGTAATGCATACGGGTGATCCCATAATGGGGCAATTCCTGTCGTAAAGGAAACCGTTGCACAACGTGGAATCGCAAACAGCGGACCGATTGTCAGATACAGCAGACATGTGAAAAACAGAGAATACTTCTTTCCGACTTTATCTGCCAGTTTCTGCAGGCCATCACTGTGCGTGAAGCCGATTGCCGCAACTGCAAGTACTGGTATTGTAACGGCAGTGATAATAAATCCAATCATCGCAAGCCACGCATTTCTACCAGCCAGCTGTCCAAGATGAACCGGGAAAATCAGATTCCCTGCTCCAAAAAACATCCCGAATAATGTCATTGCGACCAGAAGTCGCTGTTGATATGTCAGTTTCATAATCAAATTCCTTTTCTGTTATGTACCCCATTGTAAAAAGAGATTTGTCGAAATGGAAACGCAAGGTTATAATACATCCATGACATTCTGTCATACCATAGGAGGTACCCATGGACGCTCGAAAACTCAACGCCATCATGACAGCCATTGATCTGGGCAGCTTTTCCAAAGCTGCTGAATCGGTAGGGTATACACAATCCGGGCTGACCCATCTTGTCAACAGCCTGGAAAAAGAACTTGGTTTTCCAATTGTCCATCGTGATCACATGGGCATTACATTAACAGAAGAAGGCAAACAGTTATTACCATATATCCACGCCTTTCTAGATGCGAACCAGCAGTTGCAGGCTAAAACCGAAGAAATCCGCAAAGGGGCAAAGCAGACGATTCGTATTGCAGCTTATGCCTCCATCGCGATGAAATGGATGCCGGAAATCCTGTATCGGTTTGCCCGCATCTGCCCAAATGTGGAAGTGAGTCTGAGAATGGTGGATGATGCACTGCAACCATTTGAACTGCTCAAAGAAGGAAAAACAGATGTGATCTTTGCTTCGTATCATCATGCATCGCATTGTGAGTGGACACCATTATATAAGGAAAAGATGTATGCGGTGATTCCTGAGTCAGAAGACATGAAGTCTGATGTCTATCCGATTGAAAAGATGCAGGATCAGATATTTCTGATGCCTTATGGAAGATTTGATCTAGATGTTCACTCCATCTTCAACCGATATGGTATTTCTGTAAAGGAAAAGGAGATGCATGTGGATGATGAAACGCTGATCCGCATGGTTGCCAAAGGAATGGGGGTCACGATCATGTCAGAAATGATGATCCGTGGAAGCCATGAAGGTGTAAAGATACTGCCATTATACCCGCAGGAATGCAGACAGATCGGAGCAGGTGTACGCCTCAAAGAAGATGAAAGGGAACCCCTGATTCAATTAAAAAAATGTGTAATGGATTATGTTTCATCCATCACACATCAGTCTTTGTAGTTTTCCAGCAAATCCGGGCGGTACATTGCCGTCTTTTTTAATGCATCTTCATAACGGAACCTGGCAATAGCTTTGTGATTGCCACTGCGTAATACATCCGGTACCCGTTTTCCTTCAAATTCCACAGGTTTTGTATACTGGCTGTATTCCAGCAGACCGTTTTCAAAAGATTCTTCTTCTATACTTTCCTTACGGATGACACCAGGCAGTAAGCGGACAATGGAATCCGTAATGTTCATACAGGCATATTCCCCACCGGAAACAATATAATCTCCCATGCAGATGCGCTCATCCGCAAGATCAAAGATTCTTTCATCCAACCCTTCATAATGTCCGGCAATCAGAACAAGATGCTCATAGGAACATAATTCATGTGCCTTTTTCTGGGTATATGGAATCCCGACTGGGGTTGGAATAATCGTATGGCAACCTTCTGTACATACTGCACGATATGCTTTATATACAGGTTCACAACGCAGGATCATCCCTGCCCCACCACCAAATGGAGAGTCATCAATGTGGCGGAAACTGCCATCGGCATAGGCTTTGATATCCACAATTTCTAATTCCAGAATTCCCTTCTGCATTGCATGGGTGACAATTGGTGAAGCCTGCAGGGAAGAAAGCATTTCCGGTACAACACTCAGAATTGTGATTTTCACTCAAATCCTCCTACTGTAATGGAAGGATCCATGCATGTAATGACTTCCTTATACTGGTTATAAACACCTTCATGGTCATTGACATATGTATCATCTGTCATTTCCGCAAACGGTACTACAATGAAATCATTCAGATAAGTGTTATTAAAATACAGATAGGTCAGATCCGCATGCACATCATCGATTTCTACAGTCACTTCTCCATCCGGCATCTCTGTTTTCCGGATTGTCAGTCCACCCATCATCTGAATACATGATTCATCATACTGTGCCGCAACCGCATTTCCTAATGCATAGAAACAGATTGTTTTCTTTCCGTTTATCCACTGCACAGGCTGAATCGCATGAGGATGGTTTCCAATAATGATATCGCATCCCGCATCCGATAACTGTTGTGCCAGTGTCTGCTGGAATTCGTTTGGATACATGTGATATTCATCACCCCAGTGAATGGCAGTGATCACAACATCTGCCATTTCCGATGCCTTTGAGACCTTATTCAGCAGTTCTTCAATTCTGCCTTCATAACATGCTACTGCATATTCCATACCTTCTGGTGGATACAGCCCATTCATTCCATATGTATAGGAAATCATGGCATAGCTGATTCCATTGATTTCTCTGACTTCAATCGCATCATAGTCTTCCTGGGAAAGGAAGGTGCCAGTGGAATATACTTCCGGATGAGCTGCCCAATACGCCATGGAATTCTGTAATCCTTCTATTCCCATATCCAGACAGTGATTATTGGCTAAAGATACCAGATTAAACCCAAGGTCATTCACCATGTAATCACCCCATGCCTGTACACCATTGAAACATGGGTATCCATGGATCCCGAATTCATCTCCACCAAGAATGGTTTCCTGGTTGTAGTAACGCAGGTCATAGGAAGATGCTATTTCGCCAATGCGATCCAGCAGTGTAAAATCAAAACCTCCGCCACTTACCATGGCATCATATTCAATCGGATCATGCAAAAGCGCATCTCCCATCATAAACAAAGTTGCTTCAGAAACAACCGGTTCCTTTTCTTCTACAACCGGCTCTTCAATCACAGAATTCTGTTTTTCAGATGCAGACTGGACCGCAGCCGTAGTTCCGCAACCACTGCAGAATCCAAGCATCAAAGCAAGCAACGACTTCACAGTAACATTTCCATTTTTACGCATATTCATAGTTTTTACCTCGATGAAATGATAGCACAGCTTCCCATCTTTTCCATCAATAAATCACCTTTTCTCTCTTCCCTGTCTTTCAAAACGTGCTATAATATACAGGCAATTCGGGATGTGGCTCAGTTTGGTAGAGCGTACCGTTCGGGACGGTGAGGTCGTGGGTTCGAATCCCGTCATCCCGACCATGCAAGATTACCGCAGTAACCTGCGGTTTTTCTTTACTTTGGAGGAACTTATGATATCTTTGCAGCCAATCAATGAATCCAATTTCCTGCAGGCATTCGCCCTGGAAGTAACAGAAAATCAGAAACAGTTTGTTTCAAACCCCATCCGTTCCCTTGCCCAGGCTTATGTTTACCGCAATCAGTGCCAGCCATTTGGCATATACAACGATAAAACCATGGTCGGTTATGTTATGGTCATCTATGATTATGACATTCCTGAATATGATATCTGGCATATGCAGATGGATAGAAACTATCAGAACAGAGGCTATGGAAAACAGGCATTGCAGTGTGTACTGGATTATATTTCATCAAAGCCATTCGGTTCATCCGATAAAGTTACATTAACCTGCCACAAGGATAACCACACAGCATATCATTTGTATGCATCCATGGGATTTGTTCCTACAGGCAATATGGATGAAGACGAAATCGAAATGTCAATGAATGTATGAGTACATGTCGTGATTGTGCAAAATCGAAGAAACAATGAGTTCTTTGCTGAAACTGCCCTGAATACCAGAGCATTACCAGCCAGGGACTTACGATACATCAGAAGTGATTACCCAGGTAATCTGATATCATCACAAATACAGTGGCTTATCCAGAAAAACATCACTACGGTTATCGACCTGTGGGGAAAAGAAGAAAATCTGCTTCATCCATGTATCCTGGAATCCAAAGACAATCTCATGGTTTTTGACTTCCTATGTCAGAATCCGTCCTGAAGTGGATATCAATATCATTCTTCCGCAAAAAGAAAACATCCAGAAAGTACTTGCTGTTGTCGATCAGACAACATAACAAAGCCGATCATCCGACCGGCTTTTTCTGTATTATTCTGCTTTTGGAAGTGTGAGTTTAACTTTGAACAGATCACCATCCACAATCAGCTCACATGTTCCATTCATAACTTTCATTAAGGATTCCACAATGGATAATCCAAGTCCACTGCCTTCCACATGTCGTGAACTGTCTCCTCGCACAAACCTTTCCTTCAGTTCATCCGCCGAGATATTCAGTTCATCCCGTGATGTATTTTTGAAGACGATCACAACATTACCTGCCTTATGCAGAACATCGATATAGACTCTTGTTCCTGGTAATGCATACTTGCATATATTGGAAAGCAGATTTCTGACAACCCGCCATAACAGTCGACCATCCGCTAGAGCATGGAGCTGTTCATCTGACATGGTACGGATGCTATGCAGGTCTGCCGCTGTCAGCTTATCTTCATATTCCGCAGTTGCCTGATCAAGGATTTCACGAATTCCGATCGGTTGCAGATCAACCTGAATGTTGCCTGTACTTGCCTTGGATGCCTCAACAACATCTTCTGTCAGCCTCTTGAGTCTTTGACTCTGTCTGTCCAGTACATCCAGATATTCCTTTTCCTGTTCTTCTGTATGTTCCTTTTTCAGCAGATCCACATAGTTGATGATGGATGTCAGAGGTGTTTTCAGATCATGGGATACATTGGTGATCAGCTCCGTCTTCATTCTTTCCGACTTCATCTTTTCATTGACAGCTGTTTCCATCGCATTGCCGATTTCATCAAAGGATTTTCCCATCCGATAGAACGGTCCTTTCATATCATTCAGTTTCATTTCATCAATGCGATAATCCAGTCTTCCTTCAGAAAGATTATCTACAGCTTCTGAAAGAACTTTGAAATCTCTTCCACACTGCAGTACTGCATAACCACCGATTACAGTTATGACAAGGGACACCAGACCCCAGATACCCGTACGACCCAGAAAGACAATTTCTGTGAAAATGCCAAGTCCATATGCCGCAGCAACAAACCCAAGCCACCAGGAAGAGGATTCGCGAACTGACCGATAGATACCATGTACCCAATGATAGAAACCATTGAATGTACCGAATACACCCGAGAACAGTTTTGAAATCAGATT
>CAMCSA010000006.1 GCA_945877405.1 uncultured Erysipelotrichaceae bacterium | reverse complement strand
CAACGACTTCACTATAAGAACGTCCATTCATCGCAATGACCTGTTCTGTAATCACATCCCAAATACTTGGTGTACCTCTCATTTGTAAAATAGCGTTAGCCTGAGCTACTGATGCATATGAGATTCTGGTTATTCTCAGATTGCCATCAACATCTACTGGTAAGCCACCGGAGGAATAAACCCAAGAGCAACCACGAGAATAAACTCCCTGATATTGTGTTAATGCGTAACCTGTAAAACCTGAATCTCTTGCTTTGTTTTCTGAACCATAAATACAACGATTAAACGTTGTTTCAACATAATTCCGAAACGCAGGAGCAAGAGAATAATCCACAATATAAGGATGATCTTCAGTTCCATCTCCCGAAATAATTGCAACCTCCAGTTCATCTTCGATTACATTTCGTAAAACATTTTCTGATGATTGAGTCACATTCTGTGCATATACAGGATTCACACAAAAGATGATCAAAAGAAATGAAAATAACAGAATAGAAATTTTTTTCATAAAAATACACCTTTTCTATATGAGTATCGTCGGAAACTCGGCAGCCCGATAAACAGTACTCTTTTCTTATCGTCCTTTATTAAATTCTATACGCCACTATTTTTCTATCAAGACTTGACATGATGTGATATTAGCTGAGCTTTATCGCAATCGCAATTCATCCCACCACTTATAGAAGTGGGGATTTCTTGCTCACGGTGTGTTAAATTACTGGACGGATTTGAATTCAACATCTGCAGGAGGTTTCATTTCTGTCCATCCACCATCAGATAAATAAATGTTATCACCATCAGTATGAGCATTTGTAATCTGTTTATAGTAGAGGTTGCCGTCTTTTTCATAGAATACAGTTAATATGCCTGTAGATGGATCTTCCATAATTCTGTACTCATAACTGTCAGAATTTATATTGACTGGCTCTGCAGTTGTTGAGGAACATCCAAGAAGGAAAAAACATAAAGAAACTAGATAAACCTTTTTCATTATTGATTGCCACCATTCGACAGTATCATCATATCCATGGTTTATAAAGCATAGCTACAATTAAGAAGCAACGTAGATTCACTGAAATATATTGGCTCTACTAATAATTACGTTTGTATCATTATTAAGTTAGTTTTGATAAAGGAAACCCAACAACAAGAACACATCCAGTAAATGTCTTTAAAACATCTTTTTTTAAACTGCTTCTCCTTATTCACTATTCTTTTCTTATCTTAAGCATGCCTTGATCACATAATTATTATAGCATTGCATAACATCATTATGTATACTGTCTTTCAGTAATATTTTTTTCAATTCTGACGATTTTTTACTGAAATATGAGAATCCATGTCATTTTGAAACAAAATGATCTTTCTTATACAGAATCCCATACGGACATGGATAACGTTCCCTGAGTTTTGTCATTTTCATAGTCGGAAAAGAATCCATCCATGCTTCAAATCCAAGAAGCAGCCAGTTATTTTCAACACACGTATTGATTGTGTTGATATTGACATAACCTATTCGAGGGACAATGCTGTTTCCAACTATACATAGGATATTACCGATGCAAACCAATAAAAAATCCGCAGAATGCTCTGCAGATCTGATCATTTCTTTCCAACAAGACGGAAGTTCATCCATTTACCACTGAAATATCTGTATAAAAGGAGATTTCTTATGTCTTCTCTTATAGCCTTTTTCTGTCTAAAAAATACCTATATCCGGTGTATAACGCCCGAAAAGGGAAACAACATCCGAGCGACATAAGCTATTCTGTCCGGACTATAATTGGAAAAAAATATGTCACCGCAGATCGTATTTCACTTGTTGTCCGGTGTATAGTTGGAAAAAAATCTGCAATGCATGGTACCCGTTATCCGATGAATAATTGGAAATCAACACTGATTGTTGATTTCCAATTCTAATGTAAATAGAAGGATTCAAAAGACTTTCTTTATAGCTCTCCTGGCTGGAAGAAAGTTTTTTTCTGTTTATTTCCAACTTAACAGTGGACAAAGAAGAACCAGCTATTTCCCATGCAATATAAAAGGCAGAGAATTCAGCTCTCTGCCTGTGTTTTACCGACAAGACGATAGTTCATCCATTTACCTGAGAAGTAACGCCATACAAAGAATATGATTCTTACAACCCAGTCAATATACATGGCAATTCTCGTTCCGATAACACCCAATCCAAATACCGTACCAAGCATATATGCTCCGACAACACGGAACAGAAACATGCTTGCAACACCGACATACATCGTATACTTTGCATCACCTGCTGCTCTTGTACATGCCGGAAGAACAAATGCCGGCATATGCAGAAGAGATACTGTAATGCAGTCCATGGCAACGATGGTTGTAGCGATGGCTGCTGTTTCACCTGACAGTGTATACATGGATAATGCATATGGACTCATGAAGTAAACAAGCAGGTTGTCCACAATGACAAGGATATAACCGATGATGAACATCTTGCGGATATAATATTTTGCCTGCTCATAATCACCTGCGCCGACACACTGCCCGACAACTGTCACAACCGCCAGCTGCATTGCCATTTCTGTTGTATAACACAATACCGTAAGACTGTTGGTAACACCATTTGCAGCTATCTGCATCGTACCATACGTTGCCACAAAGGTTGATACCAGCACTTTACCAAGCTGGAACAGTCCGTTTTCCAATCCGTTTGGAATAGCAATGGTCAATATTTTCTTTACGATCTGTTTCTGGAAGGACATGACTTCCTTCACTCTGATATAAACAGGGTGTTCGGTATTCATACATAATCGGATCATGACAACAGCTGCCACAATGCGGCTGATCAGAGTCGGAATTGCAACACCGGCAGCGCCCATATGCATACGGTACACACAGATATAGTTTCCTCCAAGATTGATCAGATTCATCAGGATGGAAACCCACATCGTCACCTTTGTACGGTTCATGGAACGATACAGTGCCGTACCACTGTTATACACACCAAGGAATGGGAATGATAATGCTGTAATCCAGAAATACACCTTTGCACTGGCAAACACATCCGCTTCAATACTGCTGTACAGCAGATTCAGAATACCTTCATGGAATATCACACACAAAACACCAAGAACCGTGGAAACAACAAGGCTGATCATGACAAGCTGTGATGCGGAACGCTTAGTATTCTGTTCATCATGGAATCCAAGATACTGGGATACAATGACGGAGCCTCCTCCAGCCAGCGCTGACAACAATGCAATGATCAGGTTGTTGACATCATTGACAATGGAAACACCGGATATCGCAGCTTCTCCGGCAGTGGATACCATAATCGTATCCAGCATACCGACAAGCATCACAAGCAGCTGTTCAATGACCAGTGGTGCAATCAGTCTTCTTAACTGTGCACCCGAAAACATTCTTTTTGACATCTTTCCCTCCACTAATTGTTTTTCATTATATGCCTTACAGAAATTTTACATGTTCTTTTCCAAAAAATGAAAAACCCGTTTCATTTCGAATCGGGTTTGCTGATCAGATTCAGATATTTCTGATAATCAATTGCTTTTGACTCACGTACGGTCATGACAACTGCTCTGTGTCCTTTTTCCTCAATTTGTCGTATGAGATCCGCTTTGGAAGTTTCATTGTCAAAGGTAAAGAACCCTCCGCCATCACGTATGACATATTCATCATCCGCACATCCTTGATATCTCTGTTCCATCCATTCGTATGCCTGTCTCATTTCATTTTCCGCATACATTCTCATGCCTTCTTCCCACTCACCAATCCACTCACTGGTTGTATAGTTATACTGCCGTCGACGGATTGTTCCATCATGAATCTCATATATCCACTCAATTGTTTCCTCATTCAAAGTATATGTTCCATGTGGTGAAATGGTCTGTGTACACACTGCAAGCTGAATGACAAGTAATCCCTTCAACATTGTAATCATTCCTCAATTACCTCCAGTCCGTCAAACACTTCCCAGGATGGATCTTTCACCACATACTCAATACCATCTTTTCTATAAACCATTATTCCATCCTTCCGCTGAATGAGAACACCATCCATCATCTGTGCTTCACTGTACATTTCTTTCTGATTCAAGATCTCATCATAATGTGGTTCCAGTATCACCGCATTACACAACCACGGCACAATCATCACTGCCGCTAATACCATCGACGGTGTTTTTCTACGGTATGTTCCCAGGATCAGGTAATCGATCCTGTTTTCAAGAATCCGATCAGATTCACCGACTACACAGACCGTAAATTCCATATGGTCATGATCAGATGTTTTCTGCCTAATCTCAACCAGCGCTGATGCATAATCCAAAAGCTGTTGATCATCCATTTTCCTGCATACCACATCATCTGTACGAATTTCCTGAAAAAGCCGGAAATCCTTTTTCAATAACCACACCATCGGGAACCACCAGTAGATGGCACACAATACATGCATCATCGCGGTTTTCAATCCATCATGATATTGTATATGAGTCTGCTCATGATCCAGAATATAGTCTATTTCATGCCCTGTATATGATATTTCTGGCATCAGAATCATCCGATGAAAGGAGAAGACCATTGGTTCTTTGATGATGGCATCGCAACACACCGGAACAGTTGTATTGTTTACTGTACCTGTACGCACTACCTCTTTGAATGCTTGTTCCGCTTTGAAATATCTGAAGAGAAATACTGAAAGACAACATACAAGCCCAATCAACCAGATTACGAAAATCAGATTCCGTAGATCATATCCTGTATTCCTTCCGTAAATCACATCCATGAAAGGATTCATCATATCCTTTAACGATATGATCGTAATCGTAAACGGAAACTCAACAGGAAAAACAAGACGTAATACCGTACACCCTGTAAATATCCTCAGAAAATCCGATCTGAACAGACGATGCGAACCGGAATGCGTCAGTATAACATGTAGTAAAGAAATCATTACAGTTGAAATAAGAACCGTCATGAAAATGGATGATGGAGTTAACCGCATGATTATTGTCCTTTCAGTTCTTTCTGTCTCTGTTCAATTTTCTGTTTTATCCGTTCCAGCATCTGCTCATCATCCACATCTGATACAAAATGCATGGCAAGTGCCTCCATTGTTTTCCTATCCACAGATCCGGATATGTATTCAGCCCTGGAATATACCGGACTGTACATCCTCATCAGAGCTTTTTTGTTTGTAGAGACTCCCGAAACAACTACCATGTTGTTTTCCAATAATCGACGCAGTATCTGCTGGATTGTATAAATGCTTAATCCATCAGAATAATTCATGATATCACTTGCGGAAAGCTGTTCACCAGGATGATTCCAGAAAATCTCCATGACATCGCTTTCTCTCTTTGTCATTTTCGCCATATTACATCACCTTCTGACTGTATTATAACACTGAAATTGCAACTTTTAACTACTATTGCTATTTTTTGCAACCTTTATTATTTTTTGCTTGCTTATTTTCACAATCGTTATATGATGAGTATGAAGATAACGTTGTCTCACGAAAAGGAGGTACATTTATGAAATGTACAGGTTTATTATGCACCGTTCTAATCTGCGGTATCGTTGCAGGTTCTGCGTATTCAGCAGTATATGCGGACCAGTCAGATCAAACCACAGTTACGCAGGTAAAAGAAAACGCAGACCCGTTTGAAGGATATACGGCAGAGCAGATCAAAGAGGCACGCAGCTGGGCTGAAAGCAGATTTGCAGATTTGAATGAAGATGAATATCTGCTTGTGGATCCTCAGGAAGGTGGTTATTTTAACGACATTGGAAATGATATCCGCAAGGATGAGGAGATGATCAAGCAGGTATGCAGAAACGGTGAAACACCGGAATTCATTACCGTCAAAGAAGCCATAGAGCGCGATACACTGAAGTATCTGGAAATGTACACAGAATAAAAAGAAAGGAATCTAAAGTCTATGTAATATTTTGGAACTCTGTCAATTATCGCTTCTTTATCCATGCTTTCTTTAAATGTGGCTCAAATTCATGCTGCAGAATATTCAGATTCACAAGAGACAGTTTTTTCATAAACTGTTTTCCCAGATCTTTCAGATGATGATCTAGTAATTGAATTACCAGATGGAGGATATCTTTATAGAAAATGTGAAGTCTATGATATTTCAGATCAAACATCACCAATAATCATTTATGACAGTACCATGGACTCAAACGCAATTCCTGTAAAGAAAGCCAGGAATCGCATTAAATATCGTCAGACTGCTTTTCCTACTCAGACTTATGGAGCTAACCCCCAGGAACAGATACCATATATATATTCTGGTCTATGGCAGTGAATACAATTCTAATCCTTTCAGCGGAAATGGTTGGAGATTCAGTGGCAAACAGTTCAAAGCAAAATCCGGCACTGGTGGAGATTATTTAAGATGGACAAGCTATATTGACAGTGGTAGAGTCGGAAACTATAACGAAGCGTATGCCACCACAAACAGTGGAACTATTCAAGGAACTGCATTGGAAATTGGCGTACCGATTTGGAATAGTGAAGGTAATCTCGGACAAATCTACTATACATACAACCCTCTTGCAGGTACATATTACAACGTAGCAAACATTAACGGATAAATCATTCGCCAATTCCCCTTACAGAACAGATCCGGTTTCCTATGAGCCGGATCTGTTTTCAATACTCCATAATCTTTTTCCATGGCAATAACCGCATGCGCCTTCTCCCTGACAACGTACACATGTCATCTACCCCGTTCCACCACAACGATTGCACATGGAACTATTTCCGTAACTGTTATTACAGCGGGGATACGGCTGGTATCCTGTAGAATTACATCTGTGACATCATTCCGTTCCGGATCCCGCAAGCACAAGACAGATGAAATCATAAGCATGGAAAACAGTTTTGATATATTGCGCATGTTTCTTCTCTTGGAAGATCTGTTTTTTATTATATATGAAAGCCATGATAAAAACGGATGAGAATCATTCTCATCCGTTCACATTATTTTCTTTTCGCCAGTTTCAGCAGTCTCATGGAATTGAGCACACACAACATGGCTACACCGGTATCCGCAAAGATTGCCATCCACATGCTGGCAATACCGAATGCACCAAGAATCAGTGTGAGTACCTTGATACCGATCGCAAAGATGATATTCTGATTGGCAACATTCAGTATACGTTTTGCTGCATCAATCGCAACGGATACAGCAGAAGGTCGGTCATCCATCAGCACAACATCTGCCGTTTCAATGGCAGCATCACTGCCTGCTCCACCCATTGCAAAGGACACATCCGCATTGGCAAGTACAGGTGCATCATTGACACCATCTCCAACAAATGCAGTTACATTACCATTTTCCTTCAGCTTTTTCAGCACTGCCACCTTATCTTCCGGCATGCAGGAGCCATAGGCTGCATCCACACCAAGTCTGTTTCCGATTTCTTCTGTAATCTCTTTGGCATCACCAGATACAATGGCGCATTTTCTACCCTGACTGTGAAGCTGTTTTACTGTTTCCACTGCATCTTCCTTCAGCTGATCCTTCAGAATCAGGCATCCTTCATACCTGCCATCTTTTGCCACATGCACATACGTACCGGTATCCTGTGGAGTAACTGGTGTAATACCATTTTCTTCCATCAGTCTGGCATTACCAGCAAGAATGATGCCTTTTTCTGTAACAGCTCTGATCCCTCTGCCTGGAATCTCACTGATTTCTGTAATGATAGATGAATCCACATTCTTTCCATATGCATGACGAATCCCTTCTGCGATCGGATGATTGGAATGTGATTCTGCAATGGCAGCATATTCAATCAGTTGCTTCGGATCATCCGTGCCTTCTGTTTTTTCCACTGCAAACCTGCCACTTGTCAGTGTACCAGTCTTATCAAATACAATCTGATCTGTTTTTGCCAGAACATCAATGACATTAGCCCCTTTGACAAGAATACCACGGGAAGAAAGACCACCAATACCCGCAAAGAAGGACAATGGAATCGAGATGACAAGTGCACATGGACAGGAGATAACAAGGAATGTACATGCACGATATACGCCTTCCTGTACATTACCTGTTACAACAGATACAATCACCGCAAGGATCACTGCACCGATGACCACAATCGGTGTGTAGTAATGGGAGAACTTTGTAATGAACTTTTCATGTTCCGCCTTGTTTGTATCATTGTTTTCCACAAGGTTGAGAATTCTTGCGACTGTGGAATCACCATATTCACTTGTCACACAGATTTCAAGTAACCCGGTCTGGTTAATAGAACCGGAAATAACTTCATCCCCTTCATCCACATCTACAGGTCTGGATTCACCGGTCAAAGAAGACGTATCCAATGAAGAAGCACCTTTAACAACCGTACCATCCAGTGGAATTCTTTCTCCTGGTTTTACCTGAATGATTTCACCAGCCGCAACTTCTTCCGGATCCACTTTTTCAAATGCACCATCACGGTATACACAGGCATAGTCCGGTCTGATATCCATCAGTTCACCAATGGATTTACGAGATTTTGCTACGGCAAGTTCCTGGAAGAATTCACCGATCTGATAAAACAGCATGACACCGGCTGCTTCTTTATAATCACGCAGCCAGATTGCTGCAAGTGTAGCAATTCCCATCAGGAAATGTTCATCAAACCAGTTGCCTCGCAGTATGTTTCTGACTGCACGAATCAGTACATCATAGCCAAGAATGATATAGGAAGCTATCGCACAGATGATGGATGGCATACCTTCCAGAAGCATACCTACCACAAACAGCACAGCCCCAGTCACAAGTCTTACAATCATTGGGGTATGGCTTTCTTCTCTGACTTCTTCTTTTATATCCTGCTGGTAGACAGATACTTCCACTTCCGGTTCTTCTGCTTTGATCATTTCGATCATTGCTTTTTCAATACGGCTTCTGTCCTTCATGGCACATGTAAAACTCAGTTTTTCATTCATGAAATCAACATCCGCATCCATGACACCATCGATCTTCTTTGTCAGCTCACACAGTTTCTGTGCGCAGTCCGCACAGTCAATCAGATGAATGCGATAGTCATATCGCTTTGTTTTGGAAGACGCCAGACGGACAATGATCGGATGATCCTGATCATCTTCAATGATCTTTCTCATCTTTGTTTCAACACTTTCATCTGCAGTCCTTTCAACATCATAGCTCAATCTGGAATGAATACCGAATGTCAGTTTACAGGATGATACGCCATCCAGTTTCCCGATCTCTTCTTCCAGTTCAGCCGCACATGCTGCGCAGTCAATCCCATCAATTGTATAATCACAATGAACTGTTTCCACTGCATCCTTTTCAATGATCGGATGATCCTGATCATCTTCAATGATCTTTCTCATCTTTGTTTCAATCTGACCTGCCAGTTCATCCTGCACTTCATACTGCAGTCTGGAAATCACACCAAACTGCAAAGTACATGCACTGACCCCTTCCAACTTTCCGATTTCCTCTTCCAGCTCTTTTGCGCAGGCAGCGCAGTCAATTCCCTGAATTCTGTATTTCTGTACTGTCATATTACACCTCTTATTTGAACGATTGTTCAAATGTTCTAACAAAATAATAGTACATCTCCTCAGAATGTCAATCGATATCATCACAATGAAACATCTTTCTGCCAGACGGAAACAATGCTATAATCATAGCCATGATCAAAACGAACTGGCATACACATACAACACGCTGCGGACATGCAGTCGGAACAGATGAAGAATACGTCAAGGCAGCGATTAAAGCAGGCCTTCATACCCTCGGTTTTTCCGACCACGCTCCTTATAGAGAGCCATTCCCACCGGAAAGAATGAACTTTGAACAGCTGGAGGAATATAAAGATTCTGTCCTTTCCCTCAAGGAAAAATATCAAGATCAGATCGATATCCATCTTGGTATGGAAGTGGAATGTTATCAGAGCGAATGGGAAGATCTTGCCACATACAGAAAGGATATGGAATACTGCATCCTTGGTCAGCATCAGATTGTACTTAATGGTAAAAGTTCCTATGATCTGCGCAATGGTGATGAACTGAAGCAGTACGTCGATCAGATTGAATATGCATGTTACCATGGACTGTGTGATTACATCGCTCATCCGGATGTATGCATGTGGATCTATCCGAGAATCGATGATGGTGTCAGAACAGCTGCTTCAAGAATTGCTGAAATATCCGCAAAATATGATGTTCCTTTGGAAATCAACTGTGGCAGTGGAGTAAGAACAGGTTTATCGCAGTACGAAGACTGTGTACGTTATCCATATCCTGTACGCATCTTCTTTGAAGAAGCTGCAGCACATGGATGCAGAGCTGTGCTTGGATTGGACATCCATGATCCAAAGCTGTTTTTCACAGATGAATATATCAACAGAGCTCTTTCCGTTGTGGAAGGTCTGGACCTGAATATTGTCTATGATCTTGACCTTGTCAAAGAAGCTGAAAAGCGTAAGAAAATGTTCTTCTAGGAAATGCGTAATGGCATTTCCTTTTTCTTTGAAATACACACGAAATTCACATATTATATGCGTACCTATTCATGGATATCTTTGTTTGACTCGGTTATAATATTCAGGAATGGAGGTGCGCCGATGTCTAAAAAAGTATGTGATTTCTGCCTAAGTGAAGCAAAAGGACTGTTTGCTTCCATGGAACATCTGCCGGATGATCATTATATCTGCAGAAAATGCCGTAAGACCATTCAATCCTATGGATTACCGGTAAAATATGATATTTTCCAGCGCCTTGTCACGGCACAGGATCACATGCGTGGAACAGTCATGGGAGTTTTTCTGGAAAACCATAATGCCGATGACTGTCTGGCAAAATACTTCCCACTCCCTTCTGTTCTGCTCCATGAAGGAGAGCACTGTATCTCCGCCATTGAAGCAACACTCACAGTTGATCAGGATGCAGTACCTGCAGAACAAGCAGTTAAAACCGTCAATGAAATCAGAAGACAGACCATTCACAACATTGCGGATGCTTCTACAGGCAATAAAGTCACAGTGAAAGGCACGCTGTATGAAACAGAAGCCGCACTCTATTTCGTATCAGATCACATCATCAACTGCCATCGCCTTGGCTACATCGAAAGAAACAGCGACGACAACGATCACATCGTTATCAATACACCAAAGAAGACATACACATATTCCATTGAACATGCAGATCTGTTCTTCATGAGAGAACGGTTCTTTCAGAAAGTCAGAGCCGCAAAGCACAACAAACAGCAGTCTCTGATTTACATCCGCAATGACAATGAATACAGAATCACTCCTGGTGTCTACCAGATTCCAAAATCACTCAAACCCGGCAGATATCAGGTCACACCACTGAACGATGCAGGACTTCACATCAAGGATTCCCTTGGCAGAGTCAAAGACTATTATGCAAACGAAGATTCCATTGATCTGACAGCAGGTGGAACATTGGAATGCACAGGTGAGTACGAACTGAAATGGATCGGGCAGAAACGATCAAAGGACTGATGCAGACGGTAACCCCGTCTGTTTTTCTGTTATCATGAATATATTGAAAGGATGACTATGTTATTTACTCAGATTCAAGCATGTTCCCCATATTATGACCCCTCAGTTACATCTATGCCACAAAGCCATCCTGTTTCATGCATGGACTGTTGCAGGCACATTGTCCATACCGTTGATTACCTGATGGAACATGGATGTCTTGATACTGATATCATAGGGAATCATGTTCATATTGTTGTTTCAGATATCCCTGAAGCAACACTTCATCGAAACGCAGAAGATATCAACCGTATCGTTTTCTATGGAAAGGAGTTTAAACAGAAGCTTTCTCTGCTCGGCATTCACAGAGTAAAGCCAGAACAGACTCTGTCTGATCTTCGTTACCTGCAGATGTGTTACTTTCTGTATCTTATGGATTACATCATCTATCCGGATGTCCGTTTTTTTGATCTTTTCAAAGTAAACAACCTGAGCAGTGAAAACGTATCGGATGCAGGAACAGGGAACGAGAAGTATCAGGATATGATCCTGCAGGTCATTCTGCAAAACCCTCAATACAGGAAAATCAACGATGATTATGAACACGCCTTTGATGTTTTTCAGGACAGCTTCTTTTCCTGGTATGAGCTTTCCATGTACAGCTATATGGAGCAGAATAACATTTCATCCGATACAGGCATTCTTCCTGCTACTAACCTGAACAACTTCTCCATATGGATTCATGATCAGTTCAGAATACTGACTGATGACATCATCATCGAACCAGTCCAGTCACAACAGTGTGTATTTGATGATGTTCTTGCGACAATCAAAAAGAAAGAAGCAAGCGCAGTACTCCAGGATTATGGAATAAACCTCGATCAGACCGATTATTCCTTTCTGCACAGCCTGAGCGAAAAGATCATGGAATCCTTACCAAAAGAATATGAAACTCAATACATCACATATGATCAGATTCCACTAATAGAGCAGGACAAAGAATTCATCTCCATTCTGCGTCTTGGAAAAGACAGAAAAATGCCTGTCAGCCGATTTATTGAAACCTATCAGATCAGCGATGCTGTGAAACGGATCTGGGATTTTGAAAACGATCAGCTGAAAAGAGACTGTACAGAAGGGCAGTTCACATTCCTGCAGGAAATGGAAGGCCAGTATATCATGTCCATGAAGGATGTCTTTATCCTGTGCATGGTCAGAATTCATCTGCCAACATCTGTAAAATATTACACGAAACAGACTGACCTGTATAACCGCTCTGATGGAAATCATTCCTTTTGCAGGTCCATCAAACAGAGTTTTAAAGCAACAGAATCCGATGACTATAATCCTTCCAACTCTGCCCTACGCGATGATATTTTCAGAATCCTGTGTCGGGCTACCTTATGTATTATGGAATCATCCCTGGAAGAGTTTTTCCATTATGAGCTTCCAATGAACCGCATGCTGACAGAAATACTGAAGATTCCAGAAGACTATCCATTACTGCAACAGCACACAGCATGGTTTACATCCATGGCAGAAATCATGCATACAACAACAGCTTCCTCTTTATGAAGGAAGCTTTTCTTTCGCTCATTTTTCCGTTTTTCCACAATAGGAACAGACAGCGATAATTCATATGATCTGTGTATGAAAGGAGCGTAGAAGTATTCATTTACTTAATATTGACTGCACGCAGCGTGCAGTTGAATACTCAGGTTATATGGAAAAGGAAATGACAATCCGGCAGATCAGTGAAATTCTTGGTGTCAGCCGCAGAGCTGTTCAGATCTATGAGAAGAATCACCTGATCACAAGTTGTGGAAAAACAAAGTATGGACATCTGCTATATGATGAACCGACAGTCAGACACATTGCTGTTATCCGGTTTTTCCAGAATCTTGGCATGTCACTCAAGGAAATCAGAACATTCATTACAGCAGATTCAAAACAAAGGCATGACATTTACAGGTGTACACTCATCAGTTTCCACGCAAAGATGCTGAATGATCAGAATCTGTATGACACAGCTGAAATGATCGATTCCATGATCTGTCTTCCGGATTTCATTGATCAGATTTTCCATGCCGTATCATCTGTCCAGAAAGAAGGGAAACAACCATGAAAACAAAGAACATCCTCAAATCCGCTCTTGCATTTCTGCTGATCACATCGCTTTCCGCTTGTGGAAAAGAAGAGACGAAGAAGGAAACAGAAAGCTATCACTCCGCTAACGAACCGAAAGAAGAAACCGAAACAAAAACAGAAGAGATTCAGGAAGAAATTCAGATTGAAGAAGAGAACGAACCAGTTGAAGAAATCATTGAACAGCCAGCCGGTGAGCCTGAGCCACCTGCACAGTCATCCGGTATCCGACCTGAGTTCCAGCAGGCAATGGATGATTATCTTGCATTCTTTACAGAATACTGTGAATTTATGGATGCTTTCTCCAATTCAGAAAATGATCTTACATTACTTGCACAATATGCAGATTTCATGGCCCGTTATGCAGATACCATGAATTCTATTGAAGCAATCGATGAAAGTGAATTATCGAATGAAGAGCTGGCTCTTTATATTGATACTAACGCACAGATATAGAAAATGCTTTTGGAAGTTGCATGAACTGTGAAGATACCCATCGACTCACATCAATGATCCAAGTACAATATGAAGAAGGACAGATTCGCTATTTATCAAGCAAGTCTGTCCTTCTTTTCAATTCTTATAGTAAAGTTTTGTATCTTCCGGTACGGAATGAATGAGCCATACGTTACCACCGATGACGGATCTGTTACCAACGTGTGTATCGCCACCAAGAATCGTCGCATTGGCATAGATGATGACATCATCACCGATATCCGGATGACGTTTACCTGATTTAACCGGATTACCATCTTCATCCAGTTCAAAGCTTCTTGCACCAATCGTCACACCCTGGTACAGCTTGACATGTCTGCCGATTGTTGCGGTTTCTCCAATTACAATACCGGTACCATGGTCAATACAGAAAGCTTCTTTGATGGTTGCGCCAGGATTGATATCGATACCCGTCTTTTCGTGCGCATACTCACTCATGACACGTGGAATATACGGAATGCCAAGTGTATACAGAATATGAGCGATACGATAGATGCTGATGGCATAAAATCCAGGATAGCATAATACGATTTCAGCTTTGGATCTTGCTGCAGGGTCACCATCATAGATTGCTTGAATATCACTCATCAGCAATCGCTTGACCTCTGGCAGTTGCGATATGAACTGATCCACAAGCTTTCTGGCACAGTCACACTCTTCGCACAGTCTTTCTTTGACCAGTCGTATTTCCTTTTCCAGGGAAGCCTGCAGTTCACAAAAAGCCTCTTCCTGTGTCAGATCTGAAAAACTGAAGAATTCCGGAAACAGTACAACCTGCGCTTCTTTCAGCAGATATACGATTTCCTTACGCCCGGGAAGCCCCACTTCCTCATTCAGTTTCTGATCTGTGATTGCATTCAGTTCATCCAATATCGTACGCCTCATATTCACCTTGATCTATTCTTCAAACATACCTGTGGAAAGATACCTGTCTGCCGAATCCGGGAAGATGACAACAATATTCTTTCCTCTGTTTTCTTCCTTCTTTGCCAGCTGAAGTGCGGCATATAATGCTGCACCAGAAGAGATTCCAACAAGAATTCCTTCCGTCTTACCAATGGAAGCTCCTGTTTCAAAAGCATCTTCATTAGATACAGGAATGATTTCATCATAAATATCCGTATCCAGAACCTTTGGTACAAAGCCTGCACCGATTCCCTGAATCTTATGCGGACCGCTCTTGTTTCCGGATAATACGGCGGATGATGCCGGTTCAACCGCAACAACTTTCAGATCAGGATTCTTTTCCTTCAGGTATTTACCTGTACCTGTAATTGTACCACCAGTTCCAACACCTGCTACAAGAATATCCACTTTTCCTTCCAGTGCTTCTTCAATTTCAGGACCTGTTGTATTATAGTGTGCCTTCCAGTTAGATGGGTTATCAAACTGTCCTGCAATCCAGGAATCTGGGATTTCCGCATGCAGTTCATCAGCTTTGTCAATCGCACCCTTCATGCCTTTTGCACCTTCTGTCAGAACAAGCTGTGCACCATATGCCTTCATCAGCTTTCTTCTTTCCACGGACATTGTATCCGGCATGACAATGATCACCTTGTAGCCACGGGATGTGCCTACTGCAGATAGTCCGATGCCTGTATTGCCACTGGTTGGCTCAATAATGGTAGAACCTGGGTTTAATGCCCCGGATTCTTCGGCATCCAGTATCATCTGGCGTGCAATTCTGTCTTTGACAGAACCTGTAGCGTTAAAGTATTCAACCTTGGCATAGATATCCGCAACAAGATCATATTTCTTCTTAAACCCATTCAGTTTGAATAATGGTGTATTACCGATCAGCTGATCGACGGATGTGTAAATTTTAGTCATATTATTCATTTCTCCTTTATTTCAGAAAACGACAGGGAAAGAAAAAAGCCGATACATTACGTACCGGACACCTCTGTCGTAAAATGCTCAAAAAATTCTGAACGACATAAGGATCCGGTCAGTACATTTACAACAGTGCATACAACAACAGTTCATAGTATACTTCATGGCTTTCTCCTCTCTGTCGTTTTGATGGAATGATCATAGTCCTGTTTTTATATCCTGTCCAGCAAAATGATTATTGTTTTCTGAAAATTTCAGCAAATAAATGTAAATAACATAACATTTTGTTTCGCAACATACACAACAATTCCCATGTTTCTCAGTCTTCTGATCTCGTGGCACAACATGTACAAACAGCCCGATTCAGATCTTCACAAGTACTTTCCACTTACCGTTCCGTTTTACATTTTCATGTGCGATCAGACCTTTTCCTGCATTTCTACTGTACGTCGCATTATTATCCTTTCAGATTTCCCTGTTAACTCTACTATCTGTTTTGAGCTGCAGCAGGGGTGTTATTCAAGACATTGATTATCGCCAATTCCTCTAACGATAATTCACATGCATATACCGTTTTTTCAGATCATACCTTGCATTCATCAGGTGGTTTTCAGAAAGCGGAAATCAACTCCACCACAAAAAATCCTCTGTACATAATACAGAGGATCAATCAATGTGAATTATTTCAGTTTTTCTGAAATCTGCTGGAATACACCCTGGCCATCCAGTTTGTATTCACGTAACAGTGTCTGCCAGTCAGCACTCTGTGCAAAGCCTCTCATACCGATACGGTGAATTCTTCTTGGGCATCTGTCTGCAGCAACTTCGCAGATTAGAGAACCAAGTCCACCTGTAACGGAATGTTCTTCCACTGTGAAGATCTGATCGTTTGCTTCCAGAATCTTCGCAATACCTTCTTCATCACATGGCTTGATTGCACATACATCAACGATTGTTGGATCAAATCCGATTTCCTGCAGCTTTGGCAGAGCTTCCAGAGAAGACTGTACCATCAGACCTGTACAGAATACAGCAATCCTGGATGTACCTTCATGAATGACGTTGACCTTTGTTACATCAAATACCTTGTTTTCATCAAAGACATCTTCCACCTTGGATCTGCCAAGTCTGACATAACATGGGGCATCTGTTTTTGACACATGATCAATGACAGCTTTTGTTTCCCACTGATCACATGGTGCATATACTTCAAGACCTGTGATATCACGCATGATGGCGATATCTTCAATTGCCTGATGTGTTACTCCATCTTCACCGACTGTAATACCGGAATGTGATCCGACAACTTTGACATTCAGATGTGGATAGGCAACGCTGTTTCTGATCTGTTCCCATACTCGACCTGTGCAGAACATGGCAAAGCTTGAAGCAAAAGGAATATAACCGGATGCGGCAAGACCTGCAGATACGCCAATCATATTTGCTTCCGCAATACCCATATCAAAGAATCTTTCCGGGCATACTTCCTGTGCTTTTGCACTGTATGTAGAGCCAGCCAGGTCTGCATCCAGAACTACGATCTTCGGATTTTCCTGAACAAGCTGTGCGATTTTTTCACCATACGCTTCACGTGTAGCCTTTGCCATACTTATTCACCCTCCTGTAAGTCTTTCAATGCAACTGCTGTCTGGTCGGCATTTGGAGCCTTTCCATGCCAGCCTGCCTGGTTTTCCATGAAGGAAACACCTTTACCCTTGACTGTTTTTGCGACAATACATGTAGGCATTCCCTTAACAGTCTTAGCTTCATCAAAAGCAGCCTTCAAAGCTGTGAAATCATGACCATCCACAGAGATGACATGCCATCCGAATGCTCTGAACTTTTCTTCAAATGGCGCAGGACCGATAACATCTTCTGTTCTGCCATCAATCTGCAGACCGTTTTCATCAATGATGGCACACAGATTATCCAGCTTGTAATGGCCAGCTGCCATAGCAGCTTCCCATACCTGTCCTTCTTCTGCTTCACCATCACCAATCAGTGTATAGATGCGGTGATCATTATGATCCAATCTGTTTGCCAAAGCCATACCGACTGCCGCACTGACACCCTGTCCTAAAGAACCTGTAGACATATCAATGCCATCGAGTTCATTGAGATCCGGATGTCCCTGCAGTCTTGTATTCAGCTTGCGGAATGTGAGAAGTTCTTCTTCCTCAATAACTCCCTTTTCCGCAAGAACTGCATATAACAGCGGGGATGCATGTCCCTTTGATAATACAAAGCGGTCACGATCCAGACTGCCGGCGTTTTCCTTCGTAAAGTCCATAACTTCGAAGTACAGAACTGTCAAGATGTCCGCAGCTCCAAGTGATCCTCCCGGATGTCCGGAATTCGCATTTGATACTTCCTTGATAATATTGATGCGGATGTTTTTTGCGTGCTTCTTCAGCGCTTCTAAATCCATGTCAGGCCTCCCGTATTTTTAAACCCTGTTTATTCTAGCATAACAACACTTTTTGTTGTACAGAATCCGCATGTTTTCACAACTAAAAGCGTTTTCAGTTTGTGGAAATCATGGTTTTCAGCACTTGCGGAAGCTCACCAATGTCATGAATGATCGGAATATTCAGACTGCACCGCCTGTTACCATTCCAGATCCATACCGCCTTCATACCTGCCTTCATTGCCCCGTAGACATCATTTGTAAAGATATCGCCGACAAATACGCATTCATCCACAGAAACACCAAGGCGATCCGCCGCCTCAACAAACAGTCTTGTATCCGGTTTATGATATGAATAATCACCTGACACAATGACATGTTCAGGATCGAAATATCCAGACAGCCCGCTTTTTTCCAGTTTCTTTCTCTGTCCTGCAGAAGGACCGTTTGTTATGATACCAAGCCTGTATTCCTTCTTTAAGATCTGCAGTGTTTCTTCAGCATGCTGAAATGGTACGGTATATTCCCACAGATGATCATTCCAGTATGTCTTGAAATCTTCATATGGCAGTACAATGCCATACTTTTTCTCCAGCATATCCGTGATATGTGTTTTATTGATATTCCCATGTTCATCCCACAACATCAGATCCTGAAGGATTGATTCCTTTTCCAACGGATCATCAATCTGTGTGTTTTCTTCAATGATGTCTTTGAAGAAGGCATAGGCATACTCTTCTCTATTGCCCAGGGTATCATCAAAATCAAACAGAACAGCTCGGATCATTTCTTTTCCTCCATCAGAAATTTTTCATATGCATTGCGGACATCCTGTGGTGCCCACTCATACAGACCATCCGTTTCACCTTCACGGATATATTTCATATAATGACGTGCAAAAAACAGATACTGGTCCTGGTGAGATAAAGATTCCCAGTTTTCCGGCAGTTTATCCATTTGTATTTCCTCCAATCAAAAAGCCTCTCATGTGGGAGAGGCCTTCAGTTTAACATTTCAGAGCTTACTTTGCGAGCTTCTTGTATAATGTTACGAAACGTTCAGCAAGAATGCCGAATGCTTCAGCGGACATCAGCTGGTCTTCAGCGTGTGTCAGCAGCAGGTCCATAGTAACTGCTTCACCCTGAGCTGTCTTAACGAGCAGCTGAGCATGAGCATCGTGTCCCTGTGTGAAAGCTTCCTGACCTTCCTTGATCAGTTCTTCAGCCTTATCGAAGTTTCCTTCAGCTGCTTCATCGATTGCGTTGATGTAGCTGGAACGAGCTGTACCTACTGTAGCGATGATGTTAAAAGCGATTAATTCTGTACCTTCCATGTTTTTTTCTCCTTTTTTCCTTTGTTTTTAATGAAAAGGTTCTGTTAAAACAGAACCGGATTTCAGCAGTATTTCTTAGAGCTTGCTTTCAGCCAGAGCGAGAACTGCCTTACCGTCCATCAGACCATAAGATCTCATGTCGATTGCTTCGATTGGCTTGTCTGGGTATTCCTTCTTCAGCTTTTCAAGTGCGAAACGAACCTGTGGGCCGATCAGAATAACGTCAGCTAATGGAGCCTGCTTTGGAGCATCGTTCAGAGAATAAGCAGCGATAACGTAGTCAGCGCCCTTCTTTTCAGCTTCAGCCTTCATCTTGTTGACTAACAGAGATGTGGACATACCAGCTGCGCAAAATAATGTGATTGTCTTACTCATAATGATTATTTCCTTCTTTCTTTTCCTGAGTTACTTTCTAACTCTATGTCTTAAGTTTAAAACAAATGCACAATCTTTTCAATGACTTTTGATAGCGGTTTCGTGAAAAGAAAATGAATTCCTTCACAAATCAACATGCAGTCTTTCCAGCAGATATATAAGCTGTCTTTTTTCCGATATCGTCATATCTTTCATAACAGCCTGCTGCCATGAGTGAATTGCTGAAACCGTTTCCCGATTGCATGCTTTCCCCTTTTCACAAAGGTAAAGCTCTGCTCTGCGATTATCAATCGGACTCACACTTCTTTCTAACAGTCCCATCTGCTGTGCCTTCCTCACATTTCTTGCAAGCTGGCTTTTATCCATCACCAACTCTCTGGCAATATCTTCCTGGCAGCATCCGGAATGCTCCTGCACATACAGACAGATCTGCCTTACCGTATATGGAATACTCTGGTCCAGATGGCTCATCTGTTCCTTAAAACAACGATACAGTTCTGCAACCTTCATTGAAAAATACAGATCATCCTGCATGCATCTTCACCAATCCTTTTCTGTTTCCATGTTTCCCTGAACCATTGTATCCACAACAGCAGAAGGAAGATGAGGTTCTTCCTGCTTTCCATTTTCATCCAACTCATCACCGGTAATCACAGGTGATTCCTGCGATTTCATCGGCAGATCCTGAAAAGCTGAAAGTGGTGGAGAACTCAGTCCCGCTTCCACTTTTTCATCCGTTTCCGCCTTTCCTGTCACCATCAGATAGAAAAGCCCTGTACAGATACAGATGCACAGCAGCAGAATCGTATACAGACGAAATGTGAATTTACGGGAGTTCATGTTGATCATGCCTCCATTGTAACAAAAAATCGCACGTGATAATGTGCGATTCACTCATATTTTTTCACAGCAGCCACAACTCTTTCTCTGATCTGCATGCGGATATCCTGCGGTTCCATAATTTCCATGTGTTCAATGAATCTTTCCCCGATATTTACTGCATCCTCAACCGTTGTTCTGAAATGCAGGATGACATGCTGCGGATCCATTGTTTCCATGTCCAGTTCTCTGCCGAAACTTTCCACAATCTGATCCAGTATTTCCATATCTGCACATGCTCTAATTCCCACTGCCTGATCCACCGGTATCAAGGATGTATGATCCATGATGCATGGTTGTGGATATAGATGGTGTCTGCGTGGTTTAAAGGTTTTATCCCCAATACTGATGCCGGCAATTCTTTCCAGTGGAAAACAACATGGCTGTTGTGACCTGGAATATTCCCCGACAAGATATGGATTCCCATAACGATACATGATATACAGCGGATTGACATCCAGTATTTTCCTGCCCATCCGAAGATTCAGTCTCTCCATGAAGTTATAGTTGCGGTAATAAAACCGGATATTCCGTTTTTCACGGATTGCTTGCGTAATGACTTCCAAAGCAATGACTGCAGTTTTTGCTTCACCACGTAATGGATTCATTTGAAAAATACTGTCATCATACCTTTCCTGGAAAAAGCGACTCTGCGTAGCAGTCAGACGATGGATCAGCCTGTTTGAAAGACGCATCGGAATAAAGTCACAGTTATGAACTGCCATGCACAATAACATGACCTCTTCTTCTGTAAACTGTCTTTTCTTCAGATAATACCCTTTGTGGTTATCTTCGTATGTGGAAATTTCAGCTCCCTGTGCCCGCAATGCATCCAATCCTGCATAAAATGTCCTGCGATCCATATTCACATCATAGACATCTTTGATGTATTTCAGTACAGTCGGTCGGGAGGCCGGATGATTCTCATCTGCTTCATGGATCAGGAAATCGAGAATCAGAAGTTCAGCGTGTTTCTTGAAGTTATTGCCCATAATAATAGAAGTGTCCTGTCATTCCTATTATTACATATACATTGCACATCAGATTTCAAAGTTTTTTATGATTTCTCATTTTTTGCATCACATCATTGAAAACAGCTTATTTCTTTTCATAAATGGCTGTTTTATGCATGTTTTCATCATTTTCCACAGACAACAGAACAATCCCATGCAGATGATTATCGAACCGGTATTTCACATAAATGTACACATATGATGTACATACTTCTGTACTAATTAACAATCCATGCCAGTGTTGTTTCCACCAGAAACGCCGGAAGTCTTTTTTTCTTCCATACCATAAATACCTTCACTGTCTATTATCATACTGCACAACACGCCATTCTGGCAGATGACTCATGATAACCCGAATGCTGTATATGTATGTATCAACTCCAGCGAAGCGTATGTACCATCGGAAATCTACAGACAGTCCATCTGTATCCAATATGACATCAAGGATGTATTATCAGCACTTTGAACTTCTGAAATATACTGCTCACTTCTATTATCGTTGCATAACAATTCAATACAAAAGCCCTGTGCATTACACACAGAGCCTAGTTTGAGATGATTATCTGAAGTAATCAATTGCACCCTTGAAGATGCAGTCCTGCAGATTCTGATCCGGAATGTTGACATACATGTCATCTCCGCTACGTTCAGAATGGCCCATCTTACCAAAGATTCTGCCATCTGCAGAAGTAATGCCTTCGATTGCCATGACGGAGTTATTCGGATTGAAACGGACATCACTTGTCGGATTTCCTTCCAGATCGACATACTGTTCAGCTACCTGACCATTTTCAATCAACTGCTGTAACAGATCTTCTTCACAGACGAATCTGCCTTCACCATGAGAAATCGCAACATTGTGGATTTCTCCAACCTTGGCATAACGTAACCATGGAGACTTGTTGGAAGCAACTCTTGTACGGACGATCATGGACTGATGTCTGCCGATTGTATTGAATGTCAGAGTCGGGCAGTGTTCATCTGTATCGATGATCTTTCCATAAGGAACTAGACCAAGCTTGATCAGCGCCTGGAATCCGTTACAGATACCACACATCAGACCTTCTCTTTCATCCAGCAGCTGTGTCACTGCAGCCTTGACCTGTGGATTACGGAAGAAAGCAGTAATGAATTTAGCAGAACCTTCTGGTTCATCACCACCAGAGAAACCACCAGGAATCGCAATGATCTGAGAATGCGCAATTCTTTCTGCAAATGCTTTTGCGCTTTCTTCAATATCACTGCTGGACAGATTACGGATGACGAAGATTTCAGCTTCACCACCAGCTCTTTCAAATGCACGGGCTGTATCCCATTCACAGTTTGTTCCAGGGAATACAGGAATCAGTACATGTGGTTTTTCGACTGTATAGGAAGCATGCGCAACCTTGTCTGTTTCATAGCTGATCGGTGCAATCTCTGTTTCCGGATTGACATCCGTATATGGATATACCGGCTGAAGCTTTGCTTCATATTTCTTCTGCAGGCAGTGCAGACAAACAGAACCTTCATCCGTTCTGATCTTGAATCTTTCCTGTAATGTACCAAGAACAGGCAGATCCAATGTTTCAGCAGATTCAATCATGAATCCACCATAGCACTTGTCAAACAGGCTGTTGAGATCTGTTCCTTCCGCAAGGCGGATACCGATCTGATTACCAAGTGAACACTTGAGAATACCTTCCGCAATACCACCATTGGAAAGTGTCCATACTGAAGCAACCTTTCCCTCCGCAATCAGTTTTTCCACAAGAGCGAATGTATCACGGATGGACTGATAATCCGGCTGGCCATGGCAGTCGTAGACAGGCTTGACAACATATACTGTATTGCCTGCCTTCTTCCATTCTGGAGATACAACCTTGCTTGCCTTGGCAGTAGACACTGCAAATGCTACCAAAGTTGGTGGTACATCAATGTTTTCAAATGTACCGGACATGGAGTCCTTACCACCAATGGCGGCTGTTTCCAGTTCCACCTGTGCCTTGAGTGCACCAAGTAATGCACCTAAAGGTAATCCCCAACGATTTGGATCCGTATACATATGTCCGAAGTATTCCTGGAAGGACATCCATGCATGCTTTGCTGAACCACCAGCCGCAACAATCTTCGCTAATGCGGAGATAACGGATTCCTGTGCACCAATGAATGGATTTGCTTCCATTTCATATGGATCAAAGCCCCATGACATGATGGATGCTGTGTCTGTTTCACCATCCAGTACCGGAATCTTAGCAGCCATTGCCTGTGCAGGTGTCAGCTGTGTCTTACCACCGAACGGCATCAGAACAGTACCTGCTCCGATTGTGGAGTCAAATCTTTCCACAAGGCCTTTCTGAGAACAGATGTTCAGATCTTCTGCCAGAGCATTCATCTTCTGCCCGAATGTTCTGTCGTCAGCTTCCACTGCTTTCTTTTCAAATGCACCGATATGGGCATCCGCATAGCGCTTTGCACCGTTTGTATTCAGGAACTCTCTTGAGATGTTGACAATTTCCGTTCCATCCAGAACCATGACCATACGTGGATCTTCCGTTACTTCCGCAACAACTGTAGATTCCAGATTTTCTTCTGCAGCCAGTGCCTGGAATTTTTCCACATCTTCCTTTGCCACAACAACTGCCATTCTTTCCTGGGACTCAGAAATAGCCAGTTCTGTTCCATCCAGACCTTCATATTTCTTCGGAACCTTATTGAGGTCAATATGCAGACCATCCGCAAGTTCACCAATCGCAACGGAAACACCGCCGGCACCGAAGTCATTGCATCGTTTGATCAGTTTTGTCGCAGCCGGGTTACGGAACAGTCGCTGGAGTTTTCTTTCTTCAGGAGCATTACCTTTCTGAACTTCTGCACCATCCTTGGACAAAGATTCCACGTTATGGGACTTGGAAGAACCAGTTGCACCACCGCATCCATCTCTTCCGGTTCTGCCACCTAACAGGATGACAATATCTCCTGGCTGTGGAACTTCACGGACTACGTTATCACTTGGAGCAGCAGCGATGACACCACCGACTTCCATTCTCTTGGCAACGTAGCCTGGATGATAGATTTCCGTAACATGGCCTGTCGCAAGACCGATCTGGTTACCATAGGAAGAATAGCCCTGTGCAGCTGTAGTTACAATCTTGGACTGTGGCAGCTTGCCTTCCAGTGTATCTTCAATCGGTGTCAGAGGATCTGCGGCACCAGTTACGCGCATTGCCTGATAGACATAGGAACGACCGGACAGTGGGTCACGGATGGCACCACCAAGACATGTCGCTGCACCACCAAACGGTTCAATTTCTGTTGGATGGTTATGTGTTTCATTCTTGAACATCAGCAGCCAGTCCTGCTCTTCACCATCCACATCAACCTTAATCTTGACAGAACATGCATTGATTTCTTCAGATTCATCCAGATCATTGAGCTTTCCTGCCTTTTTGAGAATCTTTGCACCAATTGTACCAAGATCCATCAAAGTGACAGGTTTTTCCTTACGACCTGCATAGATGACCTTTCTGTATTCCAGATAGTTATCATACATTTCCTTTACATCTTCATCTTCAATGCTGATGTTTTCCAGGATCGTATTGAATGTTGTATGACGGCAGTGATCACTCCAGTATGTATCAATGACCTTGATTTCTGTGATTCTTGGATCACGCTTTTCTTCATCACGGAAATATCCCTGCAGGAATGTGATATCCGCAAGATCCATCGCAAGACCATGATCCGCAAGGAATGCTTTCAGCCCTGCTTCATCTAAAGATGTGAACCCATTCAACACTTCCGGAAGTTCCGGCTTTTCATATGTTTCCTGAATGGTTGCAGGCTTTTCAAGCTTCGCCTGACGAGCTTCCACCGGGTTGATCAGTGTCTTTCTGATCTTTGCCTTGTCTTCATCCGATAATGTGCCCTTGATGTAATACAGACGGGCTGTGCGTACAACCGGTCTTTGTTTCATTGTGGAAAGCTGGATGCACTGGGAAGCAGAATCTGCGCGCTGATCAAACTGACCAGGCAGATATTCCACCGCAAGCACCCATTCATTTTCGGCTTCTTCTGGTGCAGTTTCCTCATACACATCATCTACCTGTGGTTCAGAAAGAATGTTTCTGACTGCATTGTTCCAGTCTTCCTCATCAATATTTTCAATATCATAACGGTTGATGACACGTACATCTTCCACACCGGAAAGAAGCAGTGTCTTTGTCAGTTCATTTCTGACACCGTTAGCTTCAACCGCAAACGGTCTTTTCTTTTCTACAAAGCAGCGAAATACTGTCATTTCAATCTCACTTTCTACCAATATCCGTTCTGTAGTGCATATCCTTGAATGTGATATGTTCTACAGCTGCATATGCCTTTTCAAGAGCTTCGGACAGATCCTTTCCTGTGGCTGTGATACCAAGTACACGGCCACCATTTGTCAGATACTTTCCATCTGCCTTCTTTGTTCCAGCATGATATACCGTCACACCTTCATACTGGCCATTTTCATCAAGGCCGGAAATCTCATAGCCCTTTTCATAATGCTGTGGATAACCGCCGGATGCTTCAATGACACATGCACACGCACCATCTGCCCACTTTACATCAACATCAGCAAGTGTTCCATCATGGCATGCCTTCATGATTGTAAACAGGTCACTTTTCAGCATCGGTAATACAACCTGTGTTTCCGGATCACCAAAACGGCAGTTATATTCCACAACCTTCGGACCTTCTGGTGTCAGCATCAGTCCAAAGTACAGACATCCCTTGAATGTCCTGCCTTCTGCATTCAGTGCATCCACTGTCGGCTGGAAGATTGTCTTCATGCATGTTTCTGCAATTTCAGGTGTGTAATACGGGGATGGAGAAATCGTTCCCATACCACCTGTATTCAAGCCTTCATCATTATCATTTGCACGCTTATGATCCATGGAGGAAATCATCGGTTTGACAACCTTACCATCTGTAAATGCAAGTACAGATACTTCCTTGCCACTCATGAATTCTTCCACGACTACCTTATTGCCAGAAGCACCGAAAGCATGATCTTCCATGATTTCCGTTACTGCATCCATCGCACTGTTTTCATCTGTTGCGATCAGAACCCCTTTGCCCAATGCAAGGCCATCCGCCTTTACAACAACCGGGTATTTACCTGTTTTTCTGATATATTCCTTTGCACAATCCGGATTGTCAAAGATTTCATACGAAGCTGTTGGAATACCGTATTTCTTCATCAGCTCCTTTGAGAAAGCCTTGGATGCTTCAATGATTGCCGCATTGGCATGTGGGCCAAAGCATGGAATACCTGCTTCTTCCATGACATCTACAGTTCCTGCAGCTAACGGATCATCTGGTGTGACGACGCAGAAGTCCACACTGTTTTCCTTTGCGAATGCTACAAGACCTTCCTTGTCCATTGCCTTGATATCAACACAGACTGCATCTGCAGAAATACCACCATTCCCTGGTGCACACCAGATTGTATCAATTTCTCTGTTTTCCTTTAATTTACGGATGACGGCATGTTCTCTGCCACCGGATCCGATAACAAGTACCTTCATATATGCGAAACCTCTTAATGATTAATGGTGGAACAGACGAACACCGGAGAATGCCATTGTGATGTTGTATCTGTCACATGTTTCAATAACATTGTCATCACGGATGGAACCACCAGGTTCAGAAATATATTCCACGCCGCTCTTATGTGCTCTTTCGATATTGTCACCAAACGGGAAGAACGCATCAGATCCAAGCGCAACACCGCTCATTGTATCCAGCCATGCACGTCTTTCTTCACGTGTGAATACGGATGGCTTTTCTGTAAAGAAGTTTTCCCATGTACCATCTCTTAATACATCATCACATTCATCAGAGATGTAAACATCGATTGTATTATCACGGTCAGCTCTGCGGATACCAGGCTTGAATGGCAGATCCAGTACCTTCGGGCACTGTCTGAGCCACCAGTTATCAGCCTTATTACCAGCAAGTCTGACGCAGTGAACACGGGACTGCTGACCTGCACCAACACCGATCACCTGTCCATCCTTTGCATAACATACAGAGTTGGACTGTGTATACTTCAGAGTAATCAGTGCAATGATCAGATCACGCTTTGCGGACTCTGGCAGATCATGGTTTTTCGTTACAATATTTTCAAACAGAGATTCATCAATCTTAATATTGTTTCTGCCCTGTTCAAATGTAATACCGAAAACCTGCTTTGTTTCGATTTCTTCCGGTACATAGTCAGGATCAATCTGAACAACATTGTAGTTACCGTTTTTCTTCTGTTTCAGTATTTCAAGAGCTTCTTCTGTATAGCCAGGTGCGATGACACCATCGGATACTTCTTTCTTGATCATTCTTGCTGTGTCTGCGTCGCAGATATCAGATAAAGCTGCCCAGTCACCATAGGAAGACATACGGTCAGCACCACGTGCACGAACATATGCACATGCGATATCAGACAGGTTTTCATCATCTACAAAGTAGATCTTTCGTTCTGTTTCGCTGAGTGGAGAGCCAACAGCAGCACCTGCTGGAGATACATGCTTGAAGGAAGCAGCTGCAGGCATGCCTGTAGCTTCCTTGAGTTCCTTTACCAGCTGCCAGCTGTTCAGTGCATCCAGAAAATTGATATATCCAGGTCTGCCATTGAGAACTGTAACAGGCAGTTCGCCATTTTCCATATAGATGCGGGATGGTTTCTGATTCGGATTACATCCGTACTTTAGTGCGATTTCCTTTGCCATTGTATATACCTCAGTTGTTCTTGTTGAAAATCATGGATTTGTGTTCACCTGTTTCAATGTTGATGACTCTTGTAAACAGGGATACCTTGTTGTCGCCGTTCAATGCATTCCAGATGTCATTAGACCATTCATCAAATGGCTGACATGCCATCTCAAATTCCATTGGTTCACCTTCAAAAGATGGAATCGGATTACCGTTATGCTTGTATGTG
The DNA here is from genome assembly GCA_945877405.1 of uncultured Erysipelotrichaceae bacterium. GTDB lineage: Bacteria > Bacillota_I > Bacilli_A > Erysipelotrichales > Erysipelotrichaceae > Bulleidia. The sequence goes on along the minus strand of CAMCSA010000006.1, from coordinate 34,993 downwards.
GAAATGAATCTTCCTGTTCCTGCCTTGAGGCTTTCATATTCAAAGAAGTTACGGATGCAGGAAGAACCTTCAACATCTTCACTTTTGAGGATGCTCATCTGTACACTTTCACCCTTGATGACAGCAGAGATTCTTGGTGTCCAGTTCGGTCCATCCGGTTCAAACTTTCTTGTGCGCAGTGCTTCTTCACTTGTCTTTCCTTCCTTAAGAAAGTCATATACCGTATCTGTCTGATCACCATTTGTTACGATTGTCTTACCATCAATCACACGGACTGGCGCATAGATGATCAGACTTGGATCTTCCAGTTTTGAAGGATCAAATGCCTGTGTACGGATGCCTTCGCCATCTTCAACAAATACTCTGTTTCTTGAGTTTTCACTTCTGCCCATAATCCAGTAGGCAACACGGATATTTTTTCCACATGGTGTACGGCCGATCGCAATACCACGTCCAGGGTATTCATTTCCAGCCAGATATTCACATAAATTGATCATTCTGTTTCAGCTATCCTTTCTGCAAGTTCTTCACATGCTTCCGGTAACAGGATCCATTCCGCCTGTTCCATGACTCTTCTCTGCAGTGTTTCAGGAGTATCTCCTTCCTTGACTTCCACTGCCTTCTGTTTGAGGATTCTTCCTCCATCCGGTATTTCATTGACCAGATGGACAGTAGCTCCTGTTACCTTGACTCCTCTTTTCAGTGCTTCTTCGTGGACTTTCAGGCCATAGAAACCTTTGCCACAGAAAGATGGAATCAAAGATGGATGAATATTGATAATACGGTCTTCATAGGCTCTGATCATTGTCGGACCAAGGATACTCAGATATCCAGCCAGTACAACCATATCAATCTGATATTCATGCAGTGTATCAACAATCTTCTGATCAAACTCTTCCTGTACAGGATAATCCTTATGACGGATAACAGCAGAAGGAATGTTTTCCTTTTCTGCACGTTGCAGTGCATATGCCCTGTCATTGGAAGCGATGACCAGTCTGATCTGCCCATGTGGAATCTTTCCTGCTTTCTGTGCGTCAATTAATGCCTGCAGGTTTGTTCCGCCACCAGATACCATGACCGCGATATTCGTCATCAGTCAATCACCACACTGTGATCGCCCTTTTCCATTTCACCGATCACAGAAGCTGTAATACCGCATTCCTTCATGCATGCAAGTGTTGCATCCACATCAGATGGATCAACAATCACAGCCATACCGATACCCATGTTATATGTATTGAACATATCATGTTCACTGATGTTACCCTTTTCCTGTAACAGATTGAAAATCGGCAATACTTCCCATGTTCCCTTATGAATATGGCAGTTGAGATCTTCGCCATAAGCTCTTGGCAGATTTTCATAGAAGCCACCGCCTGTAATATGGGAAATGGATTTTACCTTGACCTTTTCCAGCAGACTCAATACCGGCTTTACATACAGCTGTGTTGGTGTCAGCAGTGTTTCACCAAGTGTTCTGCCACCAAGTTCTTCCTGATATAAACCAAGAACATCCGCATTATCGATATCAAATACCTTACGGACAAGGGAGAAACCATTGGAATGGACACCTGTGGAAGCAAGACCGATGACTACGTCGCCTTCCTTGACATTGGACTTATCCAGGATATCCTTTTCATCCACGATGCCGACTGTAAAACCAGCCAGATCATAATCATCTACAGGCATCATACCTGGATGTTCTGCTGTTTCACCACCGACAAGAGCACATCCGGATTCAACACATCCATCCGCAATTCCCTTGACAATCTGTGCAATCTTTTCCGGATAGTTTTTACCGCATGCGATGTAATCCAGGAAGAACAGAGGCTTTGCACCTGCGCATACAACGTCATTGACACACATTGCAACACAGTCAATACCGATTGTGTCATGCTTGTCCATTAAGAAAGCAAGCTTCAGCTTTGTTCCAACCCCATCTGTACCGGAAATCAGTACAGGCTTTTCATATCCGGTTAGATCCGGTGCAAAAAGGCCACCAAATCCACCGATTCCACCAAGTACGCCTGGAATGGATGTACGCTTGACATCCTCCTTGATCAGTTCTACCGATTCATAACCGGCAGTAACATCAACACCGGCTTCCTTGTAGGAATTGCTATAACTCTTCTCCATCTTCAGTTCTCCTCGCTCCTTTATATTTTCTGTTTTCCTTATGTTCAATTTTCTGTTCAAACTTTGATTTGCCGACAAACTTCGGTGTCGGTGCAGGATACTTTCCTGTAAAGCAGCCTGTGCAGAAATCACAGTCTGCATCCTTTGCCATATTGCGTACACCTTCTACTGATAGATAACCGATCGTATCTGCACCAATTGCCTTCCCGATTTCCTCAATTGACATCTGACATGCGATCAGATGTTCCTTGGAATCGATATCCGTACCATAGAAACATGGTGAGATGAATGGTGGTGCGGAGACACGGACGTGTACTTCCTTGGCACCTGCATCCCGTAACAGTTTGACAATACGTGCAGATGTCGTACCACGGACAATGGAATCATCTACCATGATGACTCTTTTGCCTGCCACAACAGAAGGCACAACATTCAGCTTCATGCGGACACTGTTTTCACGCTGATCCTGGGTTGGCTGAATGAATGTTCTTGCGATATAACGGTTTTTGACAAATCCCATGCCGTATGGAATACCTGACTGCTCCGCATACCCAAGTGCCGCATCCAGACCAGAATCCGGAACACCGATGACAACATCCGCTTCCACCGGGTTTTCCATTGCCAGCGTACGCCCTGCATTCTTTCTTGCTTCGTGTACCTGCATGCCCTGCAGTCTGGAATCACCACGGGCAAAGTATACATATTCAAATACACACATATGAGGTCTGTTTCCACAATGTGTACGGATGGAATGGATGCCTTCTTCTGAAACAACAACAATTTCACCCGGATCAATATCACGGATGTATGTTGCACCTAATGCATCCAGTGCACATGTTTCTGAAGCAAACAGAATCTGGCCATCCTTCATCCTTCCCATGACAAGAGGTCTGAATCCTGTCTTATCCCTCACCGCAAGCATCTTGTTTGGTGACATGATGACAAGGGAATAAGCCCCTTCCAGAACATCCATTGCTTTTTCTACAGCCTCTTCAATGGAATCGGATTCCAGTCGTTTCTGGATGATCTCATATGAGATGATCTCAGAATCGTTTGTTGTATGGAAAATGGCACCATTCATTTCAAGCTTATGACGAAGCTCCGGTGCATTGGTCAGATTACCGTTATGTGCAACTGCCATCTGTCCTTTGACATGGCGCACGACAAGCGGCTGGGCATTGGTGGCATTGACTGTACCGAATGTGGAATATCTTGTATGGCCGATCGCCATCTGTCCCTGTCCAAGACGGGCAAGATCTTCCTTTTTAAACACATCTCTGACAAGTCCCACATCCTTATGTACGGTAATGATTCCACGATCATTGACCGCAATACCACAGGATTCCTGACCACGATGCTGCAGAGCAAACAGACCATAATATGTATTGCCTGCTACATCGCATTTACCAAGTCGATCATAAATTCCGAAAATACCACATTCTTCATGAATTGCGTTTTCCATGATTCTTCCCCTGAAAGACTCAGAATTCCTTCAGTCTTTCTGCCAGTGATGCATCCTTTTTCAGCACTGCTTCACTCTGTGCCTTACGGTCAGCCTTGATCTTTTCTGAAAGTTCAGGGTCACCTAAAGCAATGATTTCAGCTGCCAGGTATGCTGCATTTTTGGATCCATCAATCGCAACTGTTGCAACCGGAATGCCACTTGGCATCATGACAGTTGCCAGCAGTGCATCTGTTCCTTCCAGAACTGCAGACTTTAATGGAACACCAATAACAGGAAGAGTTGTATGAGCTGCCAGCACGCCTGCCAGAGCGGCTGCCATCCCTGCTCCTGCTATGATGACTCCAAACCCGTTCTCTTCTGCATGGGATGCAAAATCTGCAGCCTGTGCAGGAGTACGATGTGCAGAATAAACATGTGCTTCGTATGGAATACCATACTGTTCGAGAACCTTGACACCTTTCGCCATTACCGGCAGATCACTGTCACTGCCCATGACAATCGCTACTTTTTTCATTTGTTCTACCTCCCTGAAACATTCAAAAAGCAGTCTGTTCCTTCCGGTTTACAGACTGCTGTGATATACACGAAAACCACAACTTCCGATGCGCAGAAAAAGGGTATCTGCATCGTTCATCTCTTCAGTTGTCTGGAGAGTCATAACACAAGCCGCCATAGCTCCATCCTTCTCACCCGACAGGGTCTCCGTTACCAAACATTTCATCGCCTATTATCCTATTAAAAAACAGAATGAAAGTAAAGAGAATCATCGGAAAATCCGTTGCATGTAAAGAAACGGATTTCTTTGTGATTAAGGCAGGAAAGAATGATACATGTCAGAAAGAGTAATCAGTCTGTATCTTTTCCCATCCACATCTTCACTGAACCCGTTTCTGGAAACAAAGCCAAGACGGTATATGTTCATACCCAGTCCGATGGTTGCTTGTTCTTCCTGCTCTACAACCCTTTTCCCTACAGGTGCATTTGTATATTTACACTCATAGGAAGTAAAGCCCTTCTCATCTTCTGTTACGACATCCAACTGTACGTTTCTGCGATTCGCCACATCGTCAAAAAAATATGTACCGATATCATAAAACACCGGATCAACCAACCCTCTGCGATTGGCAAGGATCAGATATTCCTGCGTAATCCGTTCAAATACAGATGGAATCAGGGCTTTTTCAAAATCATTTCTGACTTTCATATCGTAAAACATCCTGGCAGACATCACATTTCTCATATTCATGTTTTCGTCAATATAGCGATAATAAAACTTCATCAGATTATCTTTTAACACGTAAAAGGTCTTTTTTCTGTTCTTCCTGTCATTGATCGGTGTTTTTTTCTCCAGTATGTCCATCTCAATCAGTTTTGACAGATAATAATCCGGCTTGATTCTGTCTTTCGATAATCTTCCAACAAGATCAGAATATTTTGTCACACCCTTTGAAATCAGATTGATGATCAGATTCATTTCCGCAATTTTACCTGTTTCATTCAGAATTACTTCATTGATTTCGTGTTCGAGAATCGAATCCTTTTTCACGATCAGATTGATGATATTTTCCTGTGCTGTAACGGAAGGATCGATCAGAGAATTAAAATATGGCATACCACCAAACGCAGCATACATCATGACTTTGTCTTCATCTGAGTATTCCGGGTAAAACTGAGAACATGTCAGATAATCCATTGGTGTCAGGGAAATGATATGTGTAAATCTTCCAAAAAGATGTTCATGTGCACTGATCATTTCTTTGAGAATCTGTACATAACTGCCGGAAACAACAAGTTTCATTCTAGAGCTGTTCTTCCATTTATCAATCGCAACAGCCAAAGCCGAATCTACTGACTGATCCGAAGGAAGCAGAAATGAAAATTCATCGATTACAAACACAAATTTCTCGTGCATGGATTTTTCAAAAAGATAATCAAACATCTCCTCATAATCAGAAAAAACATAATCTTTCAACGGTTCACCAAAAGCGCTCAGAACAGTTCTGCTCATCTGTACCAGATTCTGGTAAACAGTGGTTCTCTTACATTCATATCGAATAACAGGGATATCAAGATCGGCTGTTGCCTGATTGACAAGTTCTGTTTTACCTACCCTTCTTCGACCATAAATCAGAATACTCTCGAATCGTTCCGTGCCAAAAGCCTGCGCCATTTCCTCCAATTCATCTTTTCTCCCAAAAAACATCCGCTCACTCCTCTTCCTATAACAGGACCTGCTTAGACTTATTCACGAGTCACCTTCTTCTCTGTTAAATGTGGATCTCTTATTTTCGATTACAGGTTTATCCTTCTGTAGTATTATATCATTTTACTAAAATATTTTTGAGTAAAAATGATTTGAGTAAAAACCGATAAGCAAGTATCGGATACCACATGGCTGAACCTCGCGTTTTATCACACACAAAGAAAAAAATACTGAATTCTGATGCAGCATTGATTCCTTTTTTCAGATCGATCTGAAACAGTCATGTGAATCAGATTCGTGTTGTATTCTGCAATGATTCTTATTACATGGTTGGAATAACAAAACTGCCATACAGGTTCCCCCGTATGACAGTATGTGTTAATCGTACATGACTTTGCTCAGGAAATCCTTGGCACGGTCTGATTGCGGATTGGAGAAGAACTGTTCACTGGTTGCTTCTTCCACAATTTCACCCTGATCCAGGAATACAACTCTGTTACCCACTTTTCTGGCAAAGCCCATTTCATGTGTAACAACAATCATTGTCATTCCCTGAGTGCCGAGATCCTTCATGACATCAAGAACTTCCTTGATCATTTCAGGATCGAGTGCACTGGTAGGTTCATCAAAAAGCATCATATCCGGTGCCATACATAAAGCTCTTGCGATGGCAACTCTTTGTTTCTGTCCACCGGACAGATTATTCGGATAGCTGTCCTTCTTTTCCTGAAGTCCTACTTTCTGCAGATATTCATTGGCAGTCTGTTCTGCCTCTTCTTTTGATTTTCCAAGCACCTGAATCTGAGCCAGCGTACAGTTTTCCAGTACAGTCATGTTTGGAAACAAATTGAAATGCTGGAATACAAATCCCATACGTGCTCTCTGTTTTCTGTATTTCACCTTATCCGATGGATCCATCTTTTCTCCATCCAGATAAATGGCACCGCCATCAATCTTTTCAAGGCCATGGATACAGCGTAACAGAGTACTTTTTCCTGAGCCGCTTGGCCCGATCAGAGAGATGATATCTCCTTTATTGATGGTAAGGCTGACATCATTGACGGCATGTGTCTTACCGAAGTTTTTGGATACATGTTCTACCTTAATCACTGACAGCCAACCTCTTTTCTATTTTTGCACCAATCATTGAGACAACAATCGTCATGATCAGATAGAAGATTGCCGCTAATAGATATGGTGACATGACTTCAAAGTAATCTGCTCCAAGCACCTGTGCACTTTTCAGCAGTTCCACCGCACCGATACAGCTGATCAGAGATGAGTCCTTGATCAGTGTAATGAATTCACTGATTAATGGTGGCACAATTCGCTTGAACGCCTGAGGAAGAATGACAAGCTTCATTGTCTTCCAGGAAGAAAGTCCAAGAGTTTCACATGCTTCCCACTGTCCCTTGTCTACGCCATTGATACCGGATCGGATCAGTTCCGTCTGATAGGCACCGGAATTGATACTTAAGGCAATCATACCGATCAGAATCGGATCAATACGAAGTACCTTTCCTGTAATTGCCGTATAGATGGAAGGAATGACTGAGAAGATCATCAGAATCTGCAGCAGTAATGGTGTACCTCGAATGATTGTAACATACAGATTGGCAATCGTTCTTGGAATGACATGCCTGCTGTTACGACCTGTAGCACCAAGTGTACCAAGTATCAGTCCACAGGTGAGTGCCACTGCCGCAATACACAGTGCCATCAGGGCACCCTTACCCATGTACAGTATGTTTTCAAGTGTAAATACCTTATCAAATGCTTTGAACATGGATCCTCTTATTCAGCCGTTACAGGTGTCAGACCATATTCTTCGCACAGTGCTGTATATTCGTCGGAAGCAATGAACTTTTCAATGCATGTGTTCATCAGATCAATGATTTCCGTATTGCCCTGCTTTGCGATGATGTAGTTCTTTTCATCTACAAGTGGTTCTTCAATCATTGTAAAGTCAGCATTGGCAACATAGTTCTTCGCAACGCCACTGTCAACAACAGCTGCGTCAAACTGGTTTGCGGATAATGCATTCATGATGTCCTGAACACTCTTAAGGCCTGTTACTGTTGCGCCTTCAATTTCCTGAGCGGCAGCTTCACCTGTCGAGCCTGTCTGAACTGCGATTGTCTTGCCATTCAGATCTTCTACGGATGTGATATCAGAACCTGCAGGTAATACTACAACCTGGGAAGAACCAAGGTATGGTTCAGACCATTCAACAAGACGTTCTGGATCATAGGAGAAACCGGAAATACCAAGATCAACCTGATCGCCCTGAATCTGAACGATGATGTTGTCAAAGTCCATCTGCTTGAATTCCAGGTGATAAGTCACATCACTGTTTTCATTCAGGTAACCTTCAAAGATTTCAACCATGTCAGGGTCAAAACCGACGATTTCACCATCTTTTGTCAAAGATTCATATGGTGCATAGTCTGGGGAAATACCGATTGTGACTGTTTTTGTTTCCTTACCTGCATCGGATGCAGAAGTGGAAGAAGCCGTGGATGAGGAGCATGCTCCTAAAGATAATGCCATCATGGCTGCTGCTGTTGTTTTTACAAATGTGTTTTTCATACTGTCTATCTCCTTTTTCTTTTCTGTATATACTGTGGTTTCTTCAGGCTGGATGCCTGTGGCTCTTCGTCGTTCTTTCATAGCATCCCTCCTTCTGTAAACAAAAAAGCCGTCTCCATATTCAGAGACGACTGTTGATCGCGGTACCACACTGATTGCCACTCAAAAATGAATGACCTCTTCTGTTCCGTAACGTGGTTGACGTTTTTCCCTACTGGTTCTTTCAGGAAAACTTCTCCCGGATGCGCTTCACTGTATTTCCGTTGATCGGACTTCCACTCTGTTCCGACTCGCTGGCAACTTTCATACGGCTACTCTTCCGTTCATCGAATGTAATGGTATTCTAATCAGCACAATTTCAAAAGTCAACGGAATTCAGGCTGATTCCGTAACATTTTACACACTCATGAAAATAAGGCTCACTCATTTTCATTCCTGTTGTTCTGCCTGACTCTGTTGAGATGCCTTTCAAAACTGCCATTATTGAGCAGCTGTGCCATGATCAGTTGCAGATACAAAGATACGGTGCATGAACGAAAACTCTGCGTTGCATTATATTTTTCATTCAGCTGTTGTGGCAGCACCATGTAACTCAGACGGATGGAAGGAGATACTGTTCTGGAAAACGTATTCATGTAAATCACATGATCGCAATCCATCTCATACAGTGTTTCACTGCCAAGAATGGCAGGTGTGAATTCCGATTCATAATCATCTTCGACAATCCATCTGTCCGTTTCATTCACCCACTCGATATATTCCTTCCTTTTTTTGTGATCCGTACTTGTATTGGAAGGGTAAGAGCGGTATGGGGTCACATGCAGAATGGAAGCTTTTGTATTTTTCAGTGCTTTGCTTTCAATGCCATGGGTACCAAGTGGAAGCCGATCAATCACAACATCCTGATAACGGTATGTTTTACCGATTGCTTCATAGGAAGGATCTTCGATTCCATACACACGGGTTCTACCAAGCAAAGAAACAACAAGGCTGTACAGATATTCACTTCCTGCACCGATTACGATCCGTTCCGCATCCACATGCATTCCTCTGTATCTTCCAAGATATGCCGCAATTGCCTGACGCAAGGTATGACAGCCTTTACCATCTCCTTTACCAAGCACGGATTCTTCATAGATGGACAGTACTTCTCTGGCCGTTCTTGCAAAAACGGAATACGGAAAGCTGGAAGCCTCTGTTACGATGGTTTCACGCAGAGACGCTTTCAGCCCTTCCCTTCCAAACATTTCTTCCTTACGGTAAATCACAAAATTTCCGCTTCTTTCTTCACTGCGGATGTAACCTTCCTCCATCAGCATCAGTAAAGCATGTTCAATGGTTGGAAGAGATACGCCAAACTGGCGGGAAAGCTCTCTTTTCGATGGCAGCTTTGTATCATACAGATAATCTTCATGGAGAATTCTGTCCTTGAGCTGTTCATAAATGCGAATATATGCCTTGTCCTTTGTCTTCATAACATTATCATACATGATTTCATGATGGTTCCATCAAAAAACAATCCATTCCGTTTTCCATACAGAACATGAGAATTGTTTATTATTTTCCGTGTCAAATTGACCGGATCTGCTTCTGCGTTACAATTGTTTACGTATAAACGAAAACTGAAAGGAGTCATTTCAATATGCTGAAAGCATTCCGATATCTCAAACCGTTCTGGTTATCGGTTGTGGCTGTTGTTGTATTTGTTTTCGGTCAGGTTCAGTGTGAACTTGCCTTACCGGATTACATGTCCAACATCGTCACATACGGTATTCAGTATAACGGCATCACGGAAAATATCCCGGAAGCCATATCCAAAGATACCATGGACCATCTGGCATATTTCATGTCTGAACAGGACTATCAGACCGTACAGCAGGCATATCACCTCAGTGATACCGCATCTGTGGAAGGAAAGGATTACATCATTTCCAGCAAGGTATATACCTTAAACAAAGATGCCGATGAAAGCCTGCAGGAAATCCTTGTAAAGCCATATCTGATCACAACAATGATTTCATCTGACGAAGTATTGAAATCCATGCATCTAGAAAGCAGTGATGCATTATGGCAAATGATCCAGGCAGATCCATCCATCGCAGATACCATCGCCGAACAGGCAGAGCAGCAGATCTCAGCATTTACAGAAGATAACCTGTATGGTTCCGTCCGTATGGCGGCAATCGCAGAATATCAGGCAATGGGTATTGATATTGAGCAGGTACAGAACAGCTATATTTTCAAAGAAGGGCTGATCATGCTTGCCATCGCATTAGCCGGTTCCCTTTGTGCCATAGCTGCTGCCTATCTTTCTGCACGTACCGCAACCGGAGCTGCAAGAAACATGCGTAAAGATGTCTTTGAAAAGGTGGAATCCTTTTCCAGTGCAGAGTTTTCTCACTTCTCCACTGCTTCTTTGATTACCCGTACAACCAATGATATTCAGCAGGTACAGAATGTATTGACCATGATTCTGCGCATCGTACTGTTTGCACCGATGATGGGACTGACATCACTGTTTAAAGTCATGCGCTATCCTGAACTTGCAGGAATACTTGGCTGGAGTGTTGCCTTCATCATTTTGATGATGATCATCGTCTTTGTTGTAGCAATGCCGAAATTCAGAATTGCCCAGAAACTTGTGGATAACCTCAATCTTGTCACAAGAGAGCAGCTGGAAGGAATGCCTGTCATCCGTGCCTTCAACAATGAATCCATGGAAGAAAAACGCTTTGATCGTGCAAATACGGATATTACAAAACTCAATATTTTCCTCAACAGATTGATGACGATTGTATCTCCGATCATGACACTGATGATGTCATGTGTCACCATTGCGATCATCTGGATTGGTGCCTCATCCATTGATCTTGGTACGATGCAGATCGGTGATATGATGGCATTCATCCAATACACATCTCACGTACTGATTTCCTTTATGATCGTATCCATGATTTTCATCATGCTGCCAAGATCTTCTGTATCCGCAAATCGTATCTTTGAAGTACTGAATACGGAAGTCAGAATCAAAGATCCAGAAAATCCTGTTCATCTGCCATCTGGTAATGCTGTGATTACATTCGACCATGTCAGCTTTGCCTACCCAGGTGCCCAACAGAATGTACTGGAAGATATCAGTTTCACAGCATCTCCAGGAGAAACGGTTGCCTTCATCGGTTCTACCGGTTCAGGCAAGAGTACACTCATCAACCTGTTGCCAAGATTCTTTGATGTAACCGAAGGTTCCATCCGGTTTGGTGATGTGGATATCCGTGATGTTTCCCAGCATGAACTGCGTGAAAGAATCGGTTATATTCCACAGAAAGGTGTGCTGTTCTCCGGAACAGTGGAATCCAACCTGCGTTATGGAGATGAACATGCTGATCCGCAGACGATTGACAATGCCCTTGTTGTGTCTCAGGCAAAGGAATTTGTTTCTGCCATGGAACAAGGCATTGCTTCCCCGATTGCTCAGGGTGGAACCAATGTTTCCGGTGGTCAGAAACAGAGGCTTTCCATCGCAAGAGCACTTGTCAAAAAGGCTGATATCTTCATCTTTGATGATACATTCAGTGCTCTTGACTATAAGACGGATGCATCTTTACGTCAGGCATTGCGTGAAATGATTGAAAAAACACACGCCACGGTACTGATTGTTGCCCAGCGCATCTCCACCATCCGCAATGCTGACCGCATTGTGGTCCTGGATGAAGGAAAGATTGCAGGCATCGGTACACACGAAGAGCTGATGAAAAACTGCACTGTTTATCAGGAGATAGCCAGATCTCAGCTGAATCAGGAGGAACTTGCAAAATGAGCCAATCAGGTAAACCGAAGATGCCAGGTCCAGGACATGGAAAAGGCATGAGACCGGGTGAAAAAGCAAAGAATTTCTCCGGTACAATGAAAAAACTGGTTTCGTACATGAAACCGTATTATTTCCAAATCATTCTGATTCTGATCTTTGCAGCATGCAGTACGGTATGTACGATTGTCGCACCAAAGATTCTTGGCAATGCCACAACAAAACTGGCAGAAGGAATCGTTGCCAAGTACACCCATACTGGCGGAATCGACTTTGAAGCCATCGGTAAAGTTCTGCTGACACTTCTTGGTATCTATATCATCGCAGGGGTATTCACATACCTGCAGGGATGGACAATGACTGGTGTCACGCAGAAGATCACCTACCGCCTGCGTAAGGAAATCTCCGAAAAGATCAACCGCCTTCCTTTCCGTTACTTTGATACACGCACCCATGGCGAAGTACTGTCCCGTGTCACAAATGATGTTGATACGGTATCCCAGTCTCTTAACCAGGTCGTCCAGCAGATCTTTACAAGTATTGTTACTATCATCGGTATTCTTTACATGATGTTATCCATCTCATGGAAGATGACATTTATGGCATTAATCATCGTACCATTATCCGGTATGGTCGCTGCAGTGATTGTGAAAAACTCTCAGAAATATTTCAAGGCACAGCAGACAACACTCGGTCAGGTAAATGGGCACATTGAAGAAATGTATGGTGGTCATACCATCGTCAAGGCATTCAATGGTGAACAAAGATCCATCGAAGAATTCAATGCATGTAATGACAGACTGTATGACAGCGCATGGAAATCACAGTTCATGTCCGGTATCATGCAGCCGATCACAAGTTTCATATCCAATGCCGGTTATGTTGGTGTATGTGTCCTTGGCGGTTATCTTGCGATCCACGAAGGACTGCCGATTGGTGATATTCAGGCCTTCATCCAGTATGTCAGAAACTTCTCTCAACCGATTACACAGACTGCACAGATCATGAATGTCATGCAGTCAACTGCAGCTGCTGCAGAACGTGTATTTGAATTCCTGGATGAAACGGAAGAAAAACCGGATCCGGAAAATACTGTTTCCATCCGTGATGAAAATGGTGATATCACCGTAAAAGGTGATGTCCGATTTGACCATGTACGCTTCGGTTATCACTCAGATCAGATCGTCATCCAGGACTTCTCGGCTGATATCAAAGCCGGATCTCAGATTGCTATCGTAGGACCGACCGGCGCAGGTAAGACAACCATCGTCAAACTGCTGATGCGTTTCTACGAGATCAACAGCGGTGATATCTATATCGATGGGATCAATACAAAAGAGATTTCCAGACATGATCTGCGAGACTGCTTCGGCATGGTATTACAGGATGCATGGCTGCATTCCGGTACCATCATGGAAAACATCCGTTATGGTAAACCGGATGCAACAGACGAAGAAGTCATCCAGGCAGCAGACAATGCCTATGTCGATCACTTCATCCGCACACTGGAACATGGCTATCAGACAGAAATCAACGAAGAATCCACCAATATATCCCAGGGACAGAAACAGCTGCTCACCATTGCCAGAGCCTTCCTGTCCGACCCGAAGATTCTGATTCTCGACGAAGCAACATCTTCCGTTGATACACGTACGGAAATCCTGATCCAGAAAGGTATGGAAAACCTGATGAAAGGAAGAACATCTTTCGTCATCGCGCATCGTCTTTCCACCATCCGTAATGCGGATCTGATTCTTGTTCTCAACCATGGTGATATTGTTGAAACAGGAAACCATGAGCAGTTGCTTGCCAATGGCGGTTTCTACGCCCAGCTGTATAATTCACAGTTTGCTGAAACAGACTGACATTCAAAAGGGAATCGCAAGATTCCCTTTTCTGCATATTCATCATCTTTTATGAGACTGTATTACAAAATCGTCAATTTCATTCTGGCTGATTCCAACAAAATCGTCATTTTTAAACGAGCACATTTCAACAAAATCGTCAATTTTGACATACAATATGTATCACAAGACGAAGTCTGCCAATCTAGGGCTTCAGAATCATTGATTTGTGATTTACACTTTTTTCCGATATCATTAGAGAAGTATTTTTGAAAGGGGCTGATTTATGAAATTCATATTTGCTGGTGGAGCAAGAGAAGTTGGTGGAAGCTGTATTTACATCCGCTGTAATAATTACGGTATTCTTCTGGATGCTGGTATACGACAGTCCGCAAAAAAGGACCCGATTCCTGATTTCCAGAGCATTCAGGAAGCAGGTGGCGTTGATGTTATTCTGATTTCTCATGCGCATATGGACCATATTGGAACATTGCCTGTCATCTCTAAAGCATATCCAGCCGCAAGAATACATATGACACCGATGTCAATGGAACTGACAAGGATTCTGCTCAAGGACAGTCTGAAGATCATGGACCGTAAGGAAACGGAAATCCCGCATTACAGCGAAGGTGATGTTTCCTCCATGATGGAAAGAATCGTACCTGTCCCATACCTGACACCATATGAAGTATGTGATGGTTTTTCTTTCACATTCTACCCGGCTGGTCATATTGCTGGAGCTGCATGCATCAATCTGAAAACACCAGAAGGTGATGTATTTTATTCCGGCGATTTTTCCACGTTCAGACAGCGAACCATCGAAGGTATGCGGATCCCAAAACTGCGTCCTGATATTGCCATTTTTGAATCCACCTATGGCAATCGCCTGCATTCCAACCGCGAAACAGAAGAAAACAGACTGATTGAAACAGTCAGGCAGTGTGCAGAAAAAGGAAGCAAGGTACTCATTCCAGCCTTTGCTTTAGGAAGAGCACAGGAAGTTCTGCTGATTCTGCAGAGTGCCATAAAGTCAAAGAAACTGCCTGCCATACCTGTCTATGTTGATGGCATGGTAAGAGATATCAATATGGCATATATGAACCATCCAAATGATCTGCGACTTCCCTTAACAAAAGCCATCGCCAAAGGTAACAATCCATTCTACAGTGAAAATGTCACTGCAGTAACGATGAAACCAACCCGCAGTGAACTTCTGCAACAGAGTGGATGCGCCGTATTTGTATCATCTTCAGGAATGCTGACAGGCGGCCCATCCGTAGAATATGCCAAAACACTTGTCCAGGATGAAAATGCATGCATTATCATCACCGGTTATCAGGATGAGGAAGCTCCTGGAAGATTATTACAGAATATGATGACTTCCACCGAAGAAAACAGAACAGTCACCCTGGATGGTACTGTATTACCTCTGCGGTGCAGAATTGAGCAGGTTGGATTATCTGCCCACAGTGATTCCAGTGAAATCACATCTGTGATCGACAGGCTTTCTTGCAGAAGAATCATCCTTGTCCATGGCGATGAAGATGCCATGACATCCTTAGGTGCTTCCCTTTCTGCAGACTACAGAAATCACGTCTATCAGCCAGGATGTGGCACCGTTCTGAACATGGATATTCATAACAGAAGAAAACAGATTTCCGTATCACTGACAGATACACTGCATCTGTCCGCCATCAAAGATGAAGCAGATCTGAAGATGATTTATTCTTTCTGGAAAGAACACTACAGCCTGAGATCCTTTACTGTTCAGGAAATATGGATGCTTGCTACGGGGCAGACAATCCATGCGGAAAGACTCAGACAGGAAGAAAAAGATGCATTAACAAATCTTGAAGCACTGCTGGAAAACAGCATTTACATTTCACGTGATCCAAGACGCATGTTTCTGTTCCATCTCAACAGTGAAGAAGACATTCAGGAAGCAGAAAAGCCAAAAGAAGCAACCATGCAGGATGTGCAGGCTCTGATCAACACTTTACTGAATGGCGTATCCATCCGGAAAACCGGTTTTCATCAGGCTGAGAAGAAGGTATCCCTGACAGTTGATTATCCGGATGCATTTGATCCAAAGCTGTTAACTGAAATCCAGAATGCCGTAACAGAACAGACAGGCTGGACTGTTACTTTATCACCTGCCATCAACCACCAGGCAGCAGCTCTTCTGCTTGCAAAACTGTTTGGAAGTAGCCTTGGTAAAGTATCTCATTATGATGACCGACATATGTACAGCATCACAGCAAATCTGCCTGCAGATACCATCCAGGAACAGATTGCTTCATTTGAATCCACAACAGGATGGAAACTGACAGTCAATGGAGAAAGCTCATCACAGCACAATCCTGTCATTCAAAGCAAACAGAAAACAGATGATTATTTCTACCCTTCTTCTGATAACGGCCCGATGGAAATCAACAGGGCACTGACTCTGATTGATGCCATCTTTGCAGAAAGTAAGATTAGACCATACAAAAAAGGAAAGATGACTGACATGTATGGTTCATACCTGTCTTTATCCTTCCTTTCTCCTGAACTGGCTCTTAGAATTCCTGATCTGTTACAGGAATGTGCGGATCAGACATGTTATCGCATCTCCATCCGTAAGTCTGTCAACCAGAACATAATTCAGATCTGCCTGATGACATTATGTGCCCGCTATGGCATTGATCTGGAACGTACACCTGCTTTCCTTGTCAATGATAACTGCTTTGAAATCCGTACATCCACAAAGGATATTCCTTCCTCTTTCTTTGAAGAATTTGAAGAAGAAACAGGACTGAAAGTACGTATCCATTAGTTTACACCCAAAGAACACACCTCTTCATCGAGGTGTTTTTTCGTTCCATCTGCCAAAGGCATTGGCTTCAACGTATGCACGCATGCGATTATACATGACTACTCTCATGATCAGTGCAACCAATACTCCAACAGTCAGAATCATTTCCATATCCTTGTTGCGGATATACAGTACAGCCATCAGAACACACCAGCCAATCACAGAAATCATGCAATCGAACAGATGTTCTTTTTCCCACTTTCTTTTAAAATACACAATTCTTTCCTGTAGAGAAAAGGAGCTGTTCTGTAATGCTTCCAGAAGATTCTGATCTGCTGTAACCGGCAGTACTTCCTCTTTGATATCCTCACCTGCAAACAGTTCATTTAATGTAATCCCAAGAATCTGACACAGCTGTGGCATGGAAGATACTTCTGGAAGATTCAACCCTCTTTCCCATTTGGATACCGCATTCTTTGATACATGCATTTCTTCTGCCAGCGCTGCCTGTGTCATATTCTTCTGCTTTCTTTTTTCAGCAATATACAATCCTGTTTTTACCTGATCCATAGTGCTACCTCTTTTCTGTGTTTCCATATTCTCACAAAACATTCATTCAGGAAACACACCTGTGGTTGACTTGGTGCTATGAACTGCAAGTGATCGTTCAACTTTGAATGATCACTGTTCATCTTTTGATAAAATCGTTCAAACTTCAACAGTTATTGTTCATCATCAAACCAAACCCGGTATTCAGAGCCTTCTGAAAATGTCCATAGTTTTCCAAAGGTATTCGGGCAAATCAAAAGTGGAAGAACCATTATGCACTGATTTTTATGCAGATATTGGTATTCTTCCACTTTTTTGATGGATTCCAGCAAAAAACAGGGGTTAACTGTTCTGTTTTCCTTGATTTTTGTCATGAAGAAGCGTATTGATCCTCTTTACGTTCACGACGAAAATACTAACAGCTGCCTGCAGTGTCATTCCATGTAGTCCTGTATATGTTGTGTGCCCGTATCCGTGCCTGTTTTTGAGCTCGGCATTCCTTGCCTCTATCTTGTATCTTGCGTGGGCAAGGTCTCTGTATTCCTGCGTTTCCTGTTTTGCCTGATACTCAGCGTGGATTGGGCTCATCTCTATCGTCACGTTATACGTCTTTGATTTCTGTGTATCCTTGAATCCGCATTTATCTTTTAATGGACAGTTACGGCATTTCGTAACATCAAAGAAATATGATTCTCTTGTTGGTCTGTTCGGATCATTCTTTCCGGTTGTGGCTTTTTTTACTGCCATATGTCCCTGTGGACATACATACATCTTTGCATCCTTGTTGTATGTAAACTGATGATCCAGTTCGTTCTTTCTGTTTCCTTCTGTAACTGTTTTACTTAATTTGGATACGAGTTTGATATTGTTACTGTTTATATACTCAATAATCTCTTTTTCGGAATATGCACCATCTCCAACAACTGCTTCTACAGGGATTCCATTATCATTCATCTTTTCAATCAGTTCCTGTGTCTGTTTTCCATCTGCTTTCTCGCCTGAAGTCACTACAGCTGCAGTAATGATTCTTTCAGGTGTCATTGCGATGTGTGTCTTGTATCCGAAGAATGCAGTATCTGCAGTCTTATGTCCGATTCTCGCATCCTGATCTTTGGACATTTCGAGCTCTTCATTAACATCTTCGATGTTTTCTTCAAGAAGGTTCAGACTCTCACTGATATCCTGTCTGAACATCAGATGTGGCTGTGCCTTTACAGTTTCAGCTACAGCACGGCAATATTCAACAGCAGTTTCATACATGGCCATCTTCTGCATGTCAGGTTTGCTTGGCATACGGTCATGCATTGATTCATCCACTGCATATACCTTCTCTCTGAGTGTTTTACATACATCAAGAAGGTATTCCCGTGCACTCTTTACGCCATATCTTGTTTCTGTATGCGTAGAATCCACAATCATTGTATGAGACAGTCGGATCCCGTTTTCCATAGCGATCTGAAGACTCTTTTTAATCAGTTCATCCATAATGGAATCATCTTTGATACGAAGCTTTCTGAACTTTGTGAGGGAAGTGGGATCGATGACATCATCTTCTGGAGCAAGGCCAAGAAAAAACTTGAAGGCAAGGTCTGTTCTGCATCTGTCAACAAGATCTCTGTCTGACAGATCATACATATTCTTCAGAAACAGATACTTGAACATCATTTCGGGACGGTATGCAGGTCTTCCATTATCGTGAGTATATGCACCATGAAGCATTTCATTTACAAACGAAAAATCCACAAGCTCCTTCAGCTGTCTGAGAATGTGGTTGGAAGGGATAAGAATGTCGTAAAGATCCGCATGGTTACTCAGCATCATCTGTGTCTGTCTGATCATAAGGAACCTCCCTGAGTTGAGGCAATCACCTTACGTAAAGCGGATTTGATTGCTTCGGATTTGGAAGTATCACTCTGATCAAGCCATTCCAGAATATCTGCATCCTTTTCTGTATTGAACCAGAGAGTGACACGCTTCATATGTGTTCTCTGATATTCCATATCGTACTTAGCCTTGTCCTTTTTACTCTGCATAAACAACCTCCATGATATGGAAATAGTACCCAACGCTCAGCCGTTAGTGTCAATCAAAACATAAGAAAACTCATCAGAAATATCACAGGATATCACCGATGAGTTGCATCTACACCACAAAGACTTTTTCAGCAGGTTCGATAATACGACTTTTTCATACAGAGCAAGACGTTTGACGGTTCCGAAAGGGAATCCATCTGATGTACTTTTGTTGTAGGCAAATTCTCCATTAAGAATTAAGTAATAGTTGCTTACATCACGACTTGCTACACGATTATTAGAATAGCTAATTTGGTCAACAAGACCATACTGTGCTGAAATCGTTAATGGAAGATTTGACTCATTGTTAGTGTTTTTTCTGACAATTCTCTCTGCCATTTCTCCCAACTTACGCTGTTCCCATGCATTACTACTATTTTAACTGTTCCCGTACCTGCATCAGTGCATAACCAAGCAGATTTGTCCCATCCCATGTATTACGATCCAGTCTTCTTTCATCATGCATGGATCGTCCAATGCCCCAGATCTGATCTCTTACCGCACATTCTGCAAGAATTGCATCACCTGTATCCATCAGTTTCTTTTTCAGATCTTCATTCTGTGAGAACTTCTGCAACAGTCCTCTGTATATGATAATCTGTCGGACACCATTCCAATGATGATCATTGTAGTTGGATACCTTTCTGCCAAAAGCCTTGATTTCAGCTACGTCGTCTGTTATCAGAATCTGTCCCGCAATTTCATGATCATTAAATTCCATTGCTTTGCTGTACATCATATACTGTTCCATGGATGAGAATGTGATTCCATTGATTTTGAAATCTGACAGGTACCAGTTGCTGAGATATCCGTTTTCCTCATCCGGGTTATGAAAACATACAACATTCATTTCACGTTACCTACCTTTTCAACCGCAAGAGATAACTCAAGATCATGTAATCCCGGATAAACCTGTTTCAAGTAATACAGTGGAATACGCTTTACAACTTCACAACTTGGAACGTCATAAAACCATTGATAGTATGCATAAAACTGGCCTATCCAAGCCGGCATAAAACCTTCCATGGCCTTACCCTGTTTAAACTCGTAATTCTCTGTTTCAACAAAATAATCAAGTAACTCTTTTGCATCCATTGTATTCACATAAGCCTGTGAACGGTCAATAGCGGCTCTGGTTTTACTTGTCATATAGCTGACAATGAAATCCTCTGTATTTTTATCAGGATAATATAAAGATACCATATCAAACAGTTTTCCTTGATTTTCAACAACATCATTCAGGTATTCAATCGGATATACTGACATGATTATTTGTCCTCCTCAAATAGTGTACTGAATACTCTTTCGACTTTATTATGATCTGAATCAATAAGTGATTTCATATGTCTACGTGCTTCAACATCACGTTGATTGTATTTTTCATTGTATATTCCATACTCAACAATCTGAAGCTCATCACGAAGTTCTGTTAACCTTTCGTAAGCCAATTCTGTTTTCAGACAATACTGAATTCCCAAACCACCTAACGAAAGTAAATCTTCCAGTATAGAAATATCAACATTGTCACGAACAAATTCTTTGGCTATGAAAAAATAAGATGCATTTGCACGCCAACCTTTGATTACATCAAATTCATCTGTGGATATGCCATATTTATCTATAAATTTCTTAGCCAACATCCGATAACGTTTCGAATCCGATGCCTCTCTGTGTTTCATAAGTTCTGCTAACCATGTAAGCACTCCATACTCCTGAAAATCCAGTATTTTCAAATCTGTTATATCCAATTCAAATGTATGAACATAACCAATGGTCTCTTGTGGTCTACATACAGCCCATTCTTTAGCTAAATCTAGATGTTCTGTCAAATAAAAACCTCTCCCGTAGTCATGTTTATCTTTTCCTAACCCATAAGTTGGCGTTATTACTTCATCAGAAGTACCATGATAAAGAATTATTTTAGTCATATTCTTTGATGCTCCTGAAGAAACATTTTTTCCAGCATAGATTTCTTCATCTTTGTCAGCATTTCCGTTGTTTCATTTCTTTTCTCTTTTCTTTGCGTCCAGATACATAGCAGCTGAGATTGCTGCAATATTGCCTTCCCCTGCACTTTTGATGAACTGATATGGAAGTCCGGTAATATCTCCTGCAGCATATAATCCAGGAATATTTGTCTGCATGGCACGATTCACCTGAACTGCATTACCTTCCACAACAAGACCTGGTACAAGTTGGGACGGGAACTGTGCCTCTCTTAAGATGAATACACAATCGGTTGTATATGTGTTCTGATCCGTTACTAGGGTATCAGCCTTCATACCACCCTTGATTTCCAGTGGCTTTTCTCTGACAACTGTGATGTTGTCACGATTGAAGCTGACATCTCCTTTGTAAAGTGGAATATATGTGACATGTGCGCATACTTCCCCAAGGAATGCTGCTTCATCTTCTTCATGAGCACTGGTGGAAATGACCGTTACATCCTTCCCTCTGTATAATGGTGCATCACATGTTGCACAATAGGATACACCTCTTCCTAAAAACTGGGTTTCTCCTTGATATGGATTACCTGCAGTTACACCAGTACATAAAATAACTGTGGAGGCTTCCAGCATCTGATTATCAGATGTCTGTAATCCGAAGAAATCACCCATTGCATAGACTGTTGTGATTCTCTGCTCTGTGATTTCAATACCAGCCTCTTCCATCTGCTTTGTAAAGGCTTCCGCCATCTGTTTACCTGTAACATTACTTAAGCCAAGATAGTTTGTAATCGGATGTTCAATGGATACCATCTTACTGGAAAGATCTTTTGAGCCGAATACCATAATCGATTTATTTCTGTTTTTTGCAGTAAGGGCTGCTTCAAGTCCTGCTGGCCCACTGCCGATAATTGCAATATCAATACGTGTCATACACTGTTACCTGCCTTCTTTTCATTATCATTTTACACAAAGATGCCATATATAAGAAGACAAATGCCTTTCCCTGTTTACTCTCATTTCCGCAAAATGATAGAATATTCACCATATAAGCGAGGAAAAAGTCGATGAAAACAGTCATCCCAGACAATTACAACCCTGTGTTATCCGTCATGGAAACACAGCAGGCAATCAAATATATCAGAGATACATTCCAGAAGGAATTCGGAAAGGAAATGAATCTGCTCCGTATTTCAGCACCATTATTTGTTACAAAGTCATCCGGTCTGAATGACAACCTCAATGGTATTGAACGTCCGGTTGGTTTTGATATTCAGGAAATACCGAATGAGAAAATTGAAGTTGTGCAATCACTTGCCAAGTGGAAAAGATATGCTTTAAAAAAATATGGATTCCATGAACATGAAGGTCTGTATACAAACATGAATGCCATCCGCAGAGATGAACAGCTGGATAACCTGCATTCCGTATATGTAGACCAGTGGGACTGGGAAAAAGTCATCACAAAAGAAGAACGTACAGAAGAAGTACTGGAAGAAACAGTACGTACCATCTTCAAGATCATCAAGCACATGGAACATGAAGTATGGTACAAATATCCACAGGCTGTATGCCATCTGGCTGATGATGTATTCTTCATCTCATCCCAGCAGCTGGAAGATCTGTATCCGGATCTTTCCGTCAAGGACAGAGAAAATGCCATTACAAGAGAACACAAATGTGTATTCATCAAGAAAATCGGCAAGCCACTAACAAGAAGTGGAAGACCACATGATGGACGTGCTCCTGACTATGATGACTGGGATCTCAATGGTGATCTGCTGTTTTGGCTTCCATCCCTGAACAGAGCTCTGGAAATATCTTCCATGGGTATCCGTGTGGATGAAGATTCCATCGTATCTCAGTGTAAGGCATCTCATTGTGAAGGAAGACTGTCCTTACCATACCATCAGATGATCCAGAAAAAGGAACTCCCTTATACCATCGGTGGCGGTATCGGTCAGTCAAGACTGTGCATGTTGTTGTTGAACAAGGCACATGTCGGTGAAGTACAGGCATCCATCTGGCCGGATGAAATGATTGAAGAGTGTGAAAAGCACAACATTCATTTGTTATAAGTGAATAATATGCTCTGTCATAACATCACAGAAGAAAGTGGTATTCTTCATTTTGCCGGCTATGATACTGCAGTTCTGGCAGAAAAATACGGCACACCTGTCTATCTGATGGATGAAAAAAGAATCAGAGAAAACTGCAAAACATTCAATACTGCATTTTCCAGATATTTCCACACACCTGTTAAAGCACTGTATGCTTCCAAGGCATGCTGCATCAAAGCATTGTATCCGATCATCAAAGAAGAGGGACTTGGAATTGATGTTGTATCCTGTGGAGAAATCCATACAGCACTTTGTGCAGGGTTTCCATTGCAGGACGCCTTCTTTCATTCCAACAACAAAACAGATCTGGATATTGCCTATGCAATGGAAAATGGAATCGGCACATTTGTTGTCGACAGCAAAGAAGAAGCAGATGCAATCCAGTCCCAGGCTGAAAAACTTGAAAAGAGGCAGAACATCCTGTTACGGATCACCCCTGGTATTGATCCACACACCTATGAGGAAGTCAATACGGGAATGGTAGATTCCAAATTCGGTACAGCCATTGAAACAGGACAGGCTGATGAACTTGTCAGCCATGTATTATCTTTACCACATATTCACTTGCTTGGATTTCATTGCCACGTAGGCTCACAGGTATTTGATGAAGATGTTCTGGAAAAAGCAACACAGGTCATGCTTGGATTCATATCACACATCCGAAAGAAATATCACTATGAAGCAGAAGTACTGGATATCGGTGGAGGATTCGGTGTCCGTTATTCGGAAAAGGATCCAATCGTCGATCTTGATGCAAGAATTCACTCCATCGCAGATGTATTCTACTCTACATGTGAAAAGCTGCAGATTCCTTGTCCAAAGCTGTACATGGAGCCTGGCAGAAGCATTGTTGCGGATGCTGGGATGACTCTGTATACCGTCGGCTCCATAAAACGTATCCCAGGATACAGAAACTATGTATCCATTGATGGTGGAATGAGCGATAACCCACGTTATGCATTATACAGATCTGCCTATACATGCCTGCCTGCAAGAAAGATGAAAGAAGAAAGAAATATGGTCGCACACCTTGTCGGAAGATGTTGCGAATCCGGTGATATCATCCAGCCGGATGTACCTTTGCCTTCCTCTATTCAACGTGGTGATGTGATTGCGGTATGTACCACGGGTGCCTACAACTTCTCCATGGCTTCTCATTACAACATGTTACCTGTACCGCCTGTTGTTCTGTTATCAGAATCAGAAGACAGACTGATTGTAAAAAGAGAAAGCTTAGATGAATTGATACAAAATCAGTTATAAGCCATAGTGACATTATCCATCTCTATGGCTTTTTCATTTCATCACATAAAAATGTACACTTCATAATTGTTTTACTGAAAAGGCTGAAGTAAAAATCAGATCTGGTTATGTGCAAAATTGATAAAACAGTTAAATGCATGTGTTAGAGTCCGCTGAAAAAGGCCATTCAGAGTCCGGCGAAAAGGGCCATTTTCAGTCCATTGATTTGGGCCATTGATTATATGACGTTGCTTATCATGGCTTCGTTATTCCACGATCCACTTGACAGCCAGGCACCGCCTCCCTGCACCCTCAAAAGCGCTCCGCTGGCGAAAATAAAGCCCCTTGGCAACACCGGAGCACACAAGTGTAGCAGGGAGGCCCCTAGCTTTCAAGCGGCTTTCGCGGCATAAGCTCGCAACTAACTCAGCAGATATTTGCCTCAAACGCCACAGCTATGAAATCAAGCACCATGCTTATTCAGAGTAGATATGTTATTCAACAGATTCTCGTCAGGCTGGTATGTACCATCAACGAATTTCTCCTCTGATTCATTTTTAAAGTTTATTGTTTTTTGTCAATAAATTGTTTGAAGAGTTTAAACTGCTTTCAATATAACTGATTCTTGATTCTGTAATCAATTCATCGACACATTGTCTAAATGTTTTTGAAATATTTCCTGAATATCCCATTTTTTGGTACAAAGATGTTGCAGAATAATTGTTGTCATCTAAATAGGTTAGAATTAGCTGTTTTATTTCTGATTTAGTTCTTCTGCTTTTAATTGGCTTTATAACCTCTTTTTGTAAAGGTGTCAGGAAGCTTTCGTGAATTGGCACAATTACTGAGAAGAATGTTCTATCTTCATCGGTGACAAACCTTGGTAAAGGAGAACCATTGTTTTCAATACCTTTAAGCGCAGTAGGTATTCCGGTATTTCTTCCTTCAACTAAATGAAGTTCCTTTAAAAAATCTCCGATTCTGCGGTTTCGATATTTTCTTGAACGCATTGTAAGATTTTTAATATCATTGTCGCTGATTGACCTGTCAGGTCCGGGTGTGCTGGTGATTTCAATTTGTTCCTTTTCAATCCTGATTGTTACTGGCTCATATGTCTGATAAGATCTGTGGTAGATGGCATTTGAAACAAATTCTTCTAGTGCTTCATAACTATAGTTTTTTATACGTGTAGCTTCAGCTTGTTCACTGCTTTTGAATACTTTTTCTGCTATGACATTATTTTTAATATAGTTAATAGCATCCCTGAGTTGCTGATCTATAGGACCTGTAAATATCCTTTCTTCCATACCTTGCCCTGTAGGATCTGGAATATTTACTACTTCTATTCTTGTGTATGGGAAAAACTGTTCTGGAGCATCGTTGAAAAAAAGCAATCCGACATTTATTGGTTTATAGTATTCTTTTGGACCATCGGCTATTCTTAAATCTGAAGCAATGTCTTCTATAGACTTTCGATCAATTTCATTTAGTAGATTACTGTTTACTGACTGCAGATAATTTCTTAATAGTGGATATTTCAAATCACTAATATTTGCTTTCATGTTGATCCTGTCATCAAATGGGACATTATGTGTCAGTGATATCAGTTCCTTAACATCCAAGTCGGTGGCTTCTATTGTACTTGATAAGCGACGAATGTAATACGTTTTCTCATGATTGTTGGATGTTGGTTTTTTTGGACACTGATAAGGCCTATCATAACCGCCTGGACACCATACTAAAAGAAGATGTGCACCCTCATATTCAACTGGTTCACTCTGAGGAATGTATTTTGGGTATAGATAATTACAGTATCTTAATAATTCCTTTTGGATATGATCAATGGAATCATCGTTTAAGCCCTTTACTGGGCGGGCGATTTTTCCATTTTCTTCCTTTACACCTATTACAACATAACCACCACCCCAGTTATCTATGTCATTTGCGAAGGCACTGATTGTCTTTAGCGTTGTATCTGGATTCCATCCTTCTTTAAATTCAATTCTTGCCCACTCAACTATATTCTCATTTAAAAGCTTATCAATTGTGATCGGTATAGACATGTTATTTATCTCCTTTTAAACTCACGACTAACTCACGACTAACTCACGACTTGATTGTAAATCAAATCTTTGGGTATTACAATACGATAAATGAGAAACACTAAGATTGGCTTCATTTTAGCGTTGTAAGAAAAAAATACCGTCTACTATAATTTTCCATCTGAAATAGTTGTAGGAAAATATGCAACAACTGATTTTACGTATTCATTTTCTTTGCTAATATACTGAAACTACTCTCTTCGTCTCTAGCTTACTTTTAGCCAGATTTGTCTTTGAAACTCCCAAGGCAATGGGCAATACCGGCAAAGACTAGATTTCTATTAATCTTGCGCTACATCTTGTTTATTGTTTGAAGCAACTTAGTCATACCTTTAGCCGGAAGATATTGTGCCTGTACCAGCAAAGCACTTGGTCGGTAGCAGATAGTGCATTGACTGTAAGCATTCAAAGAGAAGAGGGACAGCCGATAAGAATGTAGTCATAACGATTCCTTAATGGCTCAAGGCAGCTGCTCAGAACCTGCTCCCTGTTTATGACCGATACAAGACGCATTTCAAAGTCTGTCAGTTCAATGTTTGCAGGAATTGCATCGGCATCTTCATCATGTTTCAGAATCAAAGAGGCATACCTGATGTCCTTGTCATTGATGTAATCATCGAGCATAGTTGAAACAGTATTCTCTAATGCATCATTGTTCTTCCATCCAAGGCATGCAGTAAGATCACCCTGAAGGTCAAAGTCAACAATCAATACTTCATTACCGTTTCTTGCTAAACCGATTGCAACATCCTCTGTTGTAGTAGTCTTGCCAACTACACTTTTGTAAACGATACATAATCCGTACCTGTAATAATCCAGGGTAATCTGTCATGATGGATTCATGGATTCAATACCAGTGTTTACCTGGTATTAGACATTACTCCGGAAAACCTTATGTTTTCTCGAGTCTTAATTGGAGGTGTGGCTATGGACCGTGTTACACATGCCATGCGTTATGATTACTGGAAGAATATCGTTACCGAATGTAATCAGAGTGGTATAGGGAAAGAAGAGTGGATGAGAATCCACAACGTTAACTCAAAATCGTTCTATCGTTGGCAAAAGATTCTTAGAGATGATGCCGCTTTATCACTTGTATGTTCACAACAACAGGAAGAACACAACGATTTCATTGAATTGAAACCGTCGGTTATCGCTGAAACTGATATCTGTACCAATCAGGTACCAGTTGTAATCAGAAAGCGTGATATCTGTACACAAAGCACGTTTATAAGGAAGAAATGACTACACGCCATGGTCATAAGACACATTGGCATAACATCAAAAACGAATTCGGCACAAATAGAGATCCGGGATGGTTGCCGCCAAGCATTAGACAAAAAGTTGATCATCATAACCAGATTATCGGAAGATATCAGGATGCACTTCCGTTGCGTACCAGAACCAATATCGAGATTGCACGTTTCGATATGCAGAAGATCCGGAATCCGGAGATCAAAGACATTCAGTATCAGCTTGGCAGAATGTATGAATACGAAAATATCAAAGCCTATATTCTTGCAAAATACGACTACAAGTGCGCTATTTGCAAGAAGGTATTTGGAAGTAAACGGAAAGACGGTACTGTTGTCAAAATGAGAATGCACCACAGAGATTATGTAAGCAACGGTGCTACAGATAATCCGGATTCATACATTCCTGTATGTGAGTGCTGTCACTCAGCAGAAGAACATGACAAAGGCGGGAAGCTCGATAAGATCATGGAAGCCAATAAGAATAACATCCGTGGTATGAGAGATATGACATTCATGAATATTCTCAGACGACGTATCTGGAATACATTCCCGAATGCCAGCTACACATACGGGAATATCACAAATGCGGATAGAAAATGGCTTGGATTACCGAAGACTCACGCAAATGATGCGGTAGCTATTGCAATGCATGACCATATACAGAAAACAGGGTCACATGAAGTAGTTGACGTTCCTTATACAACGGTATACAAACAGGTACGCAAGAAAAAGCGTCACTTCATGAGATGAATCCACGCAAAGGCAAAAGCAAACCAAACAGAGATTCTGCACGCAACAGCAAAAACACGAAGTCAGTCACAAACAAAAGCGGAACATTCTGTCTGTACGACAAAGTAAAATACGCAGGGCAGATTGGGTGGATTACCGGATTCTCTGGGAATACAATGGCTTTTATAAAGACATCTGATGAGCATTATCTGATCAAAGAAGCCAGTAAAGACACACATATACCATTATCCAGAGTTGTAAGGATAAGCCATAACAACAACTGGATCTGTTATTCGAAATGAGATGATTATTATAACAGACAATACGCAATTCCTCTCCCATACAAGTAAGGGAGAATCCTTGCGAACTTTTCTTGAATAATAAAAGACATGGTCGGGGAAACCATGTCCGTTATAGAGGGAAAAAAGTCATTCGATTGTAATGTAGTTGTGCTCTGGCAATTCTTTCTTCTGCTGTTGCTTTGGAACAGTAATTGTCAGAATGCCATCCTTGAAGGACGCATGAATATCAGTATCTTTCACATCTTTGCCGATGCTGAATGTTCTTGAACAGTTACCGGTAAATCTTTCCTGACGGAGGATATTACCCTGCTCGTCCTTTTCATCCTTTGAGGTGTTGCGTTTCGCGCTGATTGTCAGATTTCCCCTGTTCAGAGAAATCGATACATCTTCTTTCTGATAGCCTGGCAGATCCATCTTCAGTGTATAGTGATCCTCGGATTCTTCCACATCTGTGCGCATGATTCTGTCGTTGCTGAACATCGGTACACCGAATACGTCGTCGAATAAGTCAAAATCATTTAATAATGGATATTTTGTCATATCAATCATCTCCTTTTCACAAATTGACTTGTATCAGGCACTCTTTTGTTAAAGTCAGAGAATGTCGATGAACTTCTTTGTTTCTTCTTCCTTCTTCTTTTCTGTTGGGAGTTCGATTGTCAGAATACCATCCTTGAAGGAAGCTCTGATATCTGTATCTTCAATCGCATCAGATACATAGAATGTTCTGGAGCAGGATCCGGAGAATCTTTCCTGTCTGAGCAGCTTTCCGGAAGCACTCTTTTCTTCATCTGTTGTTGTGTGGCTTGCGGACACTGTCAATGTGCCGTTATACAGGGAAATCTTTACATCTTCCTTCTTATAGCCAGGGATTTCCATTTCAAGGATGTACTTTCCATCCTTTTCGCGGATATCCGTTTTCATCAGCTGACTGCCGTTTGTAACCGGACCTCTGAACATGTCATCAAACATGTCGCTGAATAAATCGTGATTTCTGTTGTCTAAGTATCTCATATTTTATACCTTCTTTCTAAGGTTCCTCGCCTTACACTTATTATCATACTCAGCAATTTAGCACTGTCAACATTTAAGTGCTAATATATTTGACATTTTTTCAATTATGTCAATCAACGGTGACATTTATAACGCAATAATATGGCTTATTTATGCCATTTATTGAATTAGCACTTCAATTATTTAATTGATAATATTTTATTCATTTCTTTATCCAAAAAGCAGTATTACGTCCGGGTAAACGTGTTTTCCTGTAACAGTTCCATCGTTGTGCAGGAGTATGAAACTACTCCTTCCTACCTGATCATCCTCGCACAATGACCAAGCCATTTTGCCTGTACATGAAAACACATAAAATCGACTTCAATTTCATTGATGGTACATGTACATTGGAATTATAATGTGTGCATATGAACAGACATAAAGTACTGATTGTTGACGATGTTGCTATCAACCGTCAACTGCTTGAAGAAATACTTTCTGATGAATATGACATTGAAACTGCTACAAACGGAAAACAGGCATTACGTATTTTACAGGATAGACATCATGAAATCCATGCTGTTCTGCTTGATCTGGTCATGCCTGAGTATGATGGTATCTGGTTATTGCAGCAGATCCGTAAGGAACCATGGTATAAAAACACTGCATATATCATGATCAGTACCGAAACCGACAAAGAAGCAGAACAGATGTGTTTTGATTTGGGTGTTGCTGATTTTATACACAAACCATACGACAGTACTCTGATTGTCAAACGGGTTACAAATATCGTTCAGCTGATTGACTACCAGCGTACATTACAGCAGAAGATTGATGAGCAGACGAAGGCATTGATTGATCAGAACAGACAGTTAGCCGAATATGCCGAAAGACTTCGCCATTCCAAAGAGAATATTGTCAGTCTGCTTGGAACCGTTGTTGAATCACGTGATGCGGAAAGTGGAGAACATATCGCAAGAGTCAGAGAATATACAAGAATTCTGTGCCGTTATGTACAACGTTATTACCCGGAATACAGCCTAGATGATCAGACTGTTGAACATATCGTAACAGCAAGCCCGATTCACGATATCGGCAAGATCGCCATACCTGATTCAATACTGCTGAAAACAGGTAAACTGACCGATGCGGAATACAGACTTATGCAGGAGCATACTATTCTTGGTGCTGATATCATCAGACGATCCGCAGATACATTTGATGATGACTTCAGAAATATCGCTGCGGATATATGCATGTTCCACCATGAACGGTATGATGGAAAAGGATATCCATTATCTCTATATGGGGATGAGATTCCAATCCATGCACAGATTGTTGCTTTAGCCGATGTCTATGATGCACTGGTACATCAAAGAGTCTATAAGCAGGCATATACATCCACTCAGGCGATCGATATGATCTGCGCAGGTGAATCCGGTGTATTCAACCCGAAGTTACTAGATTGCCTGCTGAAGGCACAGATTGAAATGGAAGAAGCCGACAAATAAAAAGAAAAGATCCACGTATACTGCATTGTATACGTGGATGCATGAATACGAGGTAGAAAAATGTTATTACTGATACAAAACATACATGTTTATGACCCACAGGATCAGGGCATTCAGGATGTACTGATCGCAGGAAGCACAATCCATAAAATCAAAGACAGCCTGCCTGTAACAGACTGCTATGACATGAAAGTCATTGATGGTACAGGAAAAACCCTGATTCCTGGCATGATTGATTCACACGTTCATATTCTTGGTGGAGGTGGGGAAGGTGGCCCTAAAACAAGAACACCTGAAATCACACTTACAGATATTACCACAGGTGGTGTCACTACTGTATGTGGCTTGCTTGGTACGGATGGTACAACCCGTACCATGTCCAACCTGATTGCCAAAGCAAAAGGATTACAGGGTGAAGGTGTTTCCACATTCATTTACACAGGTTCCTATCAGGTGCCTGTACGCACACTAACAGGCAGTATCATGGATGACATCATTCTGATTGATTCTGTGATCGGTACTGGTGAAATTGCCATTTCGGATCACAGATCCTCTTCTCCAACACCCGAAGAGCTGATGCGTATCGTATCGGATACAAGAGTTGGTGGAATCCTTTCTGCCAAAGCCGGAACAGTCAATATCCATGTCGGTGATGGCAAGGATATGCTGAATCCATTACGTCATGTATTGGATCATAGTGAAGTCAGACCAGAAAACATGTGTCCAACCCACATCAACAGAAACAGACAGTTACTCCAGGATGGCATTGATTATGTTAATACATATCGTGGATATATTGACTTTACGACATCCATGGATCCAACTGTTCCTGACAGCACAGATATTTCTGCCTCCTGTGCATTGAAGATTGCATTGGATCATGGCGTTGACGAAACTCACATCACATTCTCATCAGATGGACAGGGATCTCTGCCATTATTCAAAGATGGTATCTTTGTCGGTTTAGGTGTTGGAAAAGTCACCAGTCTTTTCAACGAAGTCAGAAACAGTGTCATCAACGAGCATATCCCATTGTCCACAGCATTGAAACCAGTCACGTCCAATCCTGCAGAATTACTGAAACTCAATGGCAAAGGCAGAGTCAAAGAAGGATATGATGCTGATCTGGTAATTCTCAATGAAGATCTCTCCATTGATACTGTGATCTGTAAAGGAAAAACCATGATTGAACATGGAGAAGTGATCGTAAAGGGCACATTTGAAAAGTAACCTTTTCCCGCATACAAAGTTTCTTCGTATTACCGTTCTCATTTATCAGTGCCAATTATATATGCGGTACTTCTTAATACCCGTTGCCTGAAAAGCAAACGAGCAGCCACCATGTTGCTGAGAATGAGCTTTGTTCTACGAGGATTGATACCTGACAGCTGGTCCTTTCCTTGCAACAAAAAACCGCTCTGTTGGCGAAAATAATGCTCTCTGGCAATACCGGAGCACACAAGTACAGCAGGGTGAACCTTCAACGATCAAGCGTGTTTCGTTGCATTAGAATGTTGCTTTGCTAATGGCCTTTACGCCAGACCCTATTTCGTGGACGACTGGACTTATTCAAGAATATGCTCGGTCTTTTGCGGATGGAATAACCACAGCCAGGCACCAGGAAGATAACCCGACTATGAAGAGGCTTTATCGTTATAAACATATCACAGGCATATTAGAACAGACCTTTTGTAGAAGGAATCCCGTACATCAAACATATATCGTTTAAAGCACGCTTTATCATAAGACAGAAAATCAGTTGTTCAATCCATCCAGATCGATCTTATATATCATGCTTTCAGGCTGTTCATGAGGTTTGACAAACATAATCATATACCATGGCAAATATATGATTCTGCCTTCTGATTGGATATTATCTCTGCAGAAAACCATTGCTTTGCGAAAACTCCATTCGGATACAGAAAGAATATTATCAAGAGCTTTATGTTTTCTGTAATCTTTGCCGGATTTGATTTCCAGAAGTTCAATACCAACGCCATTCTGTATTACAAAATCAACTTCACCAATCTTTGATGAATCATAGTAAAAAAGTTCAAAACCATTTGAATGCAGTTCCTGTGCCATAGCATTTTCTAATATACTGCCCATGTATATTTCAAGATTTCCATTCAGGATATCAAACTGGATATTCTCCATACACGCGGCGCATAATAACCCTATATCCCCCATAAACAGCTTGAACAGACTATGCCTCTCATTCAACTTCAATGGTGGTTGCGGTGCAGAAACGTTATAGCACGGAAGTGCAACACCAGCATCTGACAACCATTTAAAGCTGTTTTCATACCTGTTCAATTTTGCATATCGATCAAGTGCATTCACATAGAAACGTCTATTTTTGTCGTTTAACTGAGATGGTATGGCATCATAAATGGCTTTGATTTTCTGCTTATCACTATTCGTATCGGCATATTGTGAGACATCGTGACCATACTGGGTGATTATATCGTTTTGAAATGAGATGACTCTGGCAATATCATGTGTATCAACATAAATCTGCACTGCTTCTGGCATTCCTCCAACAACAATGTATGTGTTGAACAGTTTCATCATTGTATCATGCACTGCCTGTGATACCGGAACAAGTGTATCGTATGACTTTTTCAGATAATCAATCGTTGATTGTTGAACACCATTTGCCCACAAAAATTCTTCAAAATCCA
Source organism: uncultured Erysipelotrichaceae bacterium (assembly GCA_945877405.1). Lineage (GTDB taxonomy): Bacteria > Bacillota_I > Bacilli_A > Erysipelotrichales > Erysipelotrichaceae > Bulleidia. Next base: position 645 of record CAMCSA010000006.1, on the reverse strand, counting down.
TTGGATACATTTTATACACTTCTTCAAATCCAACGGGAAATGATACTACTTCCTTGAAATTCACACCCAGTAGCGAACCGGATTCAATATAATCAAATCGCCCGTCAGCAACAAGAAACTTCATAGCTGTACGGATATTCGGATACTGCTGTATTTCATCGAACAGAACAAGAGTTTTGTGAGGTTCCATCGGCTTTCTTGTATAAGCCGTCAAATTCGTAATTATTGTATCCACATCCAGATTTCCCGAAAATATCTTCATTGCTTCAGGTTCTTCGTAAAAGTTTATTTCAATGAAGTTTTCATAGTATTCTTCAGCAAATTCTCTTACGACCGTCGTTTTTCCGATCTGTCTGGCACCTATGATACATAGAGCTTTTTTATGATCCTGATTTTTCCATCTGATGAGTCTGTCATAAGCTTTTCTTTTCAACATGATATTGTTCTCCTGTCTTGGGTAATCGGATTGTAACATAATTTTGACAGTAATTTATTGTTTTGTAACCTTTTTATTGTAATTTTACTGATTTTGTAACATTATTTTTATAACCCTGTTTTATTCATGAGCAATTTAAATCTTAACTTCCAATAATTTAGACCCTAGACACTTTGTAAGGCATCGGATTATTCCGATGCCTTACATGT
>CAMCSA010000005.1 GCA_945877405.1 uncultured Erysipelotrichaceae bacterium | reverse complement strand
CCAACCATAAGGATCTGGGTTCCAAGGGGCAGACCTTATATACTTTTACATATTCTCTCTTTTCCTTGTGTGTATACAGATATGGTGCTAATGTATATCAATTAAAAGGTGTAAACAATATGGAAAGCAAGCAGGAAAAAAGGAAACAGTCATTGCTGGCTGACATCCGCGATCTGTGTTTGAGTGGCGGTATCAGCGAACAGGAATATCGTGGCGTCAGAAACATCATTGACAGAAAAAACAGAGAGACACTGTTTCTTGCTTCTGTACTTTGTTCAATCATGTTTTCTGCACTTCTTTTTTCGGCACAGTTTTCTTCAACAATCGGTGATGCCAGAATGTACTATCTAGCGATGACGTGTATATGTCTTGTTCTTGCGGTATTATCCGCAACCATTGTGAAAAAACATACCGAATATGTGATCTGGTTCTGGTATGTACTGTATATCTGTTTTGGTATGTATGCGGTGCTCCTGAATACTTACATGCGCCCGACAATTTCTGCTACAACACTCTGTGCCTTTCTTGTAGCAGGACCATTGCTGATCATTGACCGTCCACTCCGTGTGACGATGTATATGACACTTCTGTCTGTTGTCTTCATGGTTCTTGCTCAGCCATGTAAGTCTGCCTATCTGGCATTTGCGGACAGTATCAATGTCGTATGCTGTCTGTTTATCGGTTCAGCAATCTACATGCGGATTGTAAGAATCAAACTGCGTGACATCATCCAGGCTCAGATTCTTCAGTTGGAACGTGATACGGATCGACTGACAGGCCTTTACAACAAAGCAGGAATGGAGCGCAGAATCAGAGAATATCTGAGTGATGGTCATGCGTGTGGTACTCTTGTTATGATGGATATTGACCGCTTCAAGTATATCAACGATACATATGGTCATGCATTCGGGGATACCGTGATACGTCAGGCAGGGGAGTGTATCGCGAGAAGTGATACAGTGTGTGCTGGAAGATTCGGTGGAGATGAGTTTGTGGTCCTTCTGGAAGAATGCGGGGATTCTGCAGTTATGTTCATAGAAAACATGATTGCTGACATGAAAGAACAGATTCAGTATCCGATGGAGGATTTCTGCTTCCAGATCAGTGTTGGTGCAGCCGGCTTCAGAAGCAATTTGATCAGCTACAATCATCTGTTTCAGATAGCAGATCATACGATGTATCAGGCAAAACAGGCAGGAAGGAACTGTTTGAAGTATACGGAAATTCGATAATATGACATGGCTGCCGTAAGATGGCGGTCATTTTTCATTTGGACGCTTTATGTCCTGTCAAAAATATGCGATTTCGGTAAGAATAGAGCCAGAAAAGGAGGAAACCCATGAATCAGGAAAAGATTGGAAGATTTCTGAAACAGCTCAGAATGGAAAAACAGCTGACACAGGAGAAACTGAGTGAAACGCTTGGTGTTTCCAGAAGAACGGTATCCAGATGGGAAACGGGTAGTAATCTGCCGGACCTGTCGATTCTAGTTGAACTGGTTGAGTTGTATGATGTGGATGTCAAGGAAATCTTTGCGGGTGAAAGAAATCAGAATATGATGAATGAAGAAGAAAAGGACACATTGAATAATTGCCGACGCATTCCCCGTTCATAATCTTTAATTTGGGCGGGGTTAGTCGGCTTTTTTGCCTTGTGATCAAATGTACTGTTCTATCATTTTCTGTGATGTATCCGATACAGAACTTATAAAATATGTATCTGATGTAGAAATACGGTTTCCAGTAATAAGATCTCAATTCTTCAAAAAATTTTTTTCGTATCAGCCTGGATGTTACAGTCTTATAGTTGTTAATCAGTTTCGAAAGCTGAGTCTGTGAGGGGATGCCTCAAACAGAATATGGATATAATCTATATCTGTGTTAATCTCTAGTATCTCTCCTTTCCAGTAACCTTCAATGATCTCATGGCTGATAGTGATCAATCTGTCACGCAGATTCCCTGTCAGTACAGGATGCCTGTATTTCGTAACTACCACTAAGTGGTATTGTAAGAGATATATGGCGTGTCTGCTTCTATGTGCTTTAGCCTGATAATCCAAACTTTACTGATTGATACAGAATCAATACTGCAGATACTGTATGATACTCATATGAAGATAACAGCCAGTTATTCCGTTGCTTTCAAAGACGGATATGATGCAATCAAAAGAACAGTAACAATCTACAACGAATCAGTCAGATATCTGACTGATGTTGTTCAGCAGCATTGGGATGATATTGAAAAGATTGACCAGTCAAAACTGCGTATGAACTATGTGGAAAAACTTGTTCATAACACAAAGGACAATCATGCTCTGTATGATTTTGATATTGTATTTCCAAAGTATCCTTCCTACTTCAGAAGAAGTGCGATTATGACAGCTATCGGTATTGTGTCTGCCTATATGAGTGCGATTGACAATTGGGTGGCTGGTGAATGCAAAGGTGCTATGCCAAAGATAGATACAGCTGTTCATCAGATGCCATGCTTTTATCATGGTAACTGCTTCAGAAACATGACAGACGATACAGCTGAAATCAAGGTGTTCCGCAACAATGACTGGGTATGGCAGACAATCCGTCTGAACCATTCTGATCTGAAGGATCTGAAGAAAAAAGCACCTGTTGATAAATGGTCTGCTCCATCGCTTGTCAAAAAGCATAGTGGCTATGAACTCAGATTCACTGTCAAAAAGAAGGTTGTTTTATCTTCAAAACCAGTATTTGAGCAGAAAGTGTGTGCTGTTGATCTTGGCATTACAACAGATGCAACGTGCAGTGTTATTGATGTACATGGAACTGTCCTGTCACGGAAGTTCATCAACTGTGGCAGAGAAAAAGACTCTGTATACAATGCACTGCATCGTGTATCTGACTTCCAGAAAGAACATGGTTCTCATGATTCTGGAAGACTGTGGAACATTGCCAAAAGAAGAAACCACAACCTTGCTCATATGGTTGCACATCGGATTGTTGATTATGCAATCGCGAATGACTGTGATGTGATTGTCATGGAACACCTGAAGACCAACGGAAAGAAGCGCGGTTCCAAGCGTCAGAAACTGACGATGTGGAAACACGCGGATATCCAGAATACAGTCGAGTCACTTGCGCATCAGTATGGAATCAGAGTATCCCGTGTATGTGCATGGAATACAAGCAGACTTGCATACGATGGAAGTGGTATGGTCAACCGTGGCAGGTACGTATCTGAAACGACACCATACGACATATGTAAATTTCAAAGTGGAAAGATGTATAACTGTGATCTTTCTGCAAGCTATAACATCGGTGCACGGTACTTCATCCGTGAACTGATTAAAGAAGTACCCGGTATTATGACAGAAGCCTCTGGTATCGGGAGTGGAACTACGAGGACTTTGTCGACATTGTGGCATATTAACTCTGCTATGTCGATCTAGTCTGGCATAAGTCTGTACATGTTAATACGGATGGGTTAGGCAGTGCGTGCACTTGCTGTAACTGTGCCGATATTGTATCAATGGCAGACGGAAGTCCGGACGACCACAAACGTCTGGAAGCCCCACCTATAATTTCAATTTAGGTGGGATAGTTCACACAGGTAGCAGCCTACACAGAACAAAGGAAGAAAAAAATCATGCGCCGAATGCATATTCTGTTTATTATTGGATGTATTTCCATGGCGTGTTATCTTTTGATTCTGTTTTTTGGACCAGAACAGTCAACACCATTATCTGATTTCTTCAAGGGGGTGTCACTTGGGATTTCTGCGGGGATGATTGTCGTTGGAACAATCATGACTTCATCACATGCAGATGCCATTGTTGCCTGGAAAACAGATCACGGAATCATTCGTTGAAACTGTCGGTATTCGGATCAGGATACCGATCCTTTTGTTATCTGAAAACAATAATAAATTATCGATAAACGATAAATTCGGTGTATACTGTAAGTGTAAGGAGGTCATGATTATGACACTTGAAAAAACTCTGAAACTGGCAGGTAATTTCCTGAAGATCGCAAGGGTATTTGTGATTGCAATCGGTATCATCATTCTGTTTTCCATTCTGGTTGTTAAAGGGAGTGATTCCATCGTTATTTCAGAAACGACAGCTTCCGTCATTCTTGGAAATCTGAAAGTAACCTTGAATCAGCCACAGCTGGCACAGCAGATTCTGAATTCCAATGCATTTCCATTTGCGATACTGATTGTTGCATCATTCTGCATCATCTTCTATATGGGATTACGTGAGCTTGGAAAGATTGTTGAAGAAGCACTGCAGTCATCTGTTTTCTCTAAAAACATATCGAAACGGCTGATCCATCTTGCCTGGTACGTCATTGTGGGAGGAATGATCAATATTCTATCCGTTATTGTCAGTGCACTCCGTATCAACAGCATGAACCTGATGCAGATCTTCAATGCTTCTGTTGTGACAGGGATTGATTTACAGTATTCCTATGATGTCAGCTTTATTGCTGTGGCATTTGTTCTGTTTCTGCTTGCCAAAGTATTTGAATACGGGGCACAGCTGCAACAACTGAGTGATGAGACATTGTGATATGGGGAAAATCATATTACGACTGGATCGGGTCATGGCAGATCGGAAAGTGTCACTCAAGGAGCTTTCTGAAATGGTTGGAGTCACCAATGTCAATCTTTCCAAGATGAAAACAGGAAAGATATCAGCCATCCGCTTTTCTACACTGGAAGCGATCTGTGAGGCTTTGGATTGTCAACCAGGGGATATTCTAGAATATGTCAAAGATGAATAAGAGCTGTTTCAGGCAGCTCTTTTTCATTGTGGATGATGGAGATATAATAGTTTTTACAAAATTCGTGAAAGAGGTATATATGAAGTTTGAGGAACATGTATGGAATGATCGCAAAGGCAGAACAGTCGTATTCCGTAGTGCAGAAAACAAAGATGCGGCAGATCTGATTGCCTATATGAAGCAGACCGCAATGGAAACAGAATATCTGTTACGGGAAGTGGAAGAAATCCGCTTGGATGAAGCAATGGAACGCAGATTCATAGAAGCAAATCTGACATCATCCAAAGATGTCATGATTGTCATCCTTGTTGATGGTATCCTTGCAGGAAGCTGCTCTGTAAGTGGAAAGGGCATGCTTTCAAGAATCCGCCATCGTTGTGAACTTGCTTTAGCTTTGAAAAAAGACTGTTGGGGAGCTGGAATCGGCACAAAGACAATGGAAATTCTGGAAGAGGCAGCAGCACGTATCGGCTATGAACAGATGGAACTGGAAGTGGTGGAAACAAACACATCCGCCATTTCTCTGTATGAAAAGTGTGGATTCAGTAAGACTGGTGTCATTCCGGATGCCTTCCGGTATACAGATGGTACATATGCTTCCTTATGTACAATGGTCAAGAAGGTAAAGAAAGAGTACTGAGTTGAAATCAGTACTCTTTTGACAGTCTGTTATCTGTTTAATAATGGGAAGTTAACAGTGAAGGTACTTCCTTCATTCACTCTGCTGGACAGTGTGATATTGCCATGACATCTGGCAACGGAATGTTTGACGATGGAAAGACCCAGACCTGTACCTCCGGTTGCACGGGAATGAGATTTATCAACCCGATAGAATCTTTCAAAGATTCTTGCCTGTGATTCTTTTGGAATACCACATCCATGATCCTGTACGGAAAGCCATGCCTGATCCTTTTCCACCCACGTCCTGATCAGGATGGATGTATCGTTTTCAGAATAGCGGATAGCATTATCAATCAGGTTATAGAAGATCTCATAGATCATTCTGGAATTGGCTTTGATGATGGCTGTATGCAGATCTGTATCCAGTCGGATATTCTTTCTGAAAGCAGCAGGAGATAAAGCTTCTATTGTTTCTGATGCAAGATCAGATAAATCAACCTTTGTTTCTTCAACAGGCGCATCTTCGTCCAGTTGTGAAAGTCGAATGATATCATCAATCAGTGTCAGCATTCTGGCACTTTCATCATGGATTCTTTCATAGAAGGTGGATTCATCACCTTTTTTCACAAGTCCGTTGCTCAGCAGTTCCGTGCTGCCCATGATTGCCTGTAATGGTGTTTTAAGCTCATGAGATACATTGGCACTGAACTCTTTGCGCTGTAACTCTAGACTGTATGTTTCGGTGATGTCATATGCCAGCAGGGAGGCTCCTGTCAGTATTTTACGGGAGAAGATCGGTCTGCCGATGACTCGGATTGTTTCATCTTCCATTGTGATTACAGCTTCACTGTCTTTGCCCATCAGTACGGTATTAACCAGCTGTCTGATCTGTTCCATTTCCATAATCGAATCAATGTCTGTTTCTTCTGTATGGAACAGAGTCAGTGCGGCTTTGTTGAAGAAGACGGTTTTCCCTTCGGTATTCAGAAGAATCAGTGCTTCACTGACATTATCTGTAATGGTCAGGAATTCCTTTTTCTTGCGGTGCAGTTCTTCAATCTGACGGTCAATCTGCTGATTCTGGTTATGAATGCGTGTCAATAATGGTCTGATTTCTTCATAACTGTTATTGGCAAGAGGGTGATCCAGATCAATTCTGTTGATTGGATCAGCAATGTGGGATGCAAGCCGATTGGCAACAATTGCAGATACGATTGCGGCAAGAATGAAGATCCAAAGAATTGGAGTGGCAAGGCGCAGCGTCAAAGCAAATACAGAATCATTTGTCTGGGACAGGCGGATGACAGAGTTATCATCCAGTCTTTTCGCATAATAATATGTGTCCTTGGCAATGGTGGAGGAATAACGCCTGATGCTTGCTTCACCATTGATTCTTGCTTCGATGAATTCTTCACGGTTACCGTGGTTTTCCATTGTCTTTGGATCGGTTGTGTTGTCATACAGAACCGTACCGTCATCATCAATCCATGTAATACGGAATTCTTTTTCATCCAGCTGTCTGAGATAATTCATGCCGGAGGTTTCAATGCCAGCCTGTACCATATTTGCCTGGGATGAAAGCCTGCCTGTTTCGATTTCAGCAAAGTTCTGATTGAGAACCAGAATAATCAGAAGAAGTGAAAACAGCAGTGTACCGGCCATGGCAAGCAGGATATTTTTAAACAGTTTCTTTTTCATGATTTTCTTTATAGCGGTAGCCCACACCTCGGATGGTTTCGATGCAGCTGCCTGCTTCCTTCAGTTTTGTGCGTAATGTACGGATATGAACATCTACTGTTCTTGTTTCACCATCGTAGTCCATACCCCAGATCTCATTGAGCAGTCGATCTCTTGTAAAAACAATATGAGGATGGCTGATCAGCAGTTTCAGTACAGAATACTCTTTGAGTGTCAGTTCAACGGATTCGTTATTCACTCTGACTTCATGGGTTGCATCATTCATGACGATGTTTCCGGCTGTAATCATGGATTCATTTTTCGGTTTTGCCCGACGCAGAACCGCTCTGACACGGGATACCATCTCCATCATGCCAAACGGCTTGGCAAGATAATCGTCTGCACCTGTATCAAGTCCGGAAATCTTATCGAATTCCGTTCCTTTGGCACTGGCAAGGATGACTGGAAGATGCATGGTGGATGGATCCTTTTTCAGTCTTGTCAGGATTTCCATACCACTGATATCCGGTAACATGATATCGAGAATCACAAGGTCGGGCATGCGTGTATGGAGTGCTTCAAAGAATTCCTTTCCATTTTCAAACCCCATTGCTTCATATCCGGTTGAGCGTAGGGTGTATATTTCAATATCGCGGATGCTTGTATCATCCTCAACACAATAGATCAGTTCCATAGCGGTATCTCCTTCCTGTCTTCATGATTTTACATAATCTTTGACAGTTCCTATTTTACGGATGCAATGTAAAATCATGAAAGAGTCTGTTGTTAAATCCATGTAAATTATACAAAGTTTTGCGTTAATATGGTGTATAAGGAGATATTTCGAGAATTCTCCCTTACTTGTATGGGAGATGAATCGGATTTTTTTGATAGTCTAATCTATTATATGTATTGAGAATATTTCTTATATTATAGGGATATATTCGCATTTATGTGATATACTATTTGTATGTCCAATGATAGATATATTCATGCACGTACATGTGTATACAGCGTCCATTACCACATTGTCTGGTGTGTCAAATACAGACGCAAAGTTCTCACACCCGAAATAGAAAAATCGCTACAGATGATTCTGAAGGATGTTGGTAAGGAGAACGGATTCTCTGTTGATTTGTGTGAAATGGGTGAGGCAGATCATGTGCATTGTTTCGTCAGTGCACCTCCGAAGTTATCCATTACATTTATTGTCAAACACCTCAAAGGTACTTCCGGTATTCGACTGTTCAGGGAATATCCACAGCTTCGTAATTACCTATGGAAAGGTCAGCTTTGGAATGGCTCTTACTTTGTGGAAACAATCGGTTCTACAAGCGAAGAAAATGTCCGCAGATACATCGAACACCAGAATAATGTTCAGCGTTAGAGGAGAGTACTTATGCCATTGAGAAAGACAAAACACAAATCTGATGAAGTGACACGCATTGCCTACAGATTTCTTGCCTTTCCGGATGAAGAACAGAAGATCATGTTCTCAAAGACCTTTGGCTGTGTGCGCTATCTGTATAACAGAATGCTTGATGATAAATCAAAAGCATATAAGAACTTTGGAGAGAAGCTAAATCTCACCCCTGCGTGGTACAAGCATCTTTCGTGTTGCAGATGGCTTTCAGAAGTAGATTCTCTTGCTTTGGCTAATGTGCAACTGAACCTCAACAGTGCATTTACAAACTTCTATGAAGGACGGGCAGATTATCCGAAGTTCAAGAAGAAAAGTGATCATCACGATTCTTACACCACAAACATGGTTAACGGAAATATCAGGCTCAGATATTCCAATCACCACATCTGTTTATCTCTTCCAAAGATTCCTGGAGAAGTCAAAGTCAGAAATCACCGTCCAATCAGACAGGGTGGAACTCTGAAGAGTGTTACTGTTTCCAGAGAAACGAATGAAAGATATTATGTCGCCCTTCTGTTTGAATACACAAAGAAGAAGGTCGTACATGATATTGATCCGGATAATTCCATTGGTCTGGATATGTCCATGCATGCATTTTACGTGGACTCTAATGGAAACACGGTAGATACACCTCATCCATATTTGCGGATTCAGGAAGGACTTGCCAAAGAACAACGTAAACTGTCTCATATGAAGAAAGGGTCTTCCAATTACAGAAAGCAGAGAAAGAAGATTTCTGCACTGTATGCAAAAACCAAGCATCAGCGTAACGATTTTCTTCACAAGCTCTCCCGTAAACTGGTAGATACTTATGACATTATCGGAATTGAAGATCTCAACATGCATGGCATGTCACAGTCTCTTAACTTTGGAAAAAGTGTATCCGATAAAGGTTGGGGTATGTTTACAGTAATGCTCAATTACAAAGCAGAAGAACTTGGAAAGAAAGTCATTCGAATAGACAAGTGGTTTCCATCCTCACAGATGTGTAACAATTGCGGGTGCATTTCCACACAGACAAAGGATCTGTCTGTAAGAGAATGGACATGTCCACATTGTGGAACACAGCACAATCGTGATGAAAACGCTGCTATCAATATCAAAAACGAAGCGGTTAGAATATACTGCACACAATAAATAACAATAACAACTGAAAGAACCGTTGGAACAACGGGGATAGCCTGAATCACACTGCTGTGAGAATGCAAGACACAGCAGAATACTACAGCACTATAGAACGACAGAAGGGATTGTATCCCGGCATGCGCATAGCTAACAGTCTGGTAACACAGGAAAAGTTCTAAGGGCGAAGCCCTAAGAAGCTCGGTTCCTTGTGACCGAGTAGTTCACTAATAATATATTGGTATGGAAATGATTACATCACTGCAGAATGCAAAGGTTAAACGCTGGGCGTCCTACCAGAAGAAAAAGGACAGAGATAAAGACGGACGCTTCCTTGTGGAAGGGGAACATCTGATCGAAGAAGCTGCCAGGGCAGGTATTCTGGAAACGGTGATAACAGATGATCCTGCTTTATTAAAAGATGATCATGGTGTTGTGGTAACTCCTGGCATCATGCATAAACTTTCGATGAATGTTTCATCGGTACATCTGATCGGTGTATGTCATAAGATCAAAGAGGCATCTGTTTTCGGATCACGGATTCTGATTCTGGATGGTGTACAGGATCCAGGTAACCTTGGAACATTAATCCGCACAGCCGTATCGTTCAGCTTTGATTGTGTGGTTGTATCAAAGGATACTGTGGATCTGTATAACGATAAGACAATCCGTTCCACCCAGGGAGCAATGTTTCATATCCCTGTGATCCGTTGTGATCTATTTGAAACCATTACTTCATTACAGAAGGAAGGAGTCATGTGCATTGCGACAAGTCTTGAGGAATCAAAGACAATGAAAGAAATACCATCCTGTGAAAGGATGGCATTCGTACTTGGAAATGAAGGCCAGGGAGTACACCCTGAAATTCAGTCGTTATGTAATGAAAGGCTTCGTATTGAAATGCATGGATTTGAGTCATTGAATGTAGCTGTAGCAGGTGGAATCATCATGTACAGCTATCGTAAAGACTAGATATCCAGACGTTTCTGATAACCGCCGGTGACTCGAATCGGATCATGGGTGATGATAAATGCCTTCGGGTCAATTTCAAGAATGTTTCTACGGATTTCCGCTTCCTCCTTTTTGGCAACAATGGAGACAAGCACGGAAGTCTTTTCATTTGTATAGGCACCTGTGCCATCCCATTTTGTTACACCTCTGACATACTGATGCATGATCATATCAGCCACTTCCGGATGGTGGGTAAATACCATCAGTTCTACTTCAATATTCTGTGTGTGGTATCGATCAACCGCAATGGAAAAGAATACGATCCACAGAATCGAATAGATGGCTGTACCAGGATTGTACAGTGTGCCACAGATCGTATACAGGCATGCGTTATAGAACATGGCAAGCTTTCCGACAGAAAAGTCCTTCAGTCTGCCTGTCAGATACAGACCCAAAAGGTCAAGACCTCCTGCTGTTCCACCGTTGCTTAATACAATGCCACAGCCGATTCCGCCAAGAATTCCTGAGATCATGATGCCAGCAAGGGTATCTGCGATTAATGGTGTGGAAGGGGTTGGCAGAAAAGAAAGTATGGCAGTCTGAACGATTAAGGATACAACGGTACCATAGAATGTCTTTTTTGCCATGTGGCGGTAAGCAAGAATAAATAAAGGGATGTTGAAGGCAAGGTTCAATACGCCTGCAACATCAAAACTGACAGATGAAGAAATCAGCAGGTTGCGGACAAGCTGAGCTGTACCGACAATACCACCGGCAAATAACGATAACGGATTGAGAAACAGATTGACAGAAAATGCATATAATGTAGAACCGGCAACAATCATCACCCAGTTATGGGGTGTTAACGGTTTTGGCTGTACGTGGATTTCACTCATGAGATGCATTCTTTCTAATAGCCATAGCCGAATCTTTTTTCGTTTTCAACAACAGGAATGGATTTGACACTCATATCATCCACGCGGATGAACTGATTTCCTTTTCTTACCGTGACAAGGAATTCGTCAATCTTTGTTTCTTCTCCCTGGATCTGGATTTCCACCATTCCATTGTTCAGATTTTTCGCATAGCCTGTAAGGCTTCTTTGTTGTGCCTGCAGCATGCAGAAACCACGCATGCCGACACCCTGTACTCTTCCTTCTACGATTACGAGATATCTTCTGATCATTTGATTTTCCTCTTTCAGTATTTCCATTATAATACAGGATGTATGATCAATATATTCATGAATGAAGCAAATTTTGATGCACCATGGGCATATGCCAATGTTGCACCATATATGAAAAAAGATGCCAATGTCGTTGTAATGGCTTTTTTGAGTGATGAAGGCTGGAGTGAAGATGATCTGGAATGGGAGTTTCGTTATCGTAAAGGGGCACGCAGTTATGAAAAGATCATGTCTGTGTTCCAAAATTATCAGATCAAAGAAGAAAATGTGAGCTGGATCAATCCGTCAGCCACAGATCACGATCGTGTAGCCTCTATGATCGCAAAGGCGGATATTCTGTATCTTTGTGGTGATAATCCGGAAGTAATGATGCGTGGAATTCTTTCCCTTGATCTGCATCGTACATTCCTGGAATTTGATGGGGTGCTGATCAGTGATGCCTGTGGTTCAGCCATATGTATGGAACAGTTTGATTCCATCTATGATTGGGAAGATGAGGCATGTAATGGAATGGGATTATTACGAGGATTTGCACTGGAACCGGATTATCGAGAAGATGTGCGGCATCTGAGCAGACTGCTGCGTGATATTGAAATGAAGGGACTTGCTGTATTTGCGTATGGGAAAGATGGAGGTGTGATCATTGATCATGGCCACTATGAACTGCTTGGCAATGCCTTTACATGCACACAATATGATCTTGACAATATCTACAATGCTTTAGAAGATGCAAAGCAGCGTGAAGCTTACTATGGAAACGACTGGGAGGAATAAGCAATGTTATCCATCAATACAAAGGCGCCGGACTTTACTTTATGTGATCAGTCTGGAAAAGAAGTATCCCTGCATGATTTTGCAGGAAGGAAAGTTGTTATTTATTTTTATTCCAAAGACAACACATCGGGCTGTACAAAGCAGACATGTGCCTATAACGGCCTGATGGATGACTTTGCTACAAAGGGCGTTACCGTACTTGGAATATCCAAGGACAGCGTTTCTTCCCATGCAAAGTTTGCACAGAAGTATGGGCTTGGATTCATGATTCTTTCCGATCCGGATAAAACCGTACATCAGGCATATGATGTATTAAAGGAAAAGACCATGTACGGCAAAAAGGTCATGGGTACTGTGCGTTCTTCCTATCTGATTGATGAAAACGGCATGATTGTGGAAGTGCGTGCCAATGTTAAGCCTGATTCGAATGCACAGGAAATGCTTGATCTGTTATGAAAATCATCATTTCACCTGCCAAAACCGTAAAGGAAGGGCAGGGGCAGTATGGAAGTCTGCCACAATGTCTGCCTTTGACGGAAGTGATCATTCAGGAAGTTACAGGCAGGAATCTGAATGAGCTGATGGAGATGTGGGGATGCTCTGAAAAGATTGCAGAAGTTAATCAGAAACGGTTTGCTGAAATGAATCTTTCTGAAAATCTGATGTGTGCCATTGAGCGTTATACCGGCATGCAGTATCAGAGCCTAGATTATGACAGTCTGGATGAAACACAGAAAACCTATATCCGAAAGCATGTATTGATACCGGATGCCTTCTATGGAATGCTGAAAGCGGATGATGGCATAGTTCCATACCGCATGGATTTTCATGCGCAGCTTCAGATCAATGGACACAAAGATCTCTATGAATACTGGAAGGATCTGCCTTCCTCTTTGATTGAAGATGATCTGCTGATCAATCTGGCTTCCGAAGAATATGCAAAGGCAGTTGTTCCTTACTATCATGGGAAAACGGTTGATATCCGTTTCATGCAGAATAAAAACGGAAAGCTGAGATCAGCCAGTACACTTGCCAAAAAGGCAAGGGGTACATACTTAAGATGGATGGCTGTTAACGGGATGGAAACTGTGGAAGACCTGAAAGGTTTTGATCTGGATGGATTTCGCTATGAAAAAGATGCCAGCAGTGAAACATGCTTTGTGTTTGTAAAATGATTGGCTGTTGCCAAAAAGTGTTCTTTTTTCTATAATGGTTAGGCTAAAGCGTTATAAAGAAAAGACCAGTACTCGAATCGGGTTCACAAAGAGAGGGATTTGCATGCTGAAAGAATCCTGTGAAGTCATCGACGAATTCACTTTTCCAGCGGGGCTAATCACCCACGTATGTTCACGTTACGAACCAAATCAAGGTGCGCATGGAAAGATCCATGCGAATCAGGATGGTACCGCGTATATTACGTTCCTGTGATCGGGAACGTTTTTTTATTTGAATGGAGGAAATCATTACAATGAGTGACAGAATTGAAGAAGTCCGCAGTCAGGCACTGCAGGCGGTTGCTTCTGCGGAAAATCTGGATCAGCTGAACCAGATCCGCGTACAGTATCTTGGAAAAAAAGGCCTGATCCAGGACATGATGAAGGCAATGAAGGATCTGCCGAAAGAAGAAAAGCCGGCATTTGGTCAGAAAGTCAATGTACTCAAAAGTGAAGTCAGCACAGCAGTTGAAACAAAGCAGGTGGAACTGGCAAAGATTGCAACTGCCCAGAAGCTGGAACGTGAAAGAATTGATATCACATTGGCTGGTGATGCTTTACGTCTTGGAACAACCCATCCGCTTGTCATGATTCAGCAGGAAATCGAAGATCTGTTCATCGGCATGGGATATAAGGTTGCAGAAGGTCCTGAAGTAGAACAGGACTACTACAACTTTGAACTTGCCAATATTCCAAAGGATCATCCGGCACGTGATATGCAGGATACATTCTATGTGGATCCAAATACATTATTAAGAACACATACGACAGCAATGCAGATGAGAGAGCTGGAAAAGGCACATGGTGTCAAGCCGATCAAGCTGATCTGTCCGGGTAAGGTTTACCGCAGAGATGATGATGATGCGACCCACTCTCATCAGTTCATGCAGTGTGAAGGTCTTGTTGTCGGGGATCATGTAACTCTGACTGACTTAAAGGGAACACTGGAATTCATGGCGAACAAGCTGTTCGGTGATGGCAGAAAGATCCGTTTCAGACCATCCTATTTCCCGTTTACAGAACCATCTGTAGAAGTAGATGTATCCTGTCCGTTCTGCAATGGCAAGGGATGTTCTGTCTGTAAGGGATCCGGCTGGATTGAAATCCTTGGTGCAGGTATGGTACATCCGAATGTATTCCGCATGAATGGTTTTGATCCGGAAACAACATCCGGATTTGCCTTCGGGGTAGGTCTGGAAAGAGTTGCCATGCTGAAGTACGGTATCAATGATATCCGTAATTTCTATCTCAACGATGTCCGTTTCCTGAAGACGTTCGACCGTTTTGACTGATAAGGAGAATTCAAATGAAGTTAAGTTATAAGTGGCTTGGTGAATATGTAGATCTTTCCGGTATCACACCGGAGATGCTTGCTGAAAAGATGACAACAGCAGGTCTTGAAGTAGAAGGGATTGAACCTCTGGCACAGGCAGAAGGTCTGTGTATTGGTGAAGTTCTGGAATGTGAAGATGTGGAAGGTACACATCTGCATAAGACAGAGACATGTGTTGGTGAAAAAACATACCAGATCATCTGCGGTGCACCTAACTGCCGTAAGGGATTGAAGGTCATCGTTGCACTTCCTGGAGCAAAACTGCCAGGAGGTACGATTGAAGCAAAGCCTTTGCATGGATTGGAATCCAATGGCATGCTTTGCGCATTATTTGAACTCGGTGTTGACCGTAAGGCACTGCGCCAGGATCAGATTGATGGAATTGAAGAACTGCCTGAGGATGCACCGGTAGGGGAAACAGATGTACTTGGCTATCTTGGTCTGGATGATACGATTCTCGATGTATCTTTGACACCAAACAGAGCCGACTGCTCAGCAATGTGGAATATGGCGAAGGAAGTCGGTGCGATTCTGCATCGTGAAGTAAAGTGGCCTGATTATGAAGGTCAGGCTGATATCGGTACGGATACAGACTTCCAGATCAATCTGAAAACAGATAAGTGCTCCTGCTATTATGGTAAGGTTGTCAACAACGTTAAGGTTGGTCCTTCTCCAAAGTGGCTGCGTGAATACCTGAATGCTGCAGGTATGAACTCCATCAACAATGTTGTTGATATTTCCAACTTTGTCATGCTGGAAACAGGTCAGCCTCTGCATTATTACGATCTTGCCAAGCTGAAAAAGCACGAGATTACAGTTGTGGATGACAGACAGTTGACAATGACAGCCCTGGATGGTGTTGAATTTGAAATCAAGACAGGAGATATTCTGATCACAACAGATGGGGAAGCAACTGGTATTGCCGGCATCATGGGTGGTGAGGAATCCATGATTGATGAAAATACGACATCTCTGTTTATTGAAGCTGCGCACTTTGATCACGCAAGCATCCGTCGTACATCCATCCGTCTGAATCTGATTACAGAAGCAGCACAGCGTTTCACAAAAGGTATTGAAACACCTGCCATGGCAAAGGCAGTGGACCGTTCCGTACAGCTGTTGCGTGAATATGCGGAAGCTGATGGATTTGAAAAAACAGTCATTGCTGGTGAAACGGGCTATGTACCTCAGGTTGTCACGGAAACACTTTCTCACTGCAATGGTCTGCTTGGCACATCCTTTACAATGGAACAGGTCGTCGATACATTGACATGGCTTGACTTCAGACCGGAAGTCAATGGGGATGAAATTACATGCCACATTCCGTCCTATCGTATTGATATTGATGGTACAGCAGATATTGATGAAGAAGTCGTCAGACTGCTCGGCTTTGATTCTCTTGGCTCCACACTTCCTGAAATGGCAGCAACTGTCGGTCAACTGACACCGGTGCAGTCATTCCGTCGTACGACAAGAGAAATGATGAAGGCATTCGGTTTCAATGAAATCGTTACTTACACACTTGTCAATGAAGACTATGCAACAAAAGGATTCAATCCTGTTGGGGAGCCAGTAGCTCTTGCGATGCCGATGAGTGAAGCACGTAAGGTTGTCCGTACCAACCTCATCAATTCTGTGATGGAAGTTGTACAGTATAACGAAGCACATCAGAATTCCAACCTTGCCTTCTTTGAAATTTCCAAAGTATATGCAAAGGGTAAGGAAGATGAAAGACTTGCGATTGTACTGGATGGTGACATGCAGTCTGACCGTCTGCATAAATATGCAATCGGTGGCGATTTTTATGCATTAAAGGGAATCATCATGACATGGCTTTCCCGCTTTGGGTTTGCGGAAAGCAGAATCCGTATTGCGGAAAATCAGATGGACACAGAACACTTCCATCCATACAGAAGTGCAGAGCTGTATCTGGACCGCAAGCTTGTCGGTGTATTTGGTGAGCTGCATCCGGAATATGCTGCAAAGTATGACTGCAAGCGTGTATGCTATGCAGAACTCAGCATTGAACCACTGCTTACTGCTAAAACAGGAAGAATCCGCTTTACAGAGCTGCCGAAGTTCCCATCTGTATCCAGAGACATCGCTCTTGTTGTAGAAAAGAGCGTTTCTGCAGGTGATATTGTCAAGACTGCGAAAAACTCCGGTGCAAAGATTCTGGTTGGTGCAGAAGTATTCGATGTCTATGAAGGTGAACATATCGAAGCAGGTAAGAAGTCTGTTGCGCTCAGCCTGACATACCAGACAGACCATACACTGAAGGAAGAAGAAATTACCTCTGCACATCAGAGAATTCTCGACAACCTCAGTAAGAGGCTGAATGCCGAACTGCGTGGATAAGCTGTTTCTGATGTTTGTACATGCTAACCAAAGTTGTGTGTACTTCGTGAAAAATACATTGTAACAGTGAAGTGAAATGTTTATAATTTCTAAGAACATTTCAGAAAAGATTTTTGACCATGAAATTAAAGAATGTTTTATTCGCCGGTGCTCTGGCACTGACACTTGGTGCATGCAGCTCCACACCAGCTGCTTCCAGCACTCCAACTTCATCTGCATCTTCTGCTAAGGAAGAAGTAGCTACGGAAGGACACTACACAGTATCCAACGTTTCCGGTAAGACAATCACAGAACTGTACTTCTACAAGACAGGTTCTGAAGAAAAGGGAACTAACTACGCTGAAGGTGGACTTGACAAGGGTGCAACAATCACTGTTGACATCACTGTTGATGAAGCTGAAGCTGAAGGATATGCAATGACAGTTGAATATCTGGCTGAAGATGCTGAAGAACCAGTTATCGTATTCGATAACCTCCATCTGGAAACAGCAGAACTGTTCCTGAAGAAGGCAAAGGATGTAACTGGTGGTGCTACACCATTCTCCATTGTAACTACAGGTACATACAACGTTACAAACACAACTGGTGCTGAAGTCAAGGAACTGTACTTCTATCAGACAGGTTCTGAAGACAAGGGCGAAAACTGGGCTGGTGAAGGTCTGGCAGCTGACGCTTCTGTAGAAGTCAACGTTGAAGTTGAAAAGGAAGCAGCTATTGCCGGCTACAACATGACAGTTGAATATGTTGGTGAAGATGGAACTTCTGTTGTTGTATTCGACAACCTCCACCTGGAAGAAGCTAACCTGTTCCTGAAGCCTGCAGCTGACGTTGAAGGTGGCGCTACACCATTCCTCGCTGCTGAATAATCAGAGCAACCATAAAGTCTGGTCTTATGATCAGGCTTTTTTTCTGCTTTGAAACGGAGAAACCGGTTTTGACAACTCAAAGAATTTGTCAAAAAAGATTTAGCACTTGTGTTGACAGTGTGCTAACACAGCACTATACTATATCGTGTTAGCAATCCTAATCCGTGAGTGCTAAACATATAGGAGGTAAACATTATGTTAAGACCATTACAGGATTATGTAGTATTAGAAAAAGTCAAGGAAGAGGAAAAGACACAGAGTGGTATCATCCTGACAACAAAGGAAGCCAAGGAAGAACCAAGCCACGGTATCGTTGTTGCGGTAGGCCCTGGCAAGAAGGAAGATGGCAAGCTTGTTCCGATTGATCTTGAAAAGGGAAGCAGAGTCATCTACAAGAAGTATTCCGGTACAGAAGTCAAGGATGGAAAAGAAGAATACCTGCTGATCAAGGCAGAAGATATTCTAGCGGTCGTTGAATAATTCAGAAAGAAGGTAATTTTATGGCAAAGGAAATCAGATATGCAAATGATGCCCGTACAGGCATGCTCAATGGTGTCAACAAACTGGCAAATGCAGTTAAGGTTACATTAGGTCCTAAGGGAAGAAATGTAGTTCTCGAAAAGAGCTATGGCTCTCCAGTCATTACAAATGATGGTGTTACAATCGCAAAGGAAATCGAGCTGGAAGACAGATTCGAAAACATGGGTGCAAAGCTTGTTTATGAAGCAGCAAACAACACAAATGAACTTGCTGGTGATGGTACAACAACAGCTACTCTTCTGACACAGGCTATGATCACAAACGGTCTCAAGCAGGTAGACAAGGGTGCAAATCCTGTTCTGATGAGAGAAGGCATGGAAAAGGCTGCACATGCTGTGGCTGACCGCATTCTGGAAAAGGCTCATAAGGTCGAAACAAATGATGATGTCCGTAACATCGCTACAATTTCTTCCGGATCTGAAGAAATCGGTAAGATCATTGCTGAAGCAATGGAAAAGGTCGGTAACGATGGTGTTATTAATGTAGATGAATCCAAGTCCTTTGAAACAAGTCTGGAAATGACAGAAGGTCTGCAGTATGACAAGGGATATGTATCTCCATACATGGTAACAAATACAGATAAGGGTGAAGCAGTCATGGAAAACCCTCTGATTCTTGTTACAGATCAGAAGGTCAATACAATCCAGGACATCCTGCCGGTACTGGAAGAAGTTGTCAAGTCCCACAGATCCTTACTGATGATTGCGGATGACTATGACAATGAAGTCATGTCCACATTAATCGTCAACAAGCTGCGTGGTACATTCAATGTTGTTGCGACAAAGGCTCCAGGATTCGGTGACAATGCCAAGGCACAGCTGGAAGATATTGCTGTTATGACTGGTGCAAACTTCTATGCTAAGGATCTGACAATGAATCTGGCTGATATGAAGCTTATGGATCTTGGTTCTGCAAAGAAGGTTATCGTATCCAAGGATAAGACAACCATCATCGATGGTAATGGTACAGCTGATGCCATTGCTGCAAGAGTTGCAGAAATCAGAAATACAATGGATGTAACTACATCTGACTATGATAAGAAGAAGCTGGCTGAAAGACTTGGCAAGCTGACAAATGGTGTTGCATTAATCAAAGTTGGTGCGACAACTGAAACAGAACTCAAGGACAAGAAGCTGAGAATTGAAGATGCTCTTAACGCAACAAAGGCTGCCGTAGCAGAAGGTGTTGTTACAGGTGGTGGACTTGCTCTGATTCAGGCATACAGAGAAGTACGTAACGTGTGCAAGTCTGACATCATCGATGTACAGCGTGGTATCAATGTCGTTCTGGAAGCTCTGAAGGAACCAATTCAGCAGATCGCAGAAAATGCCGGCTTTGATGGAACTGAAATTCTGGAAAAGCAGATGGCATGTGATGAAAATATTGGTTTCAATGCCAAGACTGGTGAATGGATGGATATGTATGCTAACGGCATCATCGATCCTGCCAAGGTAACAAGAAGCGCTCTGCTCAATGCAGCAAGCATCTCCGGTCTGTTTATCACAACAGAAGCTGCAGTTGCTGAGATTCCTTCCAAGGAACCGGCAATGCCTGCAGGACCTGAATATTAATGATCAAGGTGGTACGGATTCCGTGCCATCTTTTTCTTAAATAATTCTCAATTTGTATAAAATCGCAGGTACAGGTATAATGTGAATACTATGAATATGGGAATGATATTCTGCAGTGCGCTGTTTCTTGTTGTTCTTTGTGAAGGGGCAGGAAGAATGCTGCTGCGTATGCTGCAGATCGATACGGATGATTTTGCTGCACCTGCTGGTGTGGCGGTTGCTTTCTGCATGCTTGAGATGTTCTATGCACCAGTCATGCTGATGCATGGCTCTTTTTCAAGAATCATACTGGTGACATGTCTTGTATGTGTCATCATCGCAATCGGATTTGTGCTGAATATACGATCGTGCCTGAGATGTCTTTTCAGAGGAAGAATGATCTATGTTCTGTTAAGCGGACTGTTATTCATGGGCATATTTGCCTGTTGTCAGGGAAAGCTTCAGCCTCAGCTGAATGATGAGCTGAATCTGATGGCTTCCAACCTGAATGCGGCTTCTGTGTCAATGCCAGGTTCCTCACTTCAGGGCTATTCACTGTTTGGCTCATTTGTGATGGGACTGTGTCTGAAAGATGCCAACAGTGCAAATCTGCTGCTTGGAGTGTTTGCACAGATGATTACGGCAATGCTGATTCTTGATATTGTGGACAGCTTTAAGATCGGCAATCCATGGTTCCGTTTTACACTGATTCTTGCAGCGCTGTTTTATTATCAGTTTTATTCCTGGAAGATCATCGGTGCCTTCAACAGCGGCAATTGGAGAATCTTCTTTGTGGCAATGGTTCTGTATGCTCTTTATCAGTGGATTTCAACAGAAAAGGATAAAGTCAAGCATCTTGTAATCTTCTCCATTGGGGCAGGCCTGTTTGTACATTCCGGGTTTCAGCTGATCAGTGTCGAGATCATCTATTGTTTAGGTGCATGGATGTTTGGCAGTAAAAAGATCCGATGTCTTTCCGATCTGCTGCTTCTGCTGGTTCCTTCCGTTATCTATTTCAGTCTGACAGTATTGAATGAACATTTTGCAGCAGGAATGTGTCTTTTGATCGGATATATAGTCTTATGTGTCATGCGTTATAACAGGAAGGTATATCATCATCTGATCGCTGTTGAAAATGTGCTGATTGAACACAGCAGTCTGCTGTTGTATGTTCTTGTCCCAGGGGTATTCCTGATCGGAACATTCATGATGCGCTTTTTGATTGATGGGGATGGTTTCTCATATGGTGCATATCTGGATTTCTTCTCATCTTCCTATCTGAGAAGTTATCTGTTTATGCGCCGTTCCCTCAGTGATTATGTTCTGGATGTTTATCGATGGATCGGACTGTTTATCTTTATTGTACGGGCAAACAGAAGGGAAGAGAAGATGATGCAGCACATCTTCCTTGGCATGGTGGTTTTCTTTATCAATCCATTATGTCTTGGTGTGCTGACAAGAATTACGGATATGACCAACTGTGCCTATGCCTTTGAGATTCTGTTCAATCCGTTTACCGATGTCATGATTTTCTATTGGATCTATACACAGTTTGAATGGACTGTTGTCGGACAATGGATTCTGGAACTATCCCTGATCGGATGTGTTGTGTTCGGTCATCTGACCAGTTTTACAGCAGGAAATGGAAGTCTGTATGGAGATCTGCTGGATGCGGATCATATTGTGGAGGTATATCTGCCATGAATGTTTATGATTTTGATGAAACAATCTATTATCATGATTCAACAGCTGACTTTGTTATGTATCTGTGGACGCATCGGCCAAAGACTCTTTTGAACATTCCACGTCTGATTCTGTACGGTATTCTGTATGGATTGCATCTTGTACCAAAGCAGACATTCAAGGATAACATGTATCACATGCTTGTATATGTGGATGATCTGGAAGAAGTATCGTGGCAGTTTGTCAGATCGCATATGCATCTGATCAAACCGTTTTACAGAAAACAGCAGAAAGAGGATGATATTGTCATTTCCGCTTCTCCTGCCTTCAATATTGAAAAGTTCTGTAAAGAACTTGGGATTGCACATTGTATGGCTTCACCAGTTGATCAAAAAACCGGAAAAACAGTCGGTCTGAACTGCCATGGGGAAGAAAAGGTAAGAAGATTCCGTGAAGTGTATGGGGATGCACAGATCGATGAGTTCTATTCGGATTCTTTACATGATACGCCTTTAGCAAAACAGGCAAAGCGGGCATTCCTTGTAAAAAAAGATGAAATACGTCCTTGGCCATTCGAAAAGGATATGAAATAACATATCCTTTTATTATGAAATAGCATGTAATTAATGGATAAATAATGTATAATTACGAAGTCTTCACAAAAAGAAGGTAAAGCGGTTACATAAGTGTTATAATGGATTGTACCTGAAGGAGAAATAAAATGGCACAGTTTGTTCTTGAAAATTATGAAGCACGTGTTGTCATTGATGAACACGCATCTGAAATCCACAGCTTTACGGATAAGGATACGGACAATGAATACATGTGGCAGGGAGATCCTGCGTTCTGGGCAGGTCGTAATCCGACTCTGTTTCCAATGGTAGGGGCTACATGGGATAAGATCCTCCATATCAATGGTAAGGAATATAAAACCGGAAATCATGGTTTTACAAGAAGAAGTGACTTCACATGTGTGGAACATGATGAGCAACACTGCATCATGGAACTCAAAGACAGCCAGTCCACATTAGAAGAATATCCATTCCATTTCACATTACGGATTCAGTATGTACTGGAAGGCAGAAAACTGTTCATCTACTATACGATTACAAATGATAACGAAGTTGATATGCCGTTTAACTTCGGTCTGCATCCGGCATTCAACTGTCCGACGGATGGTGGTGACTTTGAAGACTACTATCTGCAGTTAAACCAGAATGAAACATTTGACTGGCTGGATACACATCTGAACAATGAAAACCGCATTGAACTGGATCGTGATGCTCTGGCTAAGACAATCATCATCAAAGATCCAAAATCCACAGAAGCATCCTTAACCAATGGCAGACATGGGGTTACAGTAGGCTTCAAGGATTATCCATGGATTGCATTCTGGTCGCCGAATGCACCGTTTGTATGTATTGAACCATGGTATTCCCATACCGACTTTGAGGAAGTCAGAGTACCGTTTGAACAAAGAGAAGGTACACTCGTATTAAAACCACATGAGACGTTTGAAACCAGTTATTCCATTCGAATCTGGTGACAAATAATAACAGTACATAGAAAGGTAGAAACATGTTTAAAGTTATTATCAAAGACACAAACGAAGAAGTTTCAAGAGCAGCTTTCGGTGTCATGAAGGAAGTGCTCGACTCCAAACCAAACCCGGTCTTAGGACTGGCAACAGGTTCCTCCCCAGTAGGTCTGTACAAGGAAATGATCAAAGATCATGAAGAAACAGGCAGATCCTATAAGGATATCATCACATTCAACCTCGATGAATATGTTGGTATTCCACGTGATCATGAACAGTCCTACTACACATTCATGCATGAAAATCTGTTCAACTACATCGACTGTCCGGAAGAGAACATCCATGTACCGGAAGGAAACACAGGTGATCATGAAAAGGCTTGTGTAGACTATGAAAATGCATTAAAGCAGCATGTTGTAGACATCCAGGTTCTTGGCATCGGTTCTGATGGCCACATCGCATTTAACGAACCAGGTTGCCCATTCGATTCTGAAACACATCTGATGGAACTGACAGAACAGACAAGAAGCGACAACGCAAGATTCTTTGATGGTGATATCAACCAGGTTCCGACTTTATCCATTACACAGGGTCTTGGTAGCATCATGCGTGCAAAGAAAATTCTGCTCATCGCTACAGGTGCCAACAAGGCTGATGCTGTATGGGGCATGCTGAAGGGTGAAAAGACAACTGACTGTCCTGCTTCCATTCTGCAGGATCATGCCGATGTAACTGTCGTTCTTGACCGTGCAGCAGCTTCCCGTATCGCGTAATATCATTGAGATCATTCCTTTTAAGGAGTGATCTTTTTTTGAGCATATCAGTATTCAGATCTGCATTCTTCTGTCATAATGACAGTATAAAAAGAAAGAAGGTATTACTTATGAAAATCATTGAATCCGTTAGTGAATATGATGCACTGTTAAAGGAAAACAGATCCGTATTTGTAGATTTCTATGCTGACTGGTGTGGACCATGCAAGATGCTTGCACCGGTTGTAGAACAGATTGCAGAAGAAGTAAAGGATGTTGTATTTGTCAAAGTCAATGTTGATACAACACCGGATATTGCTTCCCGTTATGGCATTATGTCCATTCCAACTCTGATTGCTTTCAAGGATGGCCAGATCGCAGGTACTTCCGTCGGTTTCCAGCCAAAAGAAGCCCTGATGTCAGTTGTCAATCAGGCAAGATAACAGTACAGGCACTGTCTGAATCAGACGGTGTTTTTTTATGGTTTAGGAATTCTAAACAAAAAGTTAATTTTTCTGTTGCATAACGGGGATGTTTTTGACATAATATTGTAGTTTCATAAAAATGAAATAAAAGTTTACCATTACAAAACAGAAAGGGGTGGACTGCATGGATATCGGAGCACGGATCAGGCAGTTGCGTATCAAAAATGATCTGACACTGGAAGAGCTTGCCTCCAGAACGGAACTGACGAAAGGGTTCCTTTCCCAGCTGGAAAGAAATCTGACTTCGCCATCCATCCAGACACTGGAAGACATCGCGGAAGCCCTTGGTGTGACTATGGCTGGTTTTTTCTCGGAAGAAAAGGATGAGAAGATCGTCTTTACACCAGAAGATGCCTTTGTGGATGAAAGAGAAGGGTTTACGATTCACTGGATTGTTCCAAATGCACAGAAAAATGTGATGGAACCGATTCTGCTGGAACTGCAGCCAGGTCAGTCATCGTTTCAGATTGAACCGCACAATGGACAGGAAATGGGGTATGTACTGTCCGGTAAGGTGCAGCTGGTACGTGAAAACAGTAAAAAGGGTGTTCTTGTCAAAAAAGGAGAAACCTTCTATATCAAAGGGGATCAGGCACATTGGCTGAATAATCCTGGTGTCAAAACGGCGATGGTGCTTTGGATCAGCACTCCACCGGAATTCTGAAAATCAATTAAAGGGGAATTGAAATGGCAAAAAAACTGATTGAAGTAAAGAATGTTGTCAAATCCTTTGGCAACCAGGTTGTCCTCAAGGGGATTTCTCTGGACATTTATGAAAATGAATTTGTAACACTTCTTGGCCCGTCCGGCTGTGGTAAAACGACACTGTTGCGTGTTATTGCCGGATTTCTGGATGCTGATGAAGGACATGTCATGATGGATGGAGAAGATATCGCAAAGGTACCTGCTTATAAAAGAGAATGCAATACGGTGTTTCAGCACTATGCGCTGTTTCCACACCTGGATGTATACGACAATATCGCATTCGGTCTGAAGATCAAAAAAATGCCGAAGGATATCATCCGTCAGAAAGTCATGCGTATGATTTCCTTAGTGGGTCTGGAAGGATATGAACATCGTGATGTCAAGGCAATGTCCGGTGGTCAGCAGCAGCGTGTTGCGATTGCCCGTGCCCTTGTCAATGAACCGAAGGTGCTGCTTTTAGATGAATCTCTTTCCGCACTGGATAAGAATCTGCGTAAGGAAATGCAGATCGAATTAAAGGAAATTCAAAGAGAAGTCGGTATTACATTCATCTTTGTCACACATGACCAGGAAGAAGCTTTGACCATGTCAGATAAGATTGTCATCATGAAGGATGGAAACATCGAACAGATCGGTTCACCAACCGATGTCTATAACACACCTATCAATGAATACTGTGCCCGTTTCATCGGTGACTCCAATATCATTGACGGTATTATGAAACGTGATAATCTTGTCAGCTTTGATGATGCGGACTATGTATGTCAGGACTATGGCTTTTCTGAAAATGAAATGGTTGATATTGTCATCCGTCCGGAAGATATTGATATTGTTCCAAGAAATCAGGGTCTTCTCAACGGGGAAGTCAAATCCGTACTTTTCAAAGGTGTGCATTATGAAATCGTAGCCGAAACTTCTTCCGGTACATCCAAGACTGTTACCATGCATGTCATTGCGGAACATGACGTCGTCAATGAAGAAGCACATGAAAAAATCAGCGCAACTTCATTCGCAATGGACCTTGAAGACGTTCCGAATCTTACTAAGGATGAAGTTGTCGCAAGAGCTAATGCACAGGCATGGAATGATGAAGAAGAAGATGTATCGATTCCAAGTGTTGAATTTGATGTGGAACCGAAGGTTGGAAAATACGACTGCACATTCTCCACAGCAGCTGGTACTTCCATTACGGTAACAATCAATGTTGTGGAACCTAAGACAGTCGATGATCAGGAAAACGAAGAATCCATTCAGGCGTTTGACTTCTATCGTACTGTAGATGATATTCGGGAATCCATCGCACTGGATACGGACTTGATCCGTTGGGCGGATGCCTATGCATGGTCAATGGAAGATAACTCCAGAGTTGAAATCTGGGATGTCAAGTATGACTTTGATGATGAAAACATCAGCGAAGGTGATTATCGCATCACATTCTCCACGCAGGGAAGAGAACTCAAGATTGAAACAACGGATAAGCATGAGGTTGGCGAAAGAGTTGGTCTGAAGTGGAATCCGGAAGATATTCATGTCATGAGAAAGATGGGGTAAGGTGAGATGAAAGCATTTGCCAAACTCATTACACCATATGTTGTGTGGATGTGTGCCATGATCATCGTGCCAATGCTGATGATCGTCCTGTATGCATTTACGGTTCAGGGTAACAGTGTTCTGACACTGCAGTTTACGCTGTCCAATTTTGCCAGATTCTTTTCGGACCCGATTTTCCCATCTGTACTGCTTCGCTCTTTGAAGATGGCATTATTCACAACTGTATTCTGCATCATGATCGGTTATCCGATTGCCTATATCATGGCACGCTTCAAGCCTTCCAGTCAGGGGCTTTGCGTATTGCTTGTCACACTTCCGATGTTAATCAACATGCTGGTAAGAACCTATGCGTGGAAGGGAATCCTTTCCAATTTCGGTTTCTCTTCTGAAATCAATGTGTATATCGGCATGGTGTATAACTTTATCCCATATATGATTCTGCAGATCTATACAGCACTTTCAAAGATTGATCCTTCCTTGATCATTGCTGCACATGATCTGGGCGCAGATGATCGGGAAACATTCCTGCGTGTTACATTACCGCTTTCCTTAAGTGGTGTTGTATCAGGTATTACACTTGTATTCCTGCCAGCCGTATCATCCTTCTTCATTCCAAAGTTCCTTGGTGGGGGACAGTACGTGCTGATCGGTAATCTGATTGAAGATTATTTCGTATCTACCGGGGACTGGAACTTCGGTGCTGCCATCTCCATGATCATGGCACTGATTATTCTTGGTTCCATGTATATCACAAGAAAACTGGATAAACAGATTGGGGAGGATGAAGACTGATGGATCGCAAAAACGGAATCGGATCAAAAATCGCATTTGCATTACTGCTCATCTTCCTGTATGTGCCGATTATCTATGTTGTTGTATTCAGCTTCAACAGCACGAAGTCTTTGACAAACTTCACTGGGTTTTCTACAAAGTGGTATGAATCCATGTTCAAAAACAGAGCTCTGATGGAATCCATCTGGACAACGGTGTCCATTGCGGTGATTGCCACAATCGTTTCTACATTAGTTGGAACAATTACTGCAATCGGTCTTTCCAAAAACAGAAAAGTCATCAGAGAGCTTGTCAATCAGGTCAATAACCTGCCAATGCTGAATCCGGAAATCGTAACGGCAATCGGATTCATGCTTCTGTTTTCATCCCTGCGGATTGAAACAGGCTATGTGACGATGCTGTTAGCACATATTGCCTTCTGTATCCCGTATGTCATGCTTTCCATTCTGCCTCGCTTAAGAACACTGGATCCGAATATTGCTGAAGCGGCAATGGATCTTGGCTGTACACCATGGCAGGCAATGTGGAAGGTCATCATTCCACAGATCAAAGGCAGCATATTTGCTGGGGCATTAGTCGCATTTACAATGTCATTCGATGACTTTGTCATATCGTTATTCACAACAGGACCTGGCGTTTCCAATATTTCGATCTATGTGTATTCCAACGTCAAACGTGTTAATCCGACCATTAATGCATTGTCTACACTGATCGTCATATTCGCAACGATCCTGCTGATTCTAACAAATGTTGTACCGATGATTCGCGAAAGGAGAAACACAAAAAATGAAGTCAATCAATAAGGTAACGAAAACATTACTTGTCTGCTCCGTAGCAGCTTTGACAGGCTGTGGTTCTTCCACATCTTCTGTCACAGAAACCATCGATGCACAGGAACAGTTCGGCTGTTCTGTCATCAATGTCTACAATGCCGGTGAATACATCGGTGAAGACGTCATTTCCAACTTTGAAGAAAAGTACAACGCAAGAGTCAATTATGATACATTTGACTCCAATGAAATCATGTATACAAAGCTGTTGGGCGGTTCCTCCTATGATGTGCTTGTTCCATCTGATTACATGATTGAACGACTGATCAACGAAGATCAGCTGCAGCCATTAGACAAGAGTGTCATGGAATATGAAGATGAACTTGATCCAGCTGTTCTGGAAATGAGAAAGGCATATGATCCGGAAGGAAAATATTCCATGCCTTATTTCTGGGGAACAGTAGGACTCGTTTATGATACGACTGTTGTTCCAACAGAAAAGATTGAAAAGGAAGGCTGGGAAATCCTGAAAGATACAGAATATGCAGGTAACCTGTACTATTATGACTCACAGCGTGATGGCTTCATGGTAGCATTCAAGGCGCTTGGTTATTCCATGAATACTGATAACGAAGAAGAAATCGAAGCTGCGTATCAGTGGCTCAGAGAAATGAATGAAACAATGTCTCCATCCTATGTTACAGATGAAGTTATCGATGGCATGGTAAACGGTAAGAAGGCACTTGCGATTATGTATTCTGGTGATGCTGCCTATGTTCTTTCCGAAAACGAAAACATGGCATGGTATGAACCGGAAGAAGGAACAAACAAGTGGGCTGATGCCATGGTCATTCCAAAGAATGCTTCCTGTTCAGGCCTTGCCAATGCATTCATCAACTATGCAACAGGCTATGACGTACAGTATGAAAACTCTGACTATGTCGGATATACATCCGTCAGAAAGGATGTTGTAGATGAACTGTATGGAGCAGGTGGAACATATGAAGGCATCTCTGCTTACAACCCAAGAAGCGATGGAAAGAATGATGAAGTGTTCCATTACAATGCAACTCTGACAAAGAAACTTGCAGATCTTTGGAACAAAGTAAAGATTCAGTAACTGACATGAGCAGGTTTACCGTTATGGTGGCCTGCTTTCTATGTTTGTTGAGATTCCATGTATAACACTAGAATTTTTGGCGCGGATATGATGAAAGAAATCATCAGAGATGGTGATCCATGCAGAACATGAAATACATGTCAGAACAGCAGGAGACGCTGCTATTTCTTTTTTCATTTTTCTGTTGCATTATGATCTGATTTTTGGTATTCTTATTAAGCACTGAACAAAGCAATGGTTCGTTAGCCAAGTGGTAAGGCAACAGACTGCAACTCTGTGAGCGCCGGTTCGACCCCGGCACGAACCTCCATATCCGGGGAAGTGGCGGAATCGGTAGACGCATCGGACTTAAAATCCGGTGATGGAAACATCGTGAGGGTTCGAGTCCCTTCTTCCCCACCATCCTAAAAACATACCGCAATGCGGTTTTTTTTGTTTTACGGTGGCATGTTTTCATTGCATGGCCATGATCGCTATGTTATCATACAACTGTATTGCATATATACATAGATATTGGTTGTCTGAAATTCCGATTCCGGTAAGCTTGTTCAACACATCTGTATGAGTACAGATTTTTTTCTTGCCTGCTTCAGTTTTCATATGACCTGAATGAGGGGAGTACACCAATGAAGAAAATGATGAAGCTTCTGCTTACAGGCCTGATGGCGGTAACTTTGTTTTCTGGATGTGCCGGTACAACAGATCATGATGGAAAGGTTTCCATCAGCATGTACATGTACGATCGATCCATGTTCAAGGAACTGACACCATGGCTGGAAGAAAAATTTCCGGATATTGATTTTACCTTTGTGCAGAGTTTTAACACAATGGAATACTACAAGGATCTGATCGGCCGGGGAGAAGAGATGCCAGATGTCATTACATGCCGTCGTTTCTCACTGAATGATGCAGCATCCCTGTCTGAATACCTGATGGACTTAAGCCGTACAGAAGTAGCAGGCACATTCTATTCCAGTTATCTGGAAAACAACCGCGAGGAAAGTGGTGCCATCAGATGGCTGCCAATGTGCGCAGAAGTTGACAGTATTGTTGCCAACAAGAAACTCTTTGACCAGTACAACATTGCATTACCTACGAACTACAGTGAATTTAAAGCAACAATCGATGCCTTTGAGGATCTCGGGATCAAAGGATTTGATACAGACTGGTATTATGACTATACATGCCTTGAAACAATGCAGGGTTCCGCAATTCCGGAACTGATGAGTCTGGAAGGTACTTCATGGAGACGTGCATATGAAAGTGAAACAGAAGATAACCAGGTAGGTCTTGATGATGTCGTATGGCCTGTTGTCTTTGAAAAGTATGAGCAGTTTTTAAAGGATGTCCGGTATGAAAAAGGTTCTGAAGATCAGACGTTTTCAGTCACAACACCGCCATTCCTGAATGGTGAAACAGCGATGATCCGTAATACTGCATCATTTGCGGACAGCGTTACAGCGGAAAATGAGAATGTAGAAGCAGTCATGCTTCCGTATTTTGGTGAAACAAGTGAAGATAACTGGGTACTGACTTATCCAATGTGTCAGCTTGCTGTATCAGCTAAGGTTGCTGAAGATCCTGCCAAGGAGAAAGCAATCAATGAAGTGTTAATGGCAATCTTCTCTGATGAAGGGCAGAAACATGTTGCGGCAGGTACTTCTGTTCTTTCCTACAACAAGGAAGTCAAAATCACCCCAAGTAATTCTCTGGCTTATATTCAGGACTGTATTGCATCCAACCATCTATATCAGCGTCTTGCTTCTACGGAAATCTTCGGTATTTCTCAGGATGTTGCACATAAGATGATGACGGGAAAGTATGATGCAAAGCAGGCATATGAAGAATTCAACCGACAGATTACACAGTATGTGGATCCGGAAACAAAAGAAATCCTGTTTACACAGAAAACAGCATATTCCAATGACTTCGGGGAACATGGATCCAAGGCGGCTTCCTCTTTGATGAATACATTACGTCAGTTTGAAAATGATGATATTGCGATCGGTTACGCTTCTGTTGCCAGCTCCAGTATTTATGAAGGAGAATATACACTGCAGCAGGTCAAGTGGGTCATGACATTCCGCAATGCGATTTATCGTGGTGAATATACAGGTGAAGAAGTCAGAAGAATCATGGAGTGGCTTGTCAATATCAAAGAAGATGGTTCCAATCCGATTCACCATTATAACCAGATGCCTGTCACAAGCGGTCTGGATTAGACGGTGAAGGAACTGGAAAAAGGGAAATATGAACTGACAGATATATCCATTAATGGTGAGCCATTAGATAAAAACAGAACATATTCTCTGATGATGGTAGGTGTGGATACATATCTTGAACATCCAACCTTCTGCAACTGCCCGATGCCGGAAGATATCAAGGCAAAGCGTGAGGCTGACTATGTGACGGATTACTCCAGCCAGGAGGCAGTAGCGGAAGTACTTCGCAATACACAGCAGTTTGCACAACCAAGCGATTACGTTACAATAGTTAAGTAATACAGAAAGGAAAACACGGATATGAAAAAGAAACTCATTACAGCAGCACTGTTAGTGGTTCTGTGCGTTGGTATACTTTTCACCGGGTTTTCTTTTTCCGTTTTCGTTTCAGAAACAATCTATGAGGAAAGTGTTTCTCATCTGAGTGAAATTTTCCATCAGGCAAATCAGACATTGAATTCTCTTGTTTCCGTCAACTGGAGCCGGATGAACATGTGGGCTCCATATCTGGAAGAAACACAGGATGTGGAACAGATTGATGCCTACATTGAAAAGGCACGACAGGAAAGCCGCTTTACCGATTTCTGCTTTATTTCCAAAAATGGAAATTATCTTTCTATGGAAGGGAATACCGGATATCTGGATCTGAACGAGAAACTGACAGTTCTGATGATAGACCGAGTTTCTGTTGTAGCCAATTCCGTTGTACCGGATCAGCCTGAAATCATGGTATTTGCTGTACCGACAGATCATGGTACCTATCGTGGGTTTGAATATGATGCCATTGCGATTACCTTCAATAATTCCGACATGGTGGAAGCTCTCAAGATCTCAGCATTTGATGGAAATGCAAGTACATTTGCGATCCTGCCGGATGGCAGAGTCGTTGTGGACAATGCATCTTCATCTATGGGAAAGGTACGTAATGTTCTTGCGATGCTCAAACAGAAAACTGGTATGGGCGCAGATCGGATCGCATCACTGGAACAGGATTTCAGAGATGGTAACTCAGGCAGTCTGTTATTTGAGATGGATGGGGAATCATATTACCTTGTCTATGAAACTGCCGATTTTCAGGATTGGATTGTAACCGGTATTGTAGCGGCAGATATCGTCAATGCCAATATGAACCGCCTGCAGTACATAACGATGGTTGTTGTATCTGTGATTACGGTCGGCGTCATGATTGTGGTTGTTGCGATGATCGTCATGCAGAACAGACAGAAACTGAAGGAAAAGGATCATGCTCTGGATATTCGTGATGCGCTTTTCTCAAAACTGTCGGAAAACATTGATGATGTATTCATAATGGTGGATGCCAAAACGTTGAAGGTGGAATATGTTTCACAGAATGTTGAGAAACTGATCGGTGTAACCGAAGCATCACTTTATGAAGATGTTCATAATCTGGAAGCCATTATCTATGGAGAAGATGTAATCAGCGTATTACATGAGATCTATAGTATAGAACAGGGAACTCAGAAGGAATGGGACAGAGAGTATGTCCATCAGAAAACAGGTGAGAGACGATGGTTCCATACGGTTGTACTATGTACTGAGATCGATCATGAAAAGAAATTCATCATGGATCTGTCCGATCGTACAAAAGACAGGATGATTAATCTGAAACTTGAGGAAGCTGCTGTGGCAGCTCAGTCTGCCAACCAGGCAAAGACTTCCTTCCTGAATAACATGTCCCATGATATCCGTACTCCGATGAATGCGATCATTGGTTTTACCAATATTGCCATGAAACAGGTACAGAATGAGGAAGTCAGAAACTGTCTGCATAAGATCAGTTCTTCCTCGGAACATCTGCTGACATTGATCAATGATGTTCTGGATATCAGCAGAATTGAAAGCGGAAAGGTGAAGTTTACTCCGGTTCCGGTCGATATCCGTACGATATCTGACATGGTATGCAGTATCATGCAGGGATTCCTGACAAACCGTTCGATTCATTTTGTTACACAGTTTGACTCACCGCAGTGGCCATATGTGATGGCTGATGATGTGCGAATCCGTGAAGTGCTTGTCAATATTCTTGGTAATGCGGTCAAGTTTACAGAAGATGGAGGTACCATCGAATTCGATGTTTCCTATCGGAATGAAAAGGATGATGGTCCGATGTATGTCACATATCGGATCGCTGATACAGGGGTAGGCATGAGTGAGGAATTCCTGGAACATATCTTTGATGAATTCTCTCAGGAAGCCAACAATGCAAGAACCCAGTATCGTGGTACAGGCCTGGGTATGGCAATCACAAAGCGCTATGTGGATCTGATGGGTGGTACGATCAGAGTTGAAAGTACAAAGGGAGTCGGTTCTGTATTTACAGTAGAACTTCCGTTAGAAAAAACAGAAGCGGATCAGGTACATCCTGTTGTTGTGGATGTTAATGCGGTGCCATTGGATGGTATCAAAGTACTGCTTGCGGAAGACAATGATCTGAATACGGAAATCGCAAGAGTGCAGATGGAAGAAAGAGGGATCCAAGTTACACGAGCAGTGGATGGTGTGGATGCTGTGAAACAGTTTGCTTCCAATCCACCTGGTACATTTGATCTGATTTTCATGGATGTCATGATGCCAAACAAAAACGGATATGAGGCTACAAAGGAAATTCGCTGTATGGATCGTGAGGATGCAAAGACAATACCGATCATTGCGATGACAGCGAATGCTTTTGCGGAAGATGTACAGGCTTCCTTTGATGCCGGTATGAATGGTCATATCGCAAAACCGATTGATATGAATGAAGTGGAGAAAGCAATTATCCGCAATGTCAATATCACTGTATGATTGAGTCGAAGCATATGTTTCGGCTTTTTCTTCACAGAAATGACATTTATCACTTTTTTAAAATGACAAAAAGTATGTACAATAAAATCAACTATGAAGAACAATGAGAAACAGACTGTCAGATGGATCCTTCTGATCCTTTCGTGTATTATGTCGATCAGTATCTATATTCGATACAATATTCCAAATTACAGTCATGAAGTTTTCGGTGTAACATACATGACGATGAACAATCCGTTCTATGAAGTCATTGATAACCAGCTTGAAAAAGTCATTGAGGCGAATGGGGATCAGCTGATTACACTGGATCCTTCGTTGGATATTGATAAACAGATCGAACAGATTCGCAGTTTTATTGCCCAAAGGGTCAGTGGCATATTCGTCAATCCGGTTGATTCACAGGCAATTGTTCCTGTTCTAAAGGATGCCAAGGCAGCCGGTATACCGGTAATTGTTCTGGATACGGAAATTGACGAGCCAGGACTTGCAGATTGCACGATTGTATCTGATAACTACAATGCCGGGGTACAGTGTGCACTGGATATGATGGAAAGAAAACAACAGGCTGATATCATCCTTCTTCGCCATTCCAAAGTTCTTTCTGCTGCACAGCGGATTCAGGGATTTCTGGATACGATTGAAGGGAAAACTGAGTATTGGATTATTGACGAGGCAGAGTGTGAAGGCCAGCTGGAACTTGCCATGCAGGTCTGATGGGACCGATCGCAGGTATCGGTGACTCCTTAGTCGTTGGTACAGTCATCCCGATTCTGTTTGGTGTAGCTATGGGTATGTCTACCGGTGGTTCTCCAATCGGTGCAATCTTCTATATCATTGTCTGGAACCTGTTTGCTTACCTTGGTATGAAGTTCATGTACTACAAGGGATATGAACTCGGTGGGAAAGCCGTAGACTTCCTTGTAGGTGCACAGGGAGAAGCGTTAAGGGTATCCATTACAATGCTGGGTGGTATCGTTATCGGTGCTGTTGCGGCATTAGTATCCGTACGTACTTCCTTTACAATGACTGCCGCAGGTGCATCAAAGCCATTCCTGAAACTGCAGGATACACTGGATGGTGTATATCCAGGTTTCCTGACAGCAGCATTCGTACTGCTGTGCTGATTCCTGTTAGCCAAGAAAAAGATGTCTCCGATTAAGGTCATGCTTCTGCTTGTCGTCATTGCCTTTGTCGGTGTACTTGTCGGATTCTTCAATCCAGGTCTGAATTACTGATAAAATTCAAGAGAGGAAATACAACTATGAATGATACACTGACTCGTGCTTATGTGGAAGAAGTCGAATATCAGACATGTATGATCAACAATCTGAAGCGGTGGATGAGATACGTTCTGCTGACCAGTTCCTTATCCCTTTTCCTGATCGTATCTACACTGCAGTTACGGTTGTGGATCAGATTCATCTTCGTGATTGTGATGGCCCTTTGTGTCATAGCAGCTGTACTCATCGGTTGGGCAATCCATAATGGAACTGCCAATGTTTCTTCCTTACTGGAAAGAATGAATCGTTGAAGTTTAACCATGCATGAAAGTGTATGGTTTTTTATACATTTGAGATGATTTGTCTTGAAATCTATGCTGTAGACAATGAGATAATATGTCCTGTTTTAAAAAGAGGTGATGTGTATGGAATGGATGAAAATCATCCTTGTGACTTTATTTGCCGGTATGGGAGCAGGGCTTGGAACAGGGTTTGCAGGTATGAGTGCAGCGGCTGTCATTACACCTGTTCTTGTGACTTTTCTGGACATGGATCCATATATGGCAGTCGGTATTGCCTTGTCTTCTGATGTGCTTGCCAGTGCTGTCTCTGCATGGACATACGGAAAGAATCAGAATCTGGATATTCGAAACGGTCTGATCATGATGATCAGCGTACTCTGTTTTACAGTTGCAGGCAGCTGGGCTGCATCCTTTTTACCGGATACTGCCATGGGAAATGCATCCAAGTTCATGACGCTGTTACTTGGTATCAGGTTTATTGTGAAACCGGTCATGACAACAAAGGAATCCATGAAGGATGTATCGAAACGCAAACGTGCGCTTCAATCAGTAATCTCTGGCACTCTGATTGGGCTGATCTGCGGATTTGTTGGAGCGGGAGGAGGTATGATGATGCTTCTGATCCTGACCAGTGTGCTTGGGTATGAATTGAAAACAGCGGTTGGAACAAGTGTATTCATCATGACGTTTACTGCTTTGACAGGTGCACTGTCCCACTTTATGATCGGTGGTATGCCGGATGTTACCATTCTGTTCTTGTGTGTTATATTTACATTTTTATGGGCAGAAGTTGCGGCGATATTTGCCAATAAGGCAGATCCGAAGGTACTCAACAGAGTAACCGGAGTAGTACTTGTACTGATCGGTACAGCAGTACTTATCATGTCCTGAAACAGTCTTACATAAAAAGACTGTTTTTTATACGGAAAACAGGATGATTATGGGAAGAAATCATGCATTGATATGTTATATTGAAGACACATTATGAAGCTGCTGCTGATCTTGGTTTCTGCGTGAGGATACAGTTCATAATGTTGTTCATCCGGATGATCTGGACAGGGTAGAAAGTGAAATCAGCCAGCAGATCTTTGATTCAGAAGATTCCATCGACCATGTATCCTATCGGATCATCAGAAAAGATGGGGTAATCCGCTGTGTGGATGATATTGGTAGAAAAGTACATTCTGATTCCGGTATTCCGGTATTTTATGTCAGCATCATTGACATAACGGAAGAAACAGCACTTTCTGTCAGTAACAAAGCGTTGTAAAATAGAACGTAATAATACAGGGGAGGGAACTCCATGAGTGAAGTTATGAATCTGGAACAGCTGCTTGAGATCATTGATCATTCTGAGGCGGCTATTCTGCATGAATATGTTGCGGATGTCAATGCGGTGGATGTTGCCAGGTGTGCACAACAGCTGGATGACAGACAGTTATGGAAACTCTGTTATCTGCTGCAGTCGGAAGATCTGGCAAAGGTACTGGAACAGGCGGAAGAGGAATTTGCGGTCCGCATGGTACAGTCCATTACAAATGATGAACTGATTGATGTATTCGGCTATATGCAGAAGGATGATATCGCCGACTTGATCGGCAATCTTCCGATTGTACAGAGAAAGGCGTTAATCAATCAGATGCTGGAAGGGGATCGTAAGATCATCTGTACATTGATGGATTATCCGCCTGACAGTGCAGGTGGTATCATGAACACAGGCTATATTGCTTTGGAGGAAGATGACACTGTATCCAGGGGCATGGCAAAAATCAGACAGATTGCCAATAAAAGTGAAGTTATTGAAACAATCTATGTTGTTAACCGTTCCAGACAGCTTGTTGGTACAGCCAACCTGAGAGTCTTTCTGACAACGGATAAGAATACGAAAATCAAAGATGTCATGAAGGAAAAGCCTGTCTATGTCCATCCGGAAGATGATCAGGAATATGCCGCCAAGCTTGTCAGCAGGTATGATCTGAATGCTTTGCCGGTAGTCAATCATAGAGGTTCCATTCTTGGCATTATTACAGTTGATGATATTATCGATGTCATCGTTGAAGAATACAATGAAGATATTCTCGAGCTTGGTGGTGTTAACAGTGAGGAAACACTGAACTCCACATTGCAGGAATCAGTCAGACACAGATTACCATGGCTACTCGTCAATCTGGCAACTGCATTCCTTGCTTCTTTGACAGTCAGATCCTTTGAAAGCACCATTTCTCAGGTTGTCGCCTTATCTGCTACGATGACAATCGTCACCGGTATGGGTGGTAATTCTGCCAATCAGGTACAGTCCATCCTTGTCAGACAGCTGTCGCAGGATGAAGTGCCGGCTTCCAAAATGTTCCGCTGTTTCCGCAAGGAAATCCTTGTTGGAATGATAGATGGCATGATCACTGGTCTTGTTACGGCTGTGATTGTTTCCATCCTGTATCAGAATGTATTCCTTGGTATTATCATTCTTGTGGCAATGACAGGAAATATGATGGTGGCTGGTACATTCGGCTTCCTTGTACCCGTAGTACTCAAAAAACTTGGCGTAGATCCGGCTGTTTCCTCATCCATCTTTGTTACAACGGCAACCGATGTGCTCGGTTTCTTCATTTTCCTTTCTCTGGCAAATCTGTTTCTGCCATATTTGCTGTAATCAGGGTCCTATGTGGATCCTTTTTTCGTCTAAAGAAAAAATGCACAGACATGTGCACTTTGACTATAAAGCAAGAATATGGCGGATGGTATCCGTATCATACATGTAAAACTGAATTCTGGATGGATCATCAATGACTTCATCAATTCGGTCAAAATACATGCAGATCTTCTGCATTTCCTTTTCGTATAATGGATTGACTTCCGGTTTACGGTTATGTGCAATTGCTTCAAAATACAGGAAGATCAGTGTCCACATGATCTCTTCGCAGCTGTCTTCAATCCAGAAGTCAGCTTTTTCATAAGGTGGTACATACTGGTGGAGCAGTCTTTCCATGATTGCAAGACCATCGGCAGATGACTTCCATATATCTGTATAAACGTAGTCAAATCCGGATATGAAATCTTCATTGAAATAATCAAAGGCATCACCATGGATGAAGTGAACCGGGATATCATGAGGGAATTGTGGATACAGGAATCGCTCAAACATCGCAATGACTTCTGCAGAGCTTTCGACTACCGTAATTTCCTTTACGGCAGGGTTGCGCATCGCCATGAAAATGAAATACCCGATACCAAGACCAAACGTCAGCACTTTACCATGTGCTTTTGAGGCTGGGGCATCATTTGTGGCAGCTTCACTTGGTGCATCTACCATCCAGTCTTCATCATCCTGGTAAAGGTAGATGGCATCAAAGTTGCGATCCATTGCACGCAATACCATGGAATCGTTGAGTTCACGATTCGGATCTTTGATAATTGCATCGGCATTGAACAGTTCTCTGCCGGCTGTTTTTACCGTTTCAAAGCTGAAACAGTCATCTTTAATCAGATCCAGTGATACAGCTGCGTGGTAGGGGCTATTTTTCCATTCTTGGCTGGAAAGAAACAGGGAAGGCCACGTTTCTTCACTTCCTGCAAACTCATGAAAGCCTGCTTCGTGCATTTCCTTCTGGATCTGTTTTTCCTGTGCTTTTGTGATATGCATGCCGACAAATTCTGCCTTCCAGTCAGATTGGATATGAAACATGCATCTGTCCATAAAGGACTGTATTTCTTTTGTACATTTTACTTTCATATGTGCACATCATTATAACAGACCTGATATAATTTTGCTTAAGTTGAGGAAAAATGAAATGAGAATCCTATTTGTAAATGATGATGGAATTGATGCACCAGGTATTCGCGCATTGGTAGAGCAGTTTAAAGATGAGAATGAGGTATATGTATGTGCGCCAGCAAGCCAAAGAAGTGGTTACAGCCATGGCGTAACCTATTTCCATGGCGCAACCCATGTTCAGCCACGAAACATACCAGGAGCAGTAAAAGCATGGGCAGTGGATGGAACGCCAGCTGACTGCAGTTATCTTGGTATTTATGAGCTGATGGATGAAAAACCGGATCTATTGATTTCTGGTATCAATCAGGGACAGAACATGTCTGCGGATATCGTATATTCCGGTACGATTGGTGCTGCGTGTGAAGGGTTGATCGGGCATGTTCCTTCGATTGCTGTGTCATGGTGTTCCTCTACAGATACTGATTTTACAACAGCAGCTAAAGTCACACAGAAAGCAGTTGATTTCTTTATGAGTCAATCTGTCCATGATTATGTACTTTCTGTCAATGTTCCTGCTTTACCATATGAAGAAATAAAAGGGGTGAAGTGGGCGTGGCCTCAGCCGTGTCGTGATTTCGAGCGTCCATTAGCCAGAAACTACAGAGAAGATGGCAGTTTTGATATCGTCACAACAGCACCTCTTTCCCCAGATGTGATTCTGTCATTGGAGGGGACAGATCTGT
Organism: uncultured Erysipelotrichaceae bacterium; assembly: GCA_945877405.1. Lineage (GTDB taxonomy): Bacteria > Bacillota_I > Bacilli_A > Erysipelotrichales > Erysipelotrichaceae > Bulleidia. Next base: position 23,189 of record CAMCSA010000005.1, on the reverse strand, counting down.
ATGAAGTGTCTTGTGGATATGTTACTCTGACACCAATTGGGCTGGATCTATCGATCAGATCAGTACTCTTTTTGCAGAAAAAATCAGAAAAAATTTTTGAACTGTGAACATGTTTGTGTACTATGAGCCATGGAAATCCGCATATTTATGCTGAAAAACAAGCGCCAAAAATTTTTGTAAAAAAGTGGCAGTTTTTCTTGCCAAAAGGGAGGATCTTTGGTATTATATTTGAGCACTGATCGAGAGTGCAGTAAGCGCCGGTAGCTCAACTGGATAGAGCATTTGACTACGAATCAAAAGGTTACGAGTTCGACTCTTGTCCGGCGCACCATTAGTCGGGATGTAGCACAGCTTGGTAGTGCACTTGATTTGGGATCAAGGGGTCACAGGTTCGAATCCTGCCATCCCGACCATTAAAATGGCGAGGTAGCTCAGTTGGCTAGAGCGGTCGGTTCATACCCGGAAGATCGTGGGTTCGAGTCCCACCCTCGCTACCATTCTTATTAAGAGATCAAGCGTAGACGCTATGTTCTCGGACCCTTAGCTCAGTTGGTCAGAGCTGTCGGCTCATAACCGATTGGTCGAAGGTTCGAGTCCTTCAGGGTCCACTATGGAGGAGTACCCAAGTGGTTGAAGGGTCCGGTCTTGAAAACCGGTAGGTCGGGAAACTGGCGCCAGGGTTCGAATCCCTGCTCCTCCGCCATATTCTCTTAAATCACATCGCGAGGTAGAGCAGCCTGGTAGCTCGTCGGGCCCATAACCCGGAGGTCGTTGGTTCAAATCCTTCCCTCGCAACCATTGGTTCTGTAGCTCAGTCGGTAGAGCAAAGGACTGAAAATCCTTGTGTCGGCGGTTCGATTCCGCCTGGAACCACCATGAAAAAGTCATTCTTAGGAGTGACTTTTTTGTTATATATTACAAAGATTAAACTGACGGTTCCGTGACACGAAAGCCAGCAGCTTGTTGCTGATATGATTGGATTGGTCTGAAAACAGTATCTGTGTTCTGCTGCTTGCAGATAGGTCATGACTTTCCATACGTATACGTGTTATGTTGCCCCTTACAGCAATCGTGTTGCTGAGGGGGAATACTTCCTTGGAAGATCTGGAAAAGAAGAAATAATGAATGATGATATGATATTGGAAATTCATGATTTCTTAATGTTATAGGATCGAAATAATATATGGATTTTGTAAAATAGAAGTGTGGTAATAAAGAGGTATTTGAAAGATGAAGAAAGTATTGCTGATTGGCAGTGTTATAAGTGATGTATATGGAAGAGTGACAAGGATGCCGAAAGGAAATGAGGATTTCAATCTGCTGGAACAGAAAACAAGAGTATCCGGTTCTGTTGTGACAAGTGCGACAGTACTCAATGGCTTCTCTTTTCCATTTGATACAACATGTACGATCGGTACAGGTGTTTACGGAGATCTTGCGGCGGATTACTGCAGAAAAGAAAACATTCCATTTGTTCGCAGCCGTGATACGGCTGGTTGTACGATGACCATTGAAGATTCGTTCGGGCAGAAATCCGTATTCAAAGTGCCTGGATGTGAATATGAGGTGGATGAGGAACAGCTGATCCAGCTGGATGCATCTGAAATTGGACTGGCTGTCGTATTTGATGATATTCTGAGCGGCGATAGCTGTGATGTGATGTTCAGGGCTTTGGAAGATCTTGGTGTTCCTGTACTTGCCGTATTGAGTGAAAACATTCTTGGCGTGAGTGAAGAAGTTCTGGATGGACTGTTTGCATTGGAACCGTCCTTATTTGTGGGAAAAGATGCGATCAGTGTATTGATGGATGATGAAACGGATCTTTCTGATCTTGGGGATGATCTGTTTGAGGAAACGCATGCTTCCATCTATCTGCCGATGGAAAAAGAAGGTATTTACTGCAGGAATGCAGATGGAAGTTTTATTGCACCAGAGAATCATAAAGTCAACATGGATCATGTGATCGGTGCATTTGTTACAGCTTTAGTTGCTGGTGTGGATGAAAAGAATGCTCTGATGTTTGCACTTCATTTTGGAACATTACGTTCAAAGGGATTGCCGACATCATTTGACTATGAAGAACAGAAGCACCGTCTTGTGGAAATCCTGAAAGGTTGCTGAGATGGAAAGATTGCAAGGTTTAAACAGTGAGCAGGTGGAAGAAAGAGTCAGAAAAGGATTTGTCAATACGACGCAGAAAGGCACAGAACGAAATGAAAAACAGATCATTCGTGATAATCTTTTTACCTACTTCAATTTCCTGAATCTTGGTCTGTTTCTGCTTGTTGTATTGACGGGTAAAATCAGAAACGGTCTATTTATCGGTACTGTTATTTTCAATACATGTGTCGGAATCTTTCAGGAAATCAGATCATACCGGCAGTTAAAGAAAATGAAGATCCTTGTTGCTTCGAAAGTGGAAGTAATGCGTGATGGCAAGTGGATCAAAGAAACTGTGGATCATCTGGTGCTGGATGACCTGATCCGTGTGCATACAGGGATGCAGGTACCTGCAGACTGTGTAATTGAACAGGGTTGGATAGAGGTGGATGAAAGTATGCTGACAGGTGAGGCGGATCGCATCATCCACCACGAAAAAGAAGAAATTTATTGTGGCACTGCAGTAACTTCTTCATCGTGTCTTGCAAGAATTGTCAGAGTCGGAAAACAGTGTGCCACTGCAAAGATCATTGAAGATGCAGGAAGGTTGTCCAGAGCCCGTTCAGTATTACAGGAATCACTGGATCGGATGATCCGGATCATCTCCTATGTCATTATTCCGTTTCTGATTCTTCTGTTTGCTGTCCATGTATACAGACTTGGTATGTCATGGCAGGATGGTATCCTGAAAACAACAGCTGCAGTGATCGGGATGATTCCGGAAGGACTTGTCATGTTGACAAGTGTGGCGCTTGCTGTATCGGCAATGCGGTTGTCCAGGCGTAAAGTGCTTGTTCAGGATCTGTTTTCCATTGAATCTTTGGCAAGGGTAGATACCATATGCCTGGATAAAACCGGTACATTAACAAAAGGAACGATGTCTGTAAGAGATGTCATACAACTGGATGCATCCTTTCCTTTAAAAGAATGGATGTCCAGTTATCTGCATGGAAGCATGGATCCCAATGCAACCCAGAAAGCACTGCTGTCTTTCTATGGGGATGCGTGTATCTATCACAAAACGGATGAACTGCCGTTTTCTTCACAACGTAAATATGCAGCTGCTTCCTTTAAAACCGGTAGTCTGTATGTCGGGGCTTATCAGTTTGTGTTTCCGGATGGCAATGAACTGATTGCACAGAAACTCGAGAAGCATATGCACGATGGAGACCGTGCCATTGTTGCGGCGTATACAGATGAATGTACATTGAAAAAAGATGGTTTGCCAGAGGATCTCAGACCGGTTGGAATCTTCCTGATCAGTGATGATTTACGCAATAATGTTCAGAATATCATGCATTATCTGTACAGACAGGATGTGGATGTCAGAATCATATCCGGCGATGATCCGAAAACGGTTTCTGCACTTGCCGCAAAAGCAGGCGTATTGCATGCGGAAAACTATGTTGATTTATCAAAAACAGATCTGGATGAGGAAGAGCTTGTGGAAAGATATACCGTTTTTGGTAGAGTTCTTCCGGATCAGAAAAAGAAACTTGTGCAGGCATTGCAGAAAAAGGGGCATACGGTTGCGATGACAGGGGATGGAGTCAATGACGTGCCAGCTTTGAAATGTGCAGATGTATCGATTGCGATGGCATCAGGAACAGATGCGGCGAAAGACAGTTCCAATGTTGTCCTTCTGGAAGATGACTTTGGTGTCATACCGGATATCGTCAATGAAGGCAGAAGAGTCATCAATAATATCTCAAGGGCTTCTTCCATGTATCTTGTTAAAACATGCTTTTCTGTACTGCTTTCCTTATTTGTGATAGTCGTTGGCCAGCCTTATCCGTTTCTGCCGATTCATCTGACGCTGATCAGTGCGTTGGGGGTAGGCATACCGACATTCCTTCTGCAGATGGAACCGTCTTTTGAAAGAGTGCAAAAGCATTTCTTCTTCCATGCATTCATGAAGGCACTTCCTTCTTCTATAACAGTATTTATGTGTGCAATGATTGCTGTTGGAATCAGAAACTGGTTTCAGTTTGGTGATGAGATGTTCAACGGTATCTTTGTGCTTGTGACTTCTGTGGTGTATCTTGTTACATTGTGGCGTGTATATCATCCGGTTACAAAACTGAGAGTGATGGTAATCGGATTAATGGGATGCGGTTATGTTCTGGCTTGTCTTTTCGGGGGAGATGTTCTGTATCTTTCCTATTCCCCGCAGTCACTTCTGTATGTGTGTATGCTGATTGCAGGAATGCCTGTCATCCTGTATATTGCTGATAGGATATGTGTGATGGTACAGAAGCACATCGGAAAGGAATGACATGTTAACACAGGAAGATCGTGAAAGATTCAATGCAGATCTGAAACTGGTCAGGCAGATTCTGCATGAAAACAGAGAAAAGGGAATCCGGAAATATGCCATGTTTCTTGATTTTGATGGGGTGATTCATGTGTTCTATGTTCAAGGAACACCTCAGTATGAAGCGGCGATGAAACGGATGAAATCAAAGCTGGATTTTATTGACCCTGAAAGTCTAGCTAATGTGGATGCTGTGGTTGGTGAATTTGATATGGATGTCATCATTTCTTCCTCCTGGCGCTACAATGGTCTGGATTACTGTAGAAAATATCTGCAGAAATCAGGTATGAAGCATGCAGATCACATCGTAGATACAACCCAGGATGAGCAGTTCCTGGATCGGCGGATCGAGATTGCTGAATATCTGATAACCCATCCGATCTATTCCGGATTTGTTGTTCTTGACGATATTATCATGAAAGAATTTGAAGGAAGCTATATCAGAATCAATCCGACAATCGGTTTTAATGAAGAAAGATATCAGCATACAAGGCGGATTCTGGAAAAAACAGAGCAGAAAATCAGAAAAAATTGACTGCAGATTATCGCATAAACTTGCGGAAATCTGCAGTTTCTGCATGTTATGGAATCAAAAAAGAGAAAAAAGTGCTGGACAAAAACCTTCAAAGATGTATAATAATACATGTCGATGCGGGTATGGCGGAATTGGTAGACGCGCTAGTTTCAGGTACTAGTGGGGAGACTCGTGCTGGTTCGAGTCCAGTTACCCGCACCATCAGAAATCATGGGAAACCATGATTTTTTGTTTATATGTGATAAACTTGATTTATGAATATTCTGGAAAAACTGTTTGGGACAATCCGAAGGAAGAAAACAGCTTGCCAACCTGTGGAGGTAAAGCAGATTCAGGCATGCATGAATTTTATGGATACCATCCTGCAGAAAGATGCATATGTATCACGCAGGATGTATCATTCGCAACTGGAATCTTTCCAGGAAACCATGCAGTTTTTTCATGTTCTTTTAGAAAGTGGAATGTTACATCAGTACTGCCATAAAAACAGACTGGATTTTGACAGGACAACAGCAGCCTTACAACAGTATGAACATTTTATGGAAGCTGTTGATCAGCATAACGAGCAGTATATCCAGGATACAATGGACCGGGAAAAAGAGTATCTGGATACGATTTTAAAAGATATTGATCCTGCCATCATGCTGGATGAAGATCAGAGAAAGGTTGTGCTGTGCCAGGAAGATTACTGTCTTGTAATTGCTGGAGCGGGTGCTGGTAAAACAACAACCGTAGCAGCCAAGGTAAAATATCTTGTTGAAAAAATGGATATCGATCCAAAACAGATTCTTGTTGTATCCTTTACGAATAAGGCTGTCGGAGAGCTCAGGGAAAGAATTAACCGGGATCTGAATATCGCCTGTCCGATCGCTACCTTCCATTCTGTCGGGAATGCAGTCCTCCATAAAAATAGTCCGGAAGAAAAAAGAAATATTGTGGATGATGGGAAACTGTATCGTGTGATTCAGAACTATCTTTGTTCAACCATATTGAAGAATGAAAGTGCTGTAAAACGGCTGATTCTGTTTTTCGCCTCGTATTTTGATGCACCTTATGAGGGGGAAGACCTGAATGCCTTCTTCCGAAATGCTTCATCCATGAATTATGTAACGATGAGAAGTGAACTGGAAGATTTCAGGCGGGAAATTGTTGATGCAAGATCAAAGAAAAAGGTAACGATTCAAAATGAAGTCATGCGTTCCTTACAGGAAGTACAGATTGCCAATTTCCTGTATCTGAGTGGAATTGATTATGAATACGAAGTCATTTATCCCTATGATATTTCTGGCTCAGTAAAACCATATACACCTGATTTTCTCATACGACAGGGAAATCATATTGCCTGGCTGGAACATTTCGGTATTCATGAAGATGGAACGAATTCGTTGTATTCACCATCCCAGCTACAGGCATATAAGAAGGCGGTTTTTGACAAGGTGAGTCTTCACCGCCAGCATCACACCGATCTTCTTTATACTTTTTCCGGTTATAAGGATGGCAGATCATTGACGGAACACCTTAAGGAGATACTTGAAAGAAACGGCTTCGAATTGAAACCGCGCAGTGATCAGGAAATCATGAAAAAACTTGTACAGGGAGAAGAAAACAGGTATATCCGCAGACTTGTTGCCTTGCTGTGCAGATTCATTTCCAATTTCAAAGTGAATGGATATGAAGCAGATGATTTTTCAAGGATGTATCATTCTACTACCAATGTCAGATCCAGACTCTTTCTGGAAATTGCACAGGACTGTTATCTGGAATACCAGAAAGTATTGAAAGAAAACAATGCGGTTGATTTCCAGGATATGATCAATGATTCTGCCAGAGTGTTACGTGAAGTTGCGCAGATGAAACAGAAATTGGACTTCCGTTACATCATCGTAGATGAATATCAGGATATTTCCCGGCAGAGATTTGATCTGACCAAAGCACTGTCAGATGTGTGTGATGCGAAGATCATTGCGGTAGGAGATGATTGGCAGTCTATTTATGCCTTCAGTGGTTCTGATATCTCGCTGTTTACACAGTTTGAAAAAACAGTCGGATATGCAAAAATGCTCAAGATTGAAAGAACATATCGGAATGCACAGGAAGTCATTGATATTGCCGGAAACTTCATTCAGAAAAATCCTTCGCAGATCAGGAAAACTCTGATTTCACCTAAAAACATTACAGATCCCATCATTATATATACATATGATGCAACTTATAAAAAACGTGGCGCTGATGGAAAAAGTGGGGCTAACTATGCTCTGGCATGTGCAGTAGAAACAGCACTGGATCAGATTGTTGCCTATGCAAAGGAAGAAAAACATCCGATTGGAACGGTAGCATTTCTGGGGAGGTTCAACTTTGATGGCTACAATCTGCAACGATCCGGTCTGTTTGAATACATTCCAAAAGGGAATCGGATTCAAAGCAGAAAGTATCCTTCGATTCGCATTACCTTTTTGAGTGCACATGCCTCCAAAGGTCTTGGATATGATAATGTCATCATCGTAAACGGGAAAAATGAAACGTATGGCTTTCCATCTCAGATTCAGGATGATCCTGTGCTTTCCTTTGTGACTCGTCACGATCATTCCATGGATGATGCGGAAGAAAGAAGACTGTTTTATGTGGCAATGACCAGAACAAAAAACAGGGTCTATTTTGTCGCACCAATGCAGAATCCTTCCACCTTTCTGATCGAGCTCAGAAAAGACTATAAAAATGTTGTTCTGAAGGGACAGTGGAATGAAAATAAAGTGGACCGGTATCCATACAAGCCATGCCCGCTATGTGGATTTCCAATGCAGTACCGTTATAAAAATGCATATGGGTTAAGGCTGTTTCTTTGTACGAATGAGCCGGAATTGTGCGGTTTTATGACGAATGAATACAGGGCTGGAAGGATGCCGATTCTGCGATGTGATGCGTGTAAAGACGGCTATCTGATTGTAAGAAAATCCGGAAGCAATGATTATTTCCTTGGCTGTACAAACTATAAAAAAGACGGGACTGGATGTAATCGTACCCTGACACGGCAGCAGTCACTGATCCTGGAAGAAGACAGAACCCATCCTCCTGCAGGAGTACTGAATTCATCTGAATCCTTTTCACGAAAATGACGGTCATTTTCATTTCATATGTAAATAACACATTTTCTGTATAGGAAGGAAAATGTGTTTTCTCTTCTGTGTGCATAAAACGATATAATCCTGCACGAGAAAGAAGGGAAAATTATGAATCGTAAATTGACTGCTGTCATTCTTTCGGAAATGATGTTTGCAGGGTGTGGGACAGCTGTATCCTCATCCTCTGCTGGAAATGTACAGGAAAAAGACTATGATGTTGTTGTAATCGGCGCTGGTGGAGCTGGCCTTTCAGCTGCTATTGAAGCGTATGATAAAGGTGCGGATGTTGTTGTTCTGGAAAAGATGGCAATCGCAGGTGGTAATACAAACCGTGCAAGTGGTGGTATGAATGCTTCTGAAACGTCCGTTGAAGCTGAAAATGGCGTGGAAGATTCTAACGATCTGTTCTATAAGCAATAAGAAGAGTACTCCGTCCTCATAGGACGGTGGTGAATTCAGCGTCACTGGTTTTGGATGTACTCTTTTACAATCTCTGTTGTATTACTTCCGACAGAACCAAGGAAATAGCTGTTTGTCCAGAATTCGATTTTTTCATAGTATTCACCGACCTCTACAGGATAATCTCTTCTTACAAGTCTTGCTGTTCTGGATTTTATTTTGTTAATCAATTCACTGAGTCTAATATCCGGTGCATAATCAAACAGAATATGGATATGATCTGCTTCCCCATTTATTTCTCTGATGATGATATTTTCGGATTCCATTGTTTCTTTGGTCAATGTATACACATAATCTCTGATTTTTCCCTGTAATACGGGTTTTCTGTACTTTGTCACAAGCATAAGATGTGCTGTCAGAAGGAAGCAGCTGTGGTTATTTGTATAGTATGGTTTATCCTTTACTTTTTTGAACATGATTACCTCCAATATATGTTACGACTGATTATATTATATGGTATAATTATATTGTATTCAATAGAAAGGATAAGATATACGTCTGATGTACAGAACTGATAGAATCCGTATTGATGAAAGACATGAACTGTTTGCGTATCTGGATGATTTTGCTCACAAGGCAAAGTGTCTTCATAATGCATCTCTTTTCAGAATCCGCAATACATTTACTGCACATGATAAGAAAACACTGACAGCTAACGAAACAGAAGTTCAAAATGAACTTGCACTTCTGAATGGTCAGAAAACATACTATGTGCTTGGTTATGGTGTATTGCAGAGGCTGATGAGAGTTACATCAAATCCGGATTTCTTTTCAGGTCTTCCAATGCAGACAGCACAGCATATTATCAGACAGTCCTGTTCTGATTTCAAAGCATGGCTTGCAACTTTAAGAGTTTATAAAGAAGACTCCTCTTCTTTTACAGGCAAGCCAAAGATGCCTGGATACTGTAAGGGGGAGACAACCACTTACCTGTTTACAAATCAGGATGCCGTTATCAGAGATGGTATGCTCAAACTCCCGAAGACTAAGATCCGTGTTCCTGTACGAAGAAGACATGGTGCAAAGCTGATGGAAGTCAAGGTGAAACCTGTATCCGGTGGATATGAGCTTCTGCTTGTGTACGATGTCAAGGATCCTTGTGTACAGGGTGGTACGCACAGTGCTGCTGTTGATTTTGGCGTGGATAACACCATGGCTGTTGTTTCTGATACAGGTGATTCTCTGATCTTCACAGGAAGAAACACCAAAAGCATCAACCAGTACTTCAACAAACAGAAAGCTGAAAGAGTTTCGCTGATGTCCAAAGGAAGTCAGACAACCAGAAAAGTATGGTCGAAGTATCTGGATCGTCTTTCTGCGTATCGAACCAATTACATCAGAGACTGTTTCCATAAGATGAGCAGAATCCTGCTTGAGTGGTGTAAAGAACATGAGATCGGTACTCTTGTGCTTGGCTCAAATACCTTCTGGAAACAGGATGCCAACATGGGAAAGCAGAATAACCAGAGCTTTGTCAGTATTCCTTTTGATATGCTGAAAAGTATGATTGAACTGAAAGCGTGTGAGTATGGCATCACTGTCACAAGAACAGAAGAGTCATACACAAGCAAAGCGAGCTTTCTGGACAATGATGAGATTCCTGTATATAAAGCAGGAGATCATCAGAAGTACAGTTTTTCCGGTAAGAGAATAAAGCGTGGATTATACAGATCAGCTGAAGGCATACTCATCAATGCAGATCTGAATGGTGCTGCCAATATTCTGAGAAAAGCTGGATTCGACACATCAGGTATACGGTTATCCGGACTGTTGAATCCGAAAATCATCAGGTTTGCAGATCTGAACAGTAAGTAACTGTGTAAAAACAGTAGAGGTCGAGTGAACCGACCATTGTGGAAACAGTACATGAATCACATGTATATGCCTGCATAAATCAAAATCCCTGTGGTAGTACAAAAGAGTACATCATAAGGATACCCTATCTGAACTACGTATCAGGTGGGGTAGTTCATGCAGATACGATGGCTGGTGGCTATGAAAAGAATGATCCGGATCTTGTCCGTTATATGGTAGATCATTTCGCTGAAGCAATTGAATGGCTGAAGACAATCGGTGTCAATCTGACTGGTCTTTCCACATCCGGAGGACAGAGTGCAAAGCGTACTCACACACCAGAAGATGGAAGTGCAGTAGGCGGATACCTTGTTGAACATCTTGTAAATGCATTGGATGAAAGAGGTGTGGAAATCACCTACAACACAAAGGCTGTTGAAATTATCATGGAAGATGGTGCTGTAACAGGAGTTAAGGCAGAATCGGATGGTGAAGAAATACTGCTCAATGCCAAAGCAGTGGTACTTGCAACGGGTGGTTTTGGAGCCAACAGTGAAATGGTATGCAAGTACATAGAAGAACTGGAAGGCTATGTTACAACAAACCATACTGGTGCAACAGGGGATGGTATCATCATGGCTGAAGCACTTGGTGCTGACCTTGTTGATATCGAGCAGATCCAGATTCATAAAATATAAAGGAAACAACGACTCTTTAGAGTCGGGGTAATTGACCCGACGGTAGAACAGTCTACAGCAGAACTGATTTCTGAATCTGCCAGAGGTTCTGGTGCGATTCTTCTTAACAGCAAGGGAGAAAGATTTACAAATGAGATGCTGACAAGAGATGTTGTTTCTGCCAATATCAACGCTCTTGAAGAAGGATATGCCTATGTATTCTTTGATAACAATCTGAGAACTCACAAAAAGGCAATCGACAAATATGTCAACAAAGGCATCGTGACAGAAGCTGCTTCTCTGGATGAAATGGCTGAAACACTTGGAATGGATGCAGATATACTCAAGACAACCATTGCACAATACAATGCTGTTAGAAAAGGTGAAAGTGAAGATACACTCAAGACAACCATTGCACAATACAATGCTGTTAGAAAAGGTGAAAGTGAAGATACACTGGGAAGAGAAACCGGACTTGAAATGGAAATGGTGGAAACGCCGTTCTTTGCGATCAAGGTATCTCCTGGTATCCATCACACAATGGGTGGTGTACATATCAATACGAATGCGGAAGTGATCAACACAGAAGGAAATTCCATTACAGGTCTTTGGGCAGCTGGTGAAGTTACCGGTGGTGTACATGGAGCTAACAGACTTGGTGGTAATGCGGTAGCAGACATCGTGATCTTCGGTCGTGTGGCTGGCAGCAATGCAGGTACATATGCAATGGAAAACTGTGGTAAGGGACATGGTGAAACGGTAGTCAAGCAGCAGGAAGAAAAGAAAACTGAAATCAGTGAAGAAGCAGCTGCGCAGTTTCAGGATGGAACCTATACAGCTGCATATACAGGCAACAATGGCGGTGTTGTTGTGACTGCTGTTGTGGAAAACGGATTTATCACACAAATCACAACAGAAAATGAAGAAACACCAATGCTGTTCAAGCCGGTACAGGATACACTGATTCCTGAAATCATCTACACACAAAGCACAGACGTGGATACGATTTCCGGTTCTACGATGTCATCAAAGGCAGTCATCAATGCGATGAATGATATCATGGAACAGGCGAAGCAGTAACATGAATCTGTTTGTTCAGGCGGCATAATATTACCGCCTTTTTTGACTCTGTTCATGGTAAACTGTTTTTCATGGAAAGATTATCAATACGACAGATTCAGATACTTGCCTGCCTTCTAGAATACAGGCAGCCTATCAACAGCAATCAGCTTGCATGGCTGTTATGCACATCGAATAAAACAGTACAGAATGATATTGTGGAAGTCATGCGTTTCTGTCATGAACATGGCGTAACCATATCAGGAAACAGTGCCGGTTATCACGTTGAGCTGAATGAAACTGCTGAGCTGCTGGTTCAGAACATTCAATATGGTTTATCGTATTGGGAAAGTGTGGATGTGGATACAATGAGAGGCTGTGAAATGGCGGCACATCTGTTATATGATGGACAGACTTCCTTACAGCAGCTGTGTGAGAGTCTTTATGTATCCATGCCATTACTGTATCGGGCAAAAAAACAGATGGAAATGCTGCTGGAGCAGTATCATCTCAAGTCTGTCAGCAGGCGCAGTGAAGGCATATGGATTGAAGGAAATCCGGTGCGCAGAATGTATCTGTTTGCCTTATGCATGGATCGATTGAAAGATGAATGCCATGATGAAAACCTGCTGGAAAAGATACATGAAACAGGATTGCCTGTATTTGAAGCCGCACTTGTTGTATATGCACAAAAACATCATGATCTTCCGTTTTCTTCTGATCGTGATTCGATTCTGGAATACTATCAGAAACATGATCGCCCTGGTGAGTGTCAATTGCTACAGCCGATGGAAGAACAGCTGAAACAGTGGCTGATGGAGTTGTGCTCTTTGTGGCAGCTGCATTTGCGATGTGATGATTCACTGATCAAAGAGCTTTCTTCCATGATTGCCTGGTTTATGGAAAATGAAAAAGAAGGGGTTATCATTCATGGTGTGCCAGTTACGACAATTCGTGAAAATTCACCGGTATCGTGGTTCTGCAGCAGACGTCTGAAAGATTTCCTGAAGGATACCCTATGCATGGATGATGCGATGACGGGTCTATTTGCCTGCCTTTTTCAGAAGGCGTTCTCATCTGAAAACAGAGTCCGCATGAAAAAATGGATTGCTTTGATCAGCGGGGAAAGAAAAGAATATGTATCCATATTTAAGGAACGTATCATTCAACAGTATGGTTGTTATATTCAGGAAGTTCAGATCGTACCATTGGGGAAGTGGGAAAGCTGCAGACAGCAGTTTGACATTGCTTTTACATCCTATCCGTTATCCTGTTTTGCAGATACAGAACATGTGATTTATAATCCGCTTGTTCTGTCTGAATCGTCTTTATCCTGTGTCTGCACTCATTTGATGGAAAGAAACAGGTTTCAGCAGAAACTGGAAAGACTGTTTCTGAAAGGGTGCTTTGCACATACGGAATCCAGTATCGTAAAGGAAATGATGGAACACAGTGAAGAAGTCATTCCATATCGATATGGTACAGGGTGTATGATTATGCATGAAGAAAAAGGGGTGTCCCGTATTGTTATGCATGTGATGGATGATATCGTAATATATCACGGTGTACAGTATCGTACGGTATGTGCTGTACATATCACAGCAGGTGACTCGCTGCATCTGATCGGCAGACCGCTGCGGATGATTCTGCAGGATACTTCTTTTGTGATACAGCTTGGCCGCATCCATAGTGATGAGCAGTTACGTAAAGCAATGAGGGAAGCTCTATCCCGCCTGCATGAAGCAGTATATTGAGGTGTAGTATGGACAGTTTATTTGATTATTCCTATGAAAACGAAAAAAAGAAACAGCAGCCGCTTGCTTCTCGAATGAGACCGGAAACACTGGAAGAGGTTGTTGGGCAGAAACATATCATCGGTAAGGATCGACTCCTGTATCGTGCAATCAAAGCGGACCGTCTTTCTTCCATCATCTTTTATGGACCTCCTGGAACCGGTAAGACAACAATGGCACATGTGATTGCCAATACATCTTCCTGTGCCTTTTTTCAGGTGAATGCGACAACAGCAGGGAAAAAGGATATGGAGGCTGTGGTTGCAAAAGCAAAGAATGTCATGGCGGAAAAGGGAAAAAGGTCAATTCTGTTCATTGATGAAATACACCGCTTCAATAAGGCACAACAGGATTATCTGCTTCCATTTGTAGAAGATGGAACAATCATTCTGATTGGAGCCACAACAGAAAATCCGTTCTTTGAAGTCAATGGAGCTCTGCTATCACGATCAAGAATATTTGAACTGCATTCTTTGAATACACAGGATCTTATAGATCTTCTGCATCGGGCTGCAACAGATCCTTTTAAAGGGATTGGTGGGGATAATGTTATTCTAGATGAGGATGCATGCATGTATCTTGCCCAGGCGGCAGATGGAGATGCTAGAAGTGCCCTGAATGGACTTGAACTGGCAGATCTGACAACAGAAAGAAGTGATGACGGATACATTCATATCACACTGGATGTTGTAAAGGAATGCATTCAGAAAAAGGTGATCCGCTATGACAAGGATGGTGATAATCATTATGATACGGTTTCGGCATTCATCAAATCCATGCGTGGATCGGATCCGGATGCCACCCTGTACTATCTTGCAAGAATGCTGGAAGCCGGGGAAGATGTGAGGTTCATCGCAAGAAGAATCATGATTGCGGCAAGTGAAGAATGTGGTATCGCAGATCCAAGGGCTTTAGAAGTTGCAAGTGCTGCTGCTGTTGCGGTGGAGAGGGTAGGCATGCCGGAAAGCAACCTGATTCTGGCCAATGCGGCAGTTTACATAGCGTGCGCACCAAAATCCAATGCTGTGACAAACGGTATTTTTGCAGCACAGGAAGAAGTACGCAGAAGCGGTAATCTTCCGATTCCAGGTTACCTTAAGGATGCACACTATAAAAGTGCAGAAAAACTTGATCGAGGGGTCGGCTACAGGTATGCACATGATTTCCCGTATCACTATGTCAATCAGCAGTATCTTCCAGATGCCATCAGAGGGAAGAAATTCTATGAGATGAGTGATAATGGTTATGAAGCAAGACTGCAGAAATGGTTTGACCTGATTGGAAAACCATATGTGAAAGAGAAAAAATAGGGCAGATTTTATGTAAATCTGTCCCTTTTTTGTATGATTTCTGGATTTACCGGTAATAAGTATAGTAAGACCAAAAAAAGGAGGAAAACCAATGGCCAAGCTTGATATACCAGGTAAAGATTATTTCAAGGATCCACATGTTATCGCTTCCCTTGCAGAAACAGTATTATTCAGCTGTCGTCTACGGATTGAATCGGATGATGTACAAGTTGTTGATACAGTAGAAGCAAAAATTGCGAAAGATGGTGAAAAGCATAAGGATCGGATCAACGATGTCAATTCCCGTATTACACTGCATCTGGATGGGAATGAAGCGCCAATTCTGTTCCATATCGAACTGTTAGGATATATTGATACTGCAGTTATCATCAGAGTGATGGATTATGATGTTAATTCCATGCTGTTACAGGCACGACGGATTGGAACAGAAATGATACGGACTGGCAAGGTAAAAGATGAGAAAACATGTAACTATCTGACGAAACTGCCACATGTGCTTCGCCTTGAACCAAGTATTACATACGTGCTAAACTTGACACAGGACAAGTGGGAAGGATATCCAGGTAATTCGGATCTGTATGACCCAATATTAAAGGAATATGGAATCAGTCCTGCAACAAAAGCAGAAGTGAGAGTCATCGATCCTCATACAATGAGTGATGAACAGCTTGATCTTCTGATTCCAGAACTGAAGCTTCTGTTTCTGGTAGTGAGATACCAGAAGAAAGAATACGAAAAGGACATGCTTGAGCTGCTGTCGAGTTCAAAGCTGGCAATTGGAAACCAGCTTGCAACACTGTTATCATCGATAACAGACAGATTTGTGGAAATTCCAGAAGAAGGAGGAACAGTAATCGTGTGTGAATCAACCAGAGCAATCAGAGAAAGAGATAGAAATGAAGGTATTCAGATTGGTAGAAATGAAGGCAGAGTTGAAGGAATCCTGATCGGTAAGGAAGGCGGCAGGTTTGAAACTGCATTATCATTTTATCGAAAGGGATTTGTTTCCTCACAACAGGCTGCACAAGAGTGCGGAATGAGTGTTGAGGAATTCTTAGCCAAGGCAAAGAGGAACTGATTTGGAATTGTGTATGGAAGGAGAGTTAATCTCCTTCTGTCTCTATTTACAGGATTATCTAGAATCTGTCGAATATTGCAGGTGAAACAGTATGTCATTTCATCTTACATACTGAATTGATCATGACATGTCGGTTGAAGTTCCAAAGGAAGGAACAATCAGATTCGCATGTGTTTTCCTGATAAAATGAGCATATATTTGGAGTTTATGACTATGATTGAAAATGATCTGAAATTGCTTGTTGCTGATATTGATGGCACCCTTGTAAATGAACCAAGAGAAATGATGCCGATAACCCGTGCAGTACTCAATGATCTGCATCAAAGGGGTGTATTGCTTGGGATTGCTTCAGGCAGGCCAATCGGAGAACATCTTTATGCCCAGAAAGATGGATGGGATCTTTCTTTTGATTTTGATCTTTGGATTGGGATGAATGGTGGACAACTGTATGACGTCCTGAATGGTACACGAAATGATTTCCATCCACTGGCCACGGATACGATTCGGGAAATTCTGGATATGATGGAACCGATTGGTGCAAATCCGTTTATTTATGAAGGAGAAGACATGTTTTCGCTTGAAGTGGATGAACAGATGTATGCTTCCATGAACCGTCATTCTATACAATGTACGAAGGTTGATAAAGAATATCTTTGTCGCCAGGCAACACCAAAAATTCTGTTCCGTCTGAAAGATGCAGCAGATATGCCAGAAGCTGAAGCTTTTGCGGCAAAGCATCCGTCTGATCGTTACACTGCATTTAAAACACAACCGACGATGCTGGAATTCCAGGATCCGCGTGTCAACAAAGGCCTTGGTGTACAGCAGTTCTGTAAGGGGCATGGAATTGATGAAAAGGATGTCATCTGTTTTGGAGATATGTCAAACGATAATGGCATGATGTCCTTGCCGGGAATATCTGTATGTCTGTGTAATGGATCCACGGATACGAAAGCTCTGGCAGACTATATTACTGAATATGATAATAATCATGATGGTCTTGGAAGGTGGATGCTGGACCACTGGTACCATGATCATGGATGGACTTTATGAACAGGCTGATCTTCTGGGTCAGCCTTTCTTCTTGTCTGAAAAGAGTGTGGAAGGATTGCGACTGGTAGTGTATATTAGATAAGAAAATGTCAGGCTATGCGCGTGGTGCAGACCATTGATGCATGAGCAGACTCAGGAGAAGAAAAGATGTTATTTCAGATGGTAATGAACCTTATTCTGATTATTGCTTCAGTGGTACTGTTTGTGATGGTCAAAAATATGATCGCACGGATCTGTCTTGTGATTGGCGTAGTTCTGCTGATCGCAATCGCAAATATCGCTTTTGATAAACTGTTCAGGAAAAAGGATGAAAATGGTAATATTCTGCATTCTTACTATGTATCCTTTGAAAAGGAAGCAGATCGTAAACGAGCCAAAGGGATCATGGAGAAATATGGTCACGTCAGAAACAAGACATCAAAGTATGATCTGTTTACAACAACGATGACACTGCAGCAGGCAAAAAATGCAATCCGCTCACATCTGAAGATTGCAGAAAAAGATTTTGAAATCTTCGAAGGAAGATAGGAATGAGACAATTTTAACTGTCATGATTCATGTCTGAAAATGACTTTCCGGTACATAAAATAGTTCACAATCCGACAATAATCACAAATTTTACGAAAATTCCCACATGTGATGAAAAAAAAGAAAATATGTTTCCTGACTGTCTGAATTTCGCATGAATATACAGAAATCTATTCTTTTTGAAGGTGTGCTGACTGTTGATTTTCAGGGGTTGAAAAGACTGTTTTATAATTTGAAACAGAAAAGTGAAATTTTAGCGTCGTATCTAGAATAGTATGTGGTATTATACTGTTGTTTCATAAAAGGTAAGCGACATAGAAAGGAAAATAGTCATCATTATGCCAGAAAAGCACAAGGATTATTTTGCGTTTGAAACAATCAGAGATCACGAGCAGAAGGTTGTATGTTATTACGTCACAATGATCGGAACAATCGAAGATGAAGGTATTGTACATCTGAGAAACGACCTGGGTGAAAACGAAGATCAGAAAATGGCTTTCGGAAGACTGTCTGTCTACAACCAGGATCGTAAGATTTCCAATCTGTTACGTGAATTGAATTGCCGCGATTATCGTCATGAACATAATGACGAAGGATCAAGAGATATCATCTCTTTTACGGCAAAGGATTGGCGCGCTGATGAAGCTTTTGGGTTCGAAGAGGGCGACCGTATTCTGATTCAAGGTAAAGCATACCTCCGTCAGAATAATGAAGAAAAGTATCCGGGCAGACTGCCTGAGATTTCCATTACTACTTCCGGTATCTTCCGTCTTGGCAGACTCAGAAAGGTTCACAAGAGTATCAACCAGGGTTTAATCCCGCAGAAGTAAGAAGATTGTGCATATGTCGTTACCTGTGAAGGGCTCATATGCACAGTTTTTTTAGGAAAGGAAGCATTTTAATGAGAAAACATCTCAACATTTATACGCATAACGGGCTGTTTCATGCAGATGATGTGTTTGCAGCAGCAATGCTGTCATTGATCAGCGAAGACATCAATATTGTCAGAGGCGGCGAAGAAGATATTCCGTGTGGCGAAGACTGGATTGTCTTTGACATCGGCGGAGGAAGCCTGGATCACCATACACCGGAAAACAAGGAAAATAACGGAACCCATCCGAATACCGACATTCCATATGCTTCCTGTGGCCTTGTATGGAAAGAATACTATCAGGAAATTCTGAAAGAAGAAAACTGTCCGGAAAGATATGTGGAAGCAGTATATCAGAAAATGGAGAAATCATTGATTCTTGGTATTGATGCTGCGGATAATGGGTTTAATCCGATCAAGAATGCACTGGAATCCATGCCGAACATTCCAGTTGATCAGCAAAGAGAGCTGATTGCACAGGGGAATATACCCTTTACACTGACGCAGATGATCAAAGATTTCAATCCGACCTGGGAATCGGATCGTGATCCGGATGAGGCATTCATGGATGCCGTGTCATTTGCTAAAGATATTTTTCTCAACAGACTGGATTCCATCATCGATGCACTGGATGCAAAGGACTATATTCTGAACCATATTGATTTTTCAGCGGAACATGTCATGATTCTGGAACAGTTTGCCCCATGGCAGGGAATCATCACATCAGAATCACGCAGTAATCCGAAGGCTCAGGATATCTGGTATGTTGTTTCTCCGGCATTGCGAGGAGGATGGAACGTTCAGTGTGTACTGGAACATCCGGATGACCGTGTATCCTACCGTCATCCATTACCTGAAAGCTGGTATGGATTGCGCAATGAAGAACTGCAGGAAGCAAGTGGCATCAGGGATGCGAGGTTCTGCCATCCATCCGGTTTTCTTGCCGGTGCCGATTCACAAGCAGGTGCATTGGGAATGGCATATAAGGCAATTGGAGAAAGAAAGTGAAAAACTGTGATATTCAGCTTGTGCAGTATCTGGATCAGAAGAAGGAAGCGTGCTGCCTGATCTCAGGTTTCTGGCATGATCATAACGGCTATGATCAGTCACAGCAGGAAGCTGAAAACAATCTTCAGCAATGGACACAAGAAGGGCACCTGTTCCTGCTTGTTCTTCTTGGTGATACATACATAGGGTTTGTCCATCTTGGCAGCCGTGGTGGTAATATCGACTGGCTGGAAGATCTGTATATAGCTGGAGAATACCGTCGTCATGGATATGGCAGACAGGTTGTATGCATGGTTGAACAGATTGTCAAAACATGGTCTGATTCCATGTATATTGAAGCAGCCGCAAGAAATACGGATGCGATCCGACTGTATCATTCTCTTGGGTTTGATGTGCTGAATACAATTACAATGCGGAAGGACTTCAATCCCGATGCATTTGCATGTATTTCCAAAGAAACGGTTCATCAGATGGATTTTGAAGTCAGAAAGGTCATTGACGGATGATCTTTCTTTTTTTATGAAAAAACCTGTCAGCTGACAGGTATGATCTACGAATTTTTCGTGCATGGTTTATTGGCAAACCAGGCACAGATGACAGCCTCAGGGCCGGCATATGTACCAATTGTACTTCCACATACGCTGATCGGGAAACTTTCCGTTCTGCCTTCGTATAACGGTCTGGAATCGGCAATGTATTTCTGCAGACGACGGTCGGAAAGACCGGAATACGCCAATGCATAAGGCATATCAAAGCGGATGCCGCCACTGTTGACAACTTCCTGGATCAAAAGGTTATTACCGGAACGGGAACCTCTTGCTTTACCGATGACTTCAATCTGTCCATCCACTGCCTTGATGACAGGATGGATTCCCAATAATGACCCGGCAATTGCTGTGGCTTTGGAAATACGGCCGCCTTTATTGAGATATTCCAGTGTATCCAGAAGTGCAATAATATGAATATATTTCTTTTCTTCGTTCAGGATGGTTTCCATTTCCTGTAATGTCTTACCTTCATCGCGCAATTGACATGCACGTCTGACAAGGATCTGCTCACCGATGGAAGCGGAAAGAGAATCAACGACAACAACATCTTTGCCAGTCTGAGCAGCAGTCAGCAATGCATTCCGGTACGAACCGGAAAGATGAGATGTGATTGTAATAATCAGCGCCTGATTGCCTCTTTCAAGAACATGACTGACGGCTTCCTGATATGCATATGGAGAAATCTGAGAAGTTTTGGGAAGTTCTGTTTCCTCAATCAGTTTCTCGTAGAATTCTTCTGCGGAAAGACTGACACGGTCAAGATAATCGGTATTGCCGATTCTGACAACAAACGGCAGCATGGTGATATTCATCTGCTGCGCCTGCTGTACGGTCAGATCACATCCGGAATCAACGATGATTTCGATAGCCATTTGTAAACTCCTTGTAGCATTTCTGTAAAAGAATGCGTCTGTATTCTATACCATGATCTCATTTTGGACAATTACTATTTTTTGTCTAAAAAGTAATGGGTGGACGAAATCGCATGGATCATGCATAATTGTTCCATGGCAATAAAACTGATACTGATTGATATCGATAACACACTGCTTGAATTTGATGCCTTTGTCAGGAAGTTTCTGGATGATACATTTCCACCGTTAATGGGAAATGAAAACAAAGGTGATCTGTATGAAATCTTTCATGCCAATAACCGGATGCTTTGGGAAAAGCTGGAACAGGGTGAAATTACGATGGAACAGCTGCAGGCAGTCCGTTGGGAAATGATTCTGAAAAAACTTGGGATTGATTTTGATGGGATGGAAATGGAAAGAATGTTCAAGGCAGCAATGCATGAAAGTACCATCATCACTCCAGGTGCGATGGAAATGCTTGAGTCACTGTCAGGCAGGTATGTTCTTGCAACGGCGTCCAATGGTCCATATGAACAGCAGGTTTATCGGATCAATAAAGCCGGTATGGGTAAATACTTCACATATCACTTCATCTCACAGGATATCGGTTATTCTAAACCGGATGCCCGGTTCTTTAAAGAAGCGAGAAAAAGGATGAAAGAACAGTATGCAGATGATGAAATCCTGATGATTGGAGACTCTGTTTCTTCTGATATGCAGGGTGGCATCAATGCCGGTATTCATACATGTTATTTTGATCGTGAAAACACAGGCATCCACAATGGATATGATCTGTGTGTAAGTGATCTGAGAGAAATATGTCAGAAACTGGAGGGATGATACAATGCAGGAAATCAGACTGGACAGGCTTGAAGCATTATGCAAAGCCCTGATTGAAGATGAAAATGAAGAAACAGCACAGAAAATTACAGATGAGATTGCAGATCTTGTGATTGGTGGAGATGAAATCCTGATCGATGGAACAAAGATGGAAGATGGCAGTGTAGATCCATCACACCTGTTTGTGGATATGGATGGCAGGTATTATTTCAATGTCTATACATCATTGGATTGCTTCCACTTCTGTAAAGCTGTCAATCCGTTTGTTCTGCCGTTGATGAAACTGCTGGAGCCGATCTATGAGGAAGACAGTTTTGGCGGACTGGCGATCAACCACAAAAAAGGAGATCCGATGGTACTGATCTCCAAAGAACAGATTTATGAAGTTCTGGAAGATAGGGCAGCATCTGCTTCCTGATCAATCAGACGATACAGTTCATCCATGGTGGAAGCAATGGCAACAGCCCCTGCATCCCTCATGGATTTTTCATTTCCATACCCCCAGGTTACACCAATACATGGAATTCCATGTTCCTTTGCACCATTGACGTCAAACTGTGTATCTCCGATCATGATGGCCTTACCAAGATGGCACTGCTGTTTCAGATATTCCAGAACAGCTTCTTTTGTTTCTCTTGAATGATCCAAAGAAGCACCACAGATCTTTTCGAAGTAACCATCCAGTTTGAAATGCTGCAGTACTTCAATCGCGACATTTTCCGGCTTGGATGTTGCTACAAACAGTCTGTAACCAGCTGTTTGCAGTCGGGATAGCAGATGCTGAACACCATCATATGGAATGTTTTCAAACTTTCCGACGGTGGTATAACGCTGTCTGAAAAGCCGGATGGCTTCATCTACCTGTGTTGGATTCATACCATAACGGGCAAAGGAAGAAGCCAGTGGCGGACCGACAAACAGATTGAGTTCTTTCTGACATGGCGGTTCCATCCCCATGCGGTTAAATGCCTGAGCTACACTTTTTGTGATACCTGGACCGGAATCAGTCAGTGTTCCATCCAGATCGAATAATACGGAATCATATTTTTTCATTTGTTTACCTCAACAGGAATTCTATCATTTTTATGTAACGTTTAGGAAAAATTCGTATAATGTTCACATATCATGCGTATCTTAGGATCTGTCATGAATCAAACTATTTATTCGGACGGATAATATAATTCCAATT
>CAMCSA010000004.1 GCA_945877405.1 uncultured Erysipelotrichaceae bacterium | reverse complement strand
ATGATCCTCAGATCATTCTCTTCAAGCCTGGCAATTCATTGCCGGGTAGTTGACGCCATCTGATCTGCATATCATAATTCTCCTTAACTTCTGTCAACAGTATATCATTTCCTGAAAACAAACAGATGCAGTTTTTACACCGCATCTGTTGTACCTTATCTGATTTCCGTACCTCCACAGTCACGGATGGAAAGAACATAGCAGCATCCCTTTCCAAATACGGATTCCATTAAAGCAATATATGCATCCGTATCATTGTGCGGAACAAATGCCTGAATTGTTCCGGCAAATCCACCACCATGGACACGATATGCTCCATTTTCCTGCAACAGTGACTCTGATAAGGCAAGTGCCACAGCTACTGCCTGCTCACCACTGTTACCTGGTGCACTGATATTCTGCAGATACATCCAGGAAGATCTTCCAGACTGTCGAACAAGCTTCAGGAATGCATTGAAATCTTTATTGCGTAATGCATCTGCCTCTTCTTTTGCCCGTTGTGTTTCACACACAAAATGGTAGGCACGTAAGAAGGCACGATCCCCACAAGCTTCACGGATTTCCTTACAATGATCAATGACTTCCTGCTTTGTGCATGTACCAAGTACTTCTTTACCAAGTACCTTTGCAGCAGCCTTCATTTCAGCTGGCACTAGACTGTATTCATCGGAAAGATCCGCATGAGATGCACGTACATCTGTTAAAATCAGATCATATCCATAATCAGATGGTGCAAAATCCACCTTTTCCACGATGACCTGTTCTGGATCAGCAAAGTCCATATAGGCAAAGCTTCCGGTGGAACATGCCATCTGATCCAGCAGTCCACTTCCTTTCATGAAGTACTCGTTTTCTGCAATCTGACCACATCTGGCAATCTGTTCCGTTGGAATCCTGCCATCGTTGTATAAGCCATTGATCACTGTTCCAATCAGTACTTCAAAGGCTGCAGAAGATGACATGCCAGACCCTGGTAATACATTACTTTGTGCATAACATCTGAATCCACCAACATGGTAGCCTTTTTTCTGAAGTGAAGCAGCGACACCACGGATCAGAGCCTCCGTCGTATTTCTTTCTTCCTGATGGATATCTGTATCCGTAATATCAACAGGTTTGACATCAAATCCATCCGCCACATAGGTAATGAAATGATCATCGGTTGGAATGACTGCAGCTGCCACATCAAGACTGATCGAAGCGGCAAATACTCTGCCAAGCTGATGGTCTGTGTGGTTACCACCGACTTCCGTTCTGCCAGGGGCACTGAAAAGACGTGTTTCCTGATCGCCAAATGCCTTTAAGGCACCTTTGAGAAGGGATGCGTATCTGTCTTTTGCCTGTGACAGAGAAGATGCACCATACAGATGGGAAAGCTGCTCATCCAGCATACCATCTTCCAGTGCTTTGCATAATTGTGTAGTTAACATGGTTTCCTCCTATTTTGCGAGTTTTTCAAACGCATTTCTCGCTGCGTTCTGTTCTGCCTGTTTTTTGGAAACGCCCTTTCCTGTTCCAAGTACAAGTCCATCCACGATGACATTCATGACAAACTCAGGCGCATTCGCCGGCCCTTTTTCAGATACAAGCTGATAATGCAGTGTACGTGAGGAATCCATCTGAATCAGCTCCTGCAGTTTTGTCTTATAATCCTGGATGATACCGACATCATCTGGATGGGCAAGGCGTGGTGTAATGACTTCATTGAGGATGTTATCCACTGCACCCATTCCCTGATCCAGATACAGTGCACCAAGGAATGCCTCAAAGGCATCTGCCAAAATGGCATCCTTGTTTCTGCCGCCTGTTTTCTCTTCTCCTGTTCCAAGTAAGAGAAAATCATTGAGATGCAGCTGCCTGCTGTAAATAGCAAGTGCCTTTTCACATACAAGCTGTGCTCTGAGCCTTGTCATCTTTCCTTCAGAAATATCCAAAGGAAAGATCGCATTGGAACTCCATAACTGCAGTACGGCATCCCCCATGAATTCCAGTCTTTCATTATCATGAAACTGACGGTGTTCATGAGCATAGGAGCTGTGCATGAAAGCCTGATGAATCAGATCTTTCTTTGTTACTGTAATGCCCCTGTTTTTCAGCCAGTCAATAATATCCATATCAAAAGTCATCTCCTTTGTATTAATCAACATATTCTTCCTGATATCTGGATGCGATCCGATCCAGTATCACTGCATAATCCGGATTGTCTGGATGTTGGCAGATGTATGCGGCATCCTTTCTAGCGGTATCCATGATGTTTGTATCATCATTGAAACTGCCAAGGATAAAATCCGGAATACCACTTTGTCTTGTACCAAGTATATCACCTGGACCTCTTTGACGTAAATCTTCCTGCGCAATGAGAAAGCCATCATTTGTTGAAACAAGTGTATTGAGTCTCTGTAATGTCTTATCTTCTTCGGCATCGGTTAACAGCCAGCATTTTCCCTGTGCACTTCCACGCTGAATTCTGCCACGCAGCTGATGAAGCTGTGACAGGCCGAACCTTTCACTGTTATAGATGATCATACCTGTGGCATTGACCACATTCATACCGACTTCCACAACCGTTGTAGAAACAAGAATCTGTGCCTTGTTTTCCGCAAACATCTTCATCACAGACTCTTTTTCTTCCGATTTCATCGGTCCGATCAAAGAAGCGACTCTGTATTGAGGAAACAGTTTCTGAATATTTTCCTTTACCGTTTCCACATTTCTGACTTCACTTCCTTCTTCTACTGCCGCACAGATGATATATAACTGCCTGCCATCTGATAGAAGCTGCTTTACTTCATCCAATACAGAGCGGAAGCTGTTTTCTCTGATCAGCGTTGTAATCGGAGCTTTTCTGCCTTGTGGCATTGTATGAATCGTGGATATATTCATTTCCCCAAACAGTGCAGAAGCAAGGGTTCTTGGAATCGGAGTCGCACTCATCAGAAGAAAATCACAGGCATTTCCTTTTCTGACTAACGCCCTTCTTTGTTCCACACCAAATCTTTGCTGCTCGTCTGTTACAACAAGCCCAAGATTGTGGAAGGATACATTTTCCTGTAGCAGTGCATGTGTACCGACTGTAATCTGAACTGAGCCATCTGCCATTCCTGCAAGCATGGCATTTTTATCTTCTTTGGATAATCCCGAATACAGTAATCCTGCTTTTACTTCCTTGCCAAGCATTTCCTGTAAGGAAATCAGGTGCTGTCGTGCAAGAATTTCCGTAGGAGCAAGCAATGCTGCCTGATAGCCTGCCAGTACAGCAGCATATAAGGCAAATACCGCAACTGCTGTCTTACCACAGCCTACATCCCCCTGTACAAGCCGGTACATCGGTTTGGGGCTGGAAAGATCCGCAAGAATATCATTGAGTGCCTGCAGCTGATCTTTGGTAAAGGTAAACGGTAACTGCTTCAGTTTCTCTTTGATTTTCTTGACATCAAAGATTCTGACCGGTTTATTCCCTTCCTCACTTTCCTGATTGCGCATATAGATCACAGAAGTGAAAAACTGCAGAAACTCTTCATATTTGAGTGTTCTGACCGCAAGATCCACATCTTTTGAGGAGGATGGAAAATGAATTCTGTACAATGCATCTCTTTTCCGCAACAGCCTGTATTTACGGATGAATTCTTCTGGAACATCATCATGGATTTCATTTTCCACAGCTTCAAATACCTGCTGTACAATACCTCGCATTGTTCTTTGCTGCATGCCTTCTTTCAGGGAATACACAGGTGTGATGGCAGGATGATCCTCAAACCGTTTTGTATCATAGGTTGTTGCGGTGACTCTGTGATTGCCCTGATAGATCCCGGTAATGGTAATGATATCTTCCACTTTCAGATTTGTAACCCAGGGACGGTTGAAGATCGTAACCCTGATGATTTCATCTTCATACATGACCTGAAAGTTTGCTGTGGAAAGCTTTCCCTTACGGAAGATTCTGGCGGCTGTGACAACCTTTGCTTCAAAAGTCACCTTATCCCTGATTTTCCAGTCTGAAAATGAAGTATGCTCCATGACTTCATAGCGGAATGGATAGTAACGCAATACATCATCCACAGTTGAAAGATTCAGTCGTTCACACACTTCTTTACGTGATTTACTTAATTTCAGGCATTTCTCATCAAGTCTCATAAACACTTTTATTATAGCGGAAAACAGCACGCAGAAACATAAGAAAACCGACTGATGTGCAACCAGCCGGTCATAAAGCATCAAATGATCCCTGATAATCAGATACAAATCGGTTTT
Source organism: uncultured Erysipelotrichaceae bacterium (assembly GCA_945877405.1). Lineage (GTDB taxonomy): Bacteria > Bacillota_I > Bacilli_A > Erysipelotrichales > Erysipelotrichaceae > Bulleidia. The sequence continues at coordinate 71,199 of CAMCSA010000004.1, read as the reverse complement.
TATCTGTCGCAATCCAGCAGATCAGCATCGCTACAGATTGAATGATGATCCCGATCAGAAGAATCATCTTTAACGGAATTGCTTCGATCATCCACCCACCAATCAGGTTGGCAAGCATCGGGCAGATACCCGCAGTCGCAATTCCCATTAATGACTGCCCTTTGACGATATCCTTCTTTCCGACGATGGAATACACATAATACACAGCTGAAACCTGATAAAAACCTGACATGAGAATATGCGTCACATTCAGCCAGATCCAGAATGTGATATTCGGTGCAATAAAGAACAGGACTGCTTTCAGTACACCACCGATCATCGCTATTCTTAACATTGCCGGTGCCCCGATTCTTCCCATGATATTAGAACCGAACATGACTGCAGGGATTTCCGAAAATGCCATGACAAACAGAGTCGTACCGACATCTGAAGTTGTACCACCCAAATCTTTGACAAAATAAATCATATATGTTCCAAGCAGATTGTTCATGAACCAGAACAGGATGAACGATCCGTTCAGGACAAGAAACCGATGGTATCTATGTACAAATTCCTTCATTGTAGAAGGTTTTTCTTCTATCAGTGCATTTCCAGCCCGGATATGCATATGCTCTTGTTTCAGCGGCACCGGGAAAAAGATCAGAAAGACGATCAGAACTGCATAAATCGCAATAAATACCGGTATGATAACCTCACTGCCGAACATTTCTGTCACATTTCCCATCACCAGCGCCATTAAGGAATAGCCAAGAGAACCGATGGATCTTGCAAATCCAAAATTGATGTCATAACCGTTATTGGTAAACTGCAGACACAACGAAGTAATTAGTGGGGATACTGCCGCCTGCAATGAAAAGGCAGTGATATAGAACATCATTGTCGGTAACATCGTATGTGGCAGAAATGCAAGTCCCACAAAAGATGCCACACATACTGACATGATGACAATCAGATAGTATTTCAGTGGTACACGATCACTGCGATCAGCCATTGTTCCCAATATCTGTGATAATACACAGCTGATCAGAGCAGACAAGGAAGTGACCATTCCGATCTGACCGGTTGTAAAGTTTCTTCCTGCCAGAAACAGAGCAGCAAAGTTTGTTATGACAAGGCAATCCATGAAATAGCCTGCCTGAAGCAGTGCATATCTTCCCGTTGGCCCTTTTTTCATTTTTTCACTCATTGTGATTTTCTCCTCAAACGGAGAAAACAATACCACTGTATCGCATCATATGCAATAAAAAACCGCTTCCAAAAGGAAACGGTTGGCAGCAGAATCAAAGAATTCCAAATGGAGAATCCGGTCTGATCCAGTCAAGCAGGATCTGTTCATTACATGGTACATGACCAACGACATTGTATTCATTGGAAACTTCAATGTCATGGCATACAACCCACAGCTCTCCTCTGTAGTGTTCCAGATTGTCATTGACGATTAATACGTCACCTCTATGTGCTGTAAATCCTTCTGCACTTCTTGCTGGAATGGACTTACCCTTGAAGATAATACGAGGGAAAGAGCTTCTGATGATGTTTTCATTACAGTCACCTCTCTGGTTATGCTTATCCCAGTACAGAATTTCCTTTTCTGTTTCTGTGATATCCGCAACAGGTTCAACTCTGACTGTAATCTTTGTCATATCCATCCTGGATAAAGTAACAAGTTCTTCATCATCCGCATAGCAGTTACCAATCATGATATCCTGGCACAGATTCATCGCAAGCAGATGTCTTGCCTGAAGGTCAATCGGAAGATCTCTATGCATTTCCAGTGTCGGCAGACCTTCATAAACAGGCCATGGTCCAAATGTATTCTGTGCATTGGAAGACACAAAGGAAGCAACTCTGAATCCACCCTTCTTATAACGGGATGTCAGTTCAATATAGCGTTCCATGCCCATACCTGTATGGCGCTGTGGGAAGAAGTTGGAACAGAAACACATGTTTTCTTCATCTGCACCACATTCAATCAGGTTATCAAAGGCAATCATGCCGGAAGCATTGTATTCAATTTTGATACCATAAGGATTACGTGTGATCGCAGCATCCTCAACGCTTCCAAAATGTCCATCCAGTCGGATGATATCCAGACCGATTTCATGGAAAATGGACAGGTCATATGGTGTTGCACCAATATGTTTGAATACTTCAGGGTTTGTATCAGCAGATACAGTCAACCCTGCTTCATGTGCTACCTTGCAGAATTCAGAGAAGTTTTTGACAAGGTCTTCCTTGGACTCAGTCACGGAAAGGAAGCACGTGAACACTCTTTTAAAGCCGAGTTCACCGGCTCTACGCATGTAGGCATACGCAGCGTCTTTTGTCGTATGTTCCGGATAAACGGAAATACCAAGTGATTTCATTTTAAATGATCCTCCTATAACAAAATGTCACCATTTGATTCTATTATAGCTTTAAAACTGTCAAAAGACATCTTCTTTTTTCTTTCCAGTGTTCCTGAACCATCGTTATGTCGATCAACATAGATAAAGCCATAACGTTTCTTCATTTCACCAGTTCCGGCAGAGACGATATCAATCGGTCCCCACCACAGATACCCAATACACTCTACGCCATCCAGAATTGCCTCATGCACCTGGATCAGATGTTCTTTCAGGTAATGGACACGGAATGGGTCATCAATGACTCCACCTTCATCCGGTGTTTCATCCAGTCCGATTCCGTTTTCAACAATGAATAATGGCAGATGATAACGGTCATACAGTACATTCATCGTATAGCGTAATCCCTTTGGATCAACAGGCCAGCTCCAAGGCTTTGGTGAACATTCTTTCAGAAATGGATTTTCCTTTCCCTTAATGCCACCTGTATTGGATGTCATTTCAGCATCTTTTGCATATACGGCACTTCTGTAATAACTGAAGGAAACATAGTCAATCGTATTGGCTTTGATCCAGGCAAGATCTCTTTGTGTAAAGTGCGGATCCAGATCCGGATTTTCATTCCAGATCCGTTTTACATAGCCTGGAATGATTCCATTGGCCATTGAATCCAGCATATAGAATACTGCCATCCGTTGTGTCTGGTAGGCTCCGAATACATTATCCGGATCACAGTTTTCCGGATAGGTTGCCGTACCGGAAGCTGTCATCATCGCCCCTACCATGTTGTTTCCATCAATCTGATGCCCTGTATATACCGTATCCGCATTAGCAATCAGAATATTTCTGTATGCCTGCCATATATCCTTTTCCGTAATCGATTTTTTCGGATTATCTTTGTATTTGGGATCATCGATATGCAGAATACCTGCACCAACCATCGGATTACGTAACATTGCATTGACTTCATTAAATGTCAGCCAGTACTTTACCTTTCCTTTATAACGGTTGAATACAGTTGTGATATACCGATGCCAGAAGCTGATCATCTTCGGATTGACCCATCCGCCATACTCGCACAGAAGATGCAGAGGTGTTTCATAGTGAGATAATGTGATAACCGGTTCCATACCATTTCTGATGATTTCATCAATCAGATCATCATAGAATTGCAGACCGGCCTGATTTGGAGAATCCTCATCACCATCCGGAAAGATTCTGCCCCACGCAATGGATGTTCGAAAACTGTTGAAGCCCATTTCCTTCATCAGTTTCAGATCTTCTTTATAACGATGATAGAAATCAATTCCCTCATGTGAAAGATACTGTTTTTCAGGATCCAGATGCATCTCCCATCTGCCACTTGTATCATTCCATGCAAGTCCTGGTTCATCTGAACCGATACCTACTACAACATCAGTAATATTCGGCTTCTTTCCATCGGAAAGCCAGGCACCTTCACACTGATTGGCAGCTACTGCACCACCCCATAGAAATTCTTTTGGAAAACTCATCTTCGTATCCTCCTTACGCGTTCATTATAGAAAAAACAGATCAGCATGTGGCGCATGTTTCAGATTATGAAATCGGTTTTCCTGAAACTGGAAAAAAATAAAACAGCCTGTATGAACAGACTGTCTTATGGTTGTGCGATTGAAAAATTACTTAGCCATAGCTGCTACTTCAGCTGCGAAGTTGTCTTCCTTCTTTTCGATGCCTTCACCGACAACATACTTGACAAACTTTACAACTTCAGCGCCGTTAGCCTTCAGATACTGACCGCACTTCTGATCGGAATCAAGGAAGTATTCCTGGTCAACAAGGCACATATCCTGTAAGGACTTGGAAATACGACCTTCAACGATACCAGCCTTAACCTTTTCAGGCTTGCTTGCCAGTTTTTCATCCTTTTCAAGCAGAGCTACCTGAACTTCTCTTTCATGATCTACAACTTCCTGAGGCATGTAGTTTCTGGAAATGTAAGATGGGTTCATGGAAGCAACCTGCATTGCCATGTTCTTAGCAACCTGTGCGTCGCCACCCTTAACAACTGTAACAGCAACGATACGGCCACCCTGGTGTGTATAAGCACCGAAGAATTCATCGTCACCCTTTGTCAGAATTTCAAATCTTCTCAGAGTGATCTTTTCGCCGATTGTAGCAACTGCATTAACGAATGTGTCATTCAGTGTGCCATCAGCTGTAGCAAGAGCCAGAGCTTCTTCCACTGTAGCAGCATCAGATGCTACGATTGTATTTGCAGCTGTAGCAAGGAGTTCGAGGAACTTGTCATTCTTTGCGACGAAGTCTGTTTCGGAGTTGACTTCCAGAATAACAGCCTTGTTGTCAGCTACAACGATCTTTCCAAGACCTTCAGCAGCAATTCTGCTTTCCTTCTTAGCAGCCTTTGCCAGACCGTTTTCACGCAGCCAGTCAATAGCCTTCTTGATATCACCATCGCATGCTTCCAGGGCCTTCTTGCAGTCCATCATACCTGCAGATGTGATTTCTCTTAATTCCTTAACCTGCTTTGCAGAAATTGCCATGATTATTCAGCCTCCGTTGTCTTTGTTTCAGCCTTTACTGCTTCACCATCTTCAGCCTTGACCTTAGCGTTGTTTGCATGGTCATTTCTTCTGAAGACTCTTCTTTCGCCGTTGTAGTTACGACGCTGAGCCATCTGAGCTCTCTTTTCTTCGTATCTCTGCTTCTTCTTTCTTTCGTATTCAGCAGCGTCTTCTTCAACCTTTCTGATAACATCCTTCATTGTGATGTCTTCAACATCAGCATCTTCAGCGATGTTTTCAATTGGCAGGTTCTTTCCTTCGCATACTGCATCAGCAATCAGAGATACCAGCAGCTTGATGGAACGTACTGCATCATCGTTTGCAGGGATCGGATAGTCAACAGTTCTTGGATCTGCATTTGTATCGATCAGAGCAAATACAGGGATGCCCAGCTTTCTAGCTTCAGCAACTGCATTGTGTTCTTCCAGTGGGTCAACAACAAATAATGCATCTGGGAGCTTCTTCATATCCTTGATACCGCCAAGGAAGTTGTCGAGCTTTTCCTTCTGCTTCAGCTTCATAGCCTGTTCCTTCTTTGTGTACAGAGCCAGAGTTCCGTTAGCTTCCATTTCTTCAATGTCAACAAGAGTCTTGATGGACTTCTGGATTGTACGGAAGTTTGTCAGTGTACCACCGAGCCATCTCTGGTTGACATAGAAAGAACCACAACGGATTGCTTCTTCCAGGATTGTAGCCTGTGCCTGCTTCTTTGTGCCGACAAACAGAACCTTACCACCGTCTTCTGTGATCTTCTTCAGTGCGTTGTAAGCAACTTCCAGCTGCTCCTGAGTCTTGTTCAGGTCGATAATGTAAACATTATTCTTAGCAGTGTAGATGTATGGTTTCATGTTCGGGTCCCACTTACGTGTCTGGTGACCGAAATGAACTCCATTTTCAAGCATTTTCCTCAATGTAACAACAGCCATAATTTTTAATTTACCTCACTTTCCGTTGGTACCGCCACAGTTTCCAACACCATCAATACATGCATACTCCTGCTTATGAGCCATGTACACGGGATGGTGAATCCGCTGTGTGAGAAGTCATCCACGCCCGCAAAAAAGCGGACATCTTTGGATGCCGCTAAAAATAATAACATAACCTGATATGGCTTTCAACAAAAAATACGGAAAGAACACTATCAGAAAACTGGAAAATCACCATTCCTGTAAAGAAAATCTCATACCAACGATCTGGATATACTGACATCCAGCAATATACGAAAAAACATGTGCATAAACGGCGATTGATATCACAGCCACCAGCGTCATTAACATCATATTGTATGTTAGAATTTTCCTGACAGTCAATCTGTCAGGGTGTACCAACACGATAGCGGACAGTCCCACCTGATTCTTTATTTTGTTTTTTATAAGGAAGGAGGGGCCTGACATTGTTTACTTTCCCCTCCAGAAAGGAGGGCTGCATTATGAGCGTTGATTTATTTGTCAGCATCATTTCTCTGGTGCTTGCTTCCCTGTCTTTTGGGATCACGATCACTGTTCTTATCGAAGATAGTAAAAATGGCCGCTAACCAGTCACCAAACTTGTTTTAGCAGCCACAGCTATCTTTTGGGACTTACCTTCGTGAGGCACACCCTTTTTGCATATTTATCATACCACAATGTATATCTGATTAACAGAAAAATGAATAACCACCCAACTGACTGTTCAGTCTGAATCATTTCCTTCTTAAACCACATATGTAATTTATCACAAAATATTATCGCAGAATACGATATCTTCAGACAATTTCACACTCAGTGAAAACAGCATTTTGTACAACTTGACCATTCTTATTGTATCGTTGATCTTTTACTGTATGACTGTTTCAACAAAATGATCAGATGATGCTGTAATTCCAAGAACCATTACTTGAAACAGATATTAGACACCATTCCAATCTGTCATATGTTTTGAACACATTTAACATCTGATCTTCAAAGAATACGAAAAAACATGTGCATAAACGGCGATAGATATCACAGCCATCAGCGTCATTAACATCATATTGTATGTTAGAATTTTCCTGACAGTTATTCTGTCAGGGTGTACCAACACGATAGCGGACGTCCCACCTTATTCTTTACTTTTTTTATAAGGAAGGAGGGGCCTGACATTGTTTACTTTCCCCTCCAGAAAGGAGGGCTGCATTATGAGCGTTGATTTATTTGTCAGCATCATTTCTCTGGTGCTTGCTTCCCTGTCACTTGGGATCACGATCACTGTTCTTATCGTAGATAGTAAAAATGGCCGCTAACCAGTCCCCAAACTCGTTTTAGCAGCCACTGCTATCTTTTGGGACTTACCTTCGTGAGGTACGTCCTTTTTCATGTATATAATACCACAATGTATATCAGATAGACATAAAAATGAATAACCATCCATCTGACTGTTCAGTCTGAATCATTTTCCTCCAGAAAGGAGGGCTGCATTATGAGCGTTGATTTATTTGTCAGCATCATTTCTCTGGTGCTTGCTTCCCTGTCACTTGGGATCACGATCACTGTTTTTATCGTAGATCATAAAAATGGCCGCTAACTAGTCTCCAAACAAGTTTTAGCGACCATCACTATTACTTCGGGACTTACCTTCGTGAGGTACGCCCCTTTTACGTGTTTATCATACCACCAATTTTTACAGATAGGCAGAAAAGTTACACACCACATTTTTGCAGATATGATATATTTTCGATCAGCACAGTCTAAAAATCAGACTCATACATCCAAAAAAACCTTAACCATACAAATATCCAGCATTTTCAAATGAAGATTCCATTAATCCCAGTGTAAAAATCTATCGTTTATTCAGCACTTTTTTCCAGCAGTTTTGGATGGAAGTAGTCGATCAGGAATGCACCGATTGGTGCTGTGATGACAATTGCCAGTACCGCAACAGATAATACAAGATCTCCACAGGAAAGACCGTTAGCTAAAGGTACTGCCCCGATTGCTGCCTGCACTGTTGCTTTAGGAAGATACGCCATGACACAGAACAGTCTTTCTTTTCTGTTCAGTTTTGTACCTGCCAAACATAACCATACACCACCCGTTCTGAATACAAGTGCCCCAAAAATCAGCAGTACTGCCATCATGCCGGCATTTGCCATATAGCGGATATCCACTGCTGCACCAACAAGAACAAACAGAACTACTTCTGCACATAACCAGATCTTCCCGAATTTCTGTGATAAACGCGTCGAAACGGAAGGAATACACTTGAGCTTAAGTACCACTGCCATTGCGGTAACAGCCAGTAATCCCGATACCGCAACAATTCCAGCCAGTGCATTTTCCACACCGATCAGAAGAAACGATACACCAAGAATGATGATGACTTTCATACTGTTACGAATGGTATTTCCTTTTGCGTGCATTGTTTCAAAAAACATCCAGATCAAATACCCGATCAGTGCACCAAGCAATAATCCAAGTACGATGGATACCGGTACATCCAATAACTGCCCTACTTCAAAAGTACCGCCCTGATTCATGGAAAGAAAAGCACTGAATAACACGATGACAAATATATCATCACAGCTTGCTCCGGCAAGAATCATCTGGGGAATGCTTTTTTCTGTTCCATACCCTGTTTCCATTAACTGAACCATCCGTGGTACAACAACGGCAGGCGATACAGCCGCAAGAACACTTCCCAATAACAGTGCTTCAGCAAAGTCGATCTGAAACAGTATCGGTGCAAGTACTGCATAGCCTATGATTTCAAACACAGCAGGCAGAAAAGACATCAACACTGCAGGTCTGCCAACCTGTTTGAGATCAGCAAGATTCAAAGACAGCCCTGCCTTGATCAGTATGATAACCAGTGCGATCTTTCTCAGATCTGCTGAGATAGAAAGGATGGAAGGATCCAGAAGATTCAATACATAAGGTCCACACAGAATTCCTGCTGCAAGCATACCGACAATTCTGGGCAGTTTCAGCTTTTCGATCAAAGATGCCAGGATCAGGCCAACCAATAATACAATACCAAGTGAAATAATCATAACTCCTCCTAAAACAAAAGACTGATGACCACGACCAAAATTGATCGTAGAAGTCATCAGCCTGTATCAGCGGTTCAGGTTTTACCCTTGGGAGCACTTCATTCCCGAAACTTATTTTAGCACAGAATCTTATTCTGTTGCACCGTATTCTGCATAATATGCATCAATACGGGACAGCAGATCTGCATCGAGTGCATCTCTTTCCTTGAGGATTTCAACAACCTCAGGCATGGAAACAATTGCAGCAGCCTTGAATCCATACAGATCTTCAATTTCAGAAAGTGCTGTCTTGTTGCCCTTACCCTTTTCATTTCTGTTCAGGGAAACAATCAGACCTTTGATTTCAACATCTGCCTGGCTTCTGACAATCGGAACTGTTTCTTCCATGGACTTGCCGGAAGTCGTAACATCTTCAATCATGATGACACGATCTCCATCCTTGAGCTTGGAGCCAAGCAGAATACCTGTATCACCATGGTCTTTGATTTCCTTACGGTTGGAGCAGTAACGGACTTCCTTACCATACAGCTCATCAATCGCAAGTGCAGTAACAACAGCTAATGGAATACCCTTGTAGGCAGGTCCAAACAGAACATCAAAATCAAGACCGAAGTTATCATGGATTGCCTTGGCATAGTATCTGCCAAGTTCATGAAGCTGCTTGCCTGTGACATAGGCACCTGCATTCATGAAGAACGGACTCTTTCTGCCTGATTTCAGTGTGAAATCACCGAACTTCAGAGCCTTTGCATCCAGCATGAATGACACAAATTCCTTCTTGTAGTCTTCCATCAGTTCATGGCCTCCTCAATCATTCTGTATGTTTCATATGGGTTTTCAGCCTTTGTAATGGAACGGCCGACAACGATCATATCACAACCCTGCTGCTTCGCATATTCCGGTGTAGCAACACGCTTCTGATCATCTACGGAGTTGTTTGCCAGTCTGATACCAGGAGTAACTGTCATGAAATCATCGCCACACGCTTCATGGATTGCCTTTGCTTCATGTACGGAGCATACTACACCATCCAGGCCTGCTTCCTTTGCATTCTTTGCATAGTGTACAACTGTATCAATGACTTCACCTGGAATACCAAGTTCTTCATTCATTGCTTCCTGAGATGTGGATGTCAGCACTGTAACACCAATCAGCTTGGCAGGTTCCTGTCCTTCTGGTGTACCTTCGATGATGCCCTGCTTGGCTGCCTTCATCATTTCAATACCACCTGCACAATGACAGTTGACAATATCAACACCAAGGCGTGCAAGATTCTTCATACCACCCTTGACAGTGTTTGGAATATCATGGAGTTTGAGGTCAAGGAATACCTTGTGACCTGCAGCCTTGACTTCCTTTACCATATCAAGACCACATGCATAAGTCAGTTCCATACCGATCTTGACATAGACCGGTTCATCGAACTTCGCAAGGAAGTTCAGCACTTCTTCTTTGCTGGAAAAATCCAGCGCTACAATTGTTCTGCTCATTTTCTTAATCCCTTTCCTATTGCTTCCCTTACGGATGAATTACCATATTTTTCCAGTACTGCAGGCAGCTGTGCAATGATGGATGGACATACATACGGATCAACAAAATTTGCTGCACCTACTTCTACCGCACTTGCTCCTGCATACAGATATTCCACAACATCTGTGGCGTTGCTGATACCTCCTACTCCGATGATCGGAATATGAACAGCCTGTGCACACTGATAGACACAACGGATTCCCACCGGCTTGATGGCAGGCCCGGAAAGACCACCTGTTCCATTTGCCAGTAATGGCTTACCTGTGCGTAAATCCATCCGCATGCCAAGCAATGTATTGATCATGACAAGTCCATCTGCACCAGCTTCTTCACATGCTTTTGCGATGGATACAATGTCTGTGACATTCGGACTCAGCTTGACATAAACAGGCTTTCTGGCAGCTGCCTTTGCACGCCGTGTCATCTCCGCAGCCAGATCCGGACTTGTTCCAAGACCCATGCCACCATGCTTTACGTTAGGACAGCTGATATTCAGCTCATACGCTTTGACAACAGGGTTGTCATTCATCTTTTCGATGACTTCAAGATAATCTTCTTCACTTGCTCCGGCAATATTGGCAATGATTTCCGTATCATACTGAGACAAAAACGGAAGTTCATTTTCAATGATCCAGTCCACACCATGGTTCTGTAAACCGATCGCATTCAGCATACCCATTGGTGTTTCAGCAATTCTTGGTGTCGGATTACCGAATCTTTCCTTTGGTGTAGCGGATTTGATCGCAATGCCACCAAGCAGAGAAAGATCATACATTTCAGCAAACTCCCTGCCATAGCCAAAGCATCCACTGGCTGGGATGATTGGATTTTTCAGGTTCAGACCTGGAAGTTTTACAGATAAATCCATTACAGCACCACCTTTCCGATCTGAAATACCGGACCGTCCTTGCATACACGCTTTGCCTGTCCGTTTTCATCCTGAACAACGCATCCCATACATGCTCCCATGCCACAGGCCATGCGTGCTTCCAAAGATACATATCCACATGAATAACAGGAAGCTACAGCCTTTAACATCGGTAATGGACCACAGGCAAGTACAAACGGAACTTCGATTCCATTTTCTTTAATGGCATCCATAACAGTTCCTTTTGTACCAAGACTGCCATCCATGGAAGCTGTAACAACCTTTGCCCCACATTCCTTCAGTCTTTCCACAAGAATGGCATCTGCCTTTGTATTAAAGCCAAGCACTGCTGTCACCTGATTTCCATTTGAGATGTATTGTTTTGCAGTTTCTACTAATGGTGGTACACCAACGCCTCCACCCACCAGTACTACATCTCTATTTTCAACAGGGAATCCTGTACCAAGCGGGCCAAACAGATTCACAACTTCGTTTTCCTTCATTTCAGATAACGCTGCTGTGCCTTCCCCGACTGTCTTATATACAAGTACCAGATGATTTTCATCCAGTACTTCTGATACGGAGATCGGACGTCTGAGATAGAAACCAGGCACCTGTACCTGTACAAACTGTCCACAAGCCACTTCAGATGCAATGGATGTTTCCAGTACCATTCTGTATACATCCTTGCCGATGTTTTCATTAGATCTGATAATCGCGTTATTAACCTGCATCATTTCCCCATTTCATTCATGGATATCATTGAGAAGCTCAATGATTCCAGTACTGCACACAGTGCATTGCATGTATCCAGAGAAGTCATGCAGGAAATGTTGTTTTCTGCAGAGACTCTGCGGATCAGGAATCCATCAAGTGAAGAATTCTTCTGGGCATTATCAATTGTATTGACCACAAAGGATACCTTACCCTTGCGGATGATATCCAGAACATCCTCATCTTCACTGGATTCGGAAATTTTCTTTGCATCATGGACAAACAGACCATGTTCACGGAAATACTTTGCTGTACCAGCTGTTGCATATAAGCCATAACCGATGGAATACAGTCTTCTTGCGATACCAAGAGCTTCTTCCTTATCACCATCTGCGACAGTAATCAGAGCTGCTCCATAGTGAGGGATCTGTACACCAGAGCCGATTAATGCCTTATACAGTGCCTTTTCAAAAGTCGTATCACATCCAAGTGCTTCACCAGTAGATTTCATTTCCGGACCAAGCACCGTATCAACACTTCTCAGCTTGGCAAAAGAGAATACCGGTGCCTTGACATAAACATGGCCTGCATCTTCTTTATGATAGCCTGGTGTATAACCCTGCTGTTCAATGGACTGCCCAAGAACTGCTTTTGTAGCGATCGTACACATCGGTACACCAGTAATCTTGGAAAGGAATGGTACCGTACGAGAAGATCTTGGATTGACTTCTAGTACATAAACCTTTTCATCTTTATCTACAATAAACTGAATATTGTAAAGGCCTACAAAGCCGAATCCCTTACCGATTCTTTCACCATAGTCAATAATTGTCTTTTTGACATTGTCACTTAATGTCTGAGTCGGATATACGGAGAAGGAGTCACCAGAATGAATACCGGCTCTTTCGATATGTTCCATCACACCTGGAATATATACATTCTTACCATCCGCAATCGCATCAATTTCGCATTCCTTACCAAGGACATAACGGTCAACAAGAATCGGTGAATCATGAGAGATTTCCTGTACGGCTGTAGCCATATAAACCTTCAGTTCCTCATCATCATTAACGATTTCCATTGCTCTTCCACCAAGGACATAAGAAGGTCTGACGAGTACCGGATAACCGATCTTATGAGCAATTTCAAGGGATTCCTCTACCGTATAGGCTGTCATGCCTTCCGGTTGTGGAATGCCAAGCTGATCGAGCATTGTTTCAAATTCATGTCTGTCTTCTGCCTTGTTGATCGCATCCAGACTTGTACCAAGAATTGTGACACCATGTTCTTCCAGGCTTGCCGCAAGGTTGATGGCAGTCTGACCACCAAACTGTACGATGACACCAATCGGCTGTTCCAGATCAATGACATGCATGACATCTTCTGTTGTGAGCGGTTCAAAATACAGCTTGTCTGAAATGGAGAAGTCCGTTGATACGGTTTCCGGATTGTTGTTGATGATGATGGCTTCATATCCTTCATTATGCAGCGTTTCAATGCAGTGAACCGTTGCATAGTCAAATTCAACACCCTGACCAATACGGATCGGACCTGAACCCAATACGATGATCTTCTTACGATCCGATACTTCGGATTCATTTTCCTTTTCATATGTGGAATAGAAGTATGGTGTTTCGGAGACGAATTCACCAGCACATGTATCTACCATCTTGTAGACAGGCATGATGCCATTCTCTTTCCGTAATGCATACAGATCAAATTCCTTCATGCCCCATGCAGAAGCAATATAGCTGTCCGCAAATCCATACATCTTCAGTTTCTTTAATAAGCCAAGATCCATCGGATGTTCTTTCATTTCTGTTTCCAGATCAATGATTCTATGAATATGCTTCAAAAACCAGTTGTCGATATTTGTCAGCTTCTGGATTCTTTCCAGATCATATCCTTTTCTCATCCATTCAGCGATCGCAAAGATTCTTTCGTCGTCTCTTTCCTTGATCTTCAGGTACAGCTGCTGTTCATCCAGCTGTTTGAGATCCTTCTTTTCGATATGATCCACCTTGATTTCAAGGGAACGGACAGACTTCAGGAATGCTTCTTCAAATGTTCTGCCGATGGACATGACTTCACCAGTCGCCTTCATCTGTGTACCAAGACGTCTGTCACCATTCGGGAACTTGTCAAATGGAAGTCTTGGGAACTTGCATACGATATAGTCAATTGCAGGTTCATAACATGCATAGGATGTACCTGTAATCGGATTGATGATTTCATCCAGTGTCAGTCCAACTGCAAGTTTTGCAGAAATACGTGCAATCGGATAACCAGTTGCCTTGGATGCAAGTGCAGAAGATCTGGATACACGTGGATTTACTTCAATGACATAATATTTGAAACTCTTAGGATCCAGTGCCAGCTGTACATTACAGCCACCACAGATACCAAGGGCTCTGATGATCTTAAGAGATGCATTACGGAGCATCTGATTTTCACGGTCTGTTAATGTCTGAACAGGGGCAACGACGATGGAGTCACCTGTATGAATACCAACCGGATCAAGGTTTTCCATGTTACATACAACAATCGCATTATCGTTGGAGTCACGCATGACTTCATATTCAATTTCCTTGAATCCGGCAATGGACTGTTCTACAAGAATCTGGTTGACTGGAGACATCTTGATACCAGAATCCGCAATGGCTCTTAATTCCTGTTCATCATGGACAAATCCACCACCTGTACCACCTAATGTATAGGCAGGTCTAACAACAAGCGGATATCCTTCTCTTTCCGCAAATTCCACCGCTTCTTCAATGGAATGACAGATGGCAGATTCGGGAATTGGCTCATGCAGGTCCTGCATTAAGGAGCGGAACATTTCTCTGTCTTCTGCACGGTTGATGGCTTCGATGTTTGTACCTAGTACTTCAACACCAAATTCATTCAGAATTCCATCTTCCGCCAGTTCAACAACAAGGTTGAGACCAGTCTGACCACCAAGAGAACCAAGAATCGCATCCGGTCTTTCCTTGAAAATGACTCTTTTGGCAGAATCCAGTGTCAATGGTTCGATATAGACGCGGTCTGCAATGGTGGAGTCCGTCATGATCGTAGCCGGATTGGAGTTGATCAGAATGACTTCATATCCTTCTTCACGCAGTGCTGCGCAGGCCTGGGAACCTGCATAGTCAAATTCAGCTGCCTGACCGATGACAATCGGACCGGAGCCTACGACCATGATCTTATGTATATCCTTACGCTTAGGCATTTGCTTTCTCCCCTTCCATTAATGTGATGAATTCATCAAACAGGTAATTGGAATCCTGTGGACCTGCATTTGCTTCCGGATGAAACTGCACTGCAAAGCATGGTGCCTTTGTGTGACGTACCCCTTCACAACTTCCATCATTCAATGCCCGATAGCTCATTTCAAGATCCGTATTTTTTAAAGATTCAATATCTACCGCAAAGCCATGGTTCTGTGATGTGATATCCACCTTGCCGGTTGAAAGATTGACAACCGGATGGTTTCCGCCACGATGGCCGAACTTGAGCTTATAGGTTTTCGCACCACAGGCAAGACTGATCAGCTGATGACCAAGGCAGATTCCAAACATCGGCACCTTACCGATCAGCTTCTGAACTGTTTCAATCACGCCAGTCAGATCAGATGGGTCACCAGGACCATTGGAAAGGAACACTCCATCCGGATGATAGTTGAGAATGGTTGATGCATCCGTATCATAAGGTACAACAATCAGATCCAGATCTCTTGCGGCAAGTTCTCTTAAAATGGAAAGCTTGATGCCGAAGTCCATGACAACGACTTTCTTTCCTCTGCCTGGGATCGGATACACATTCTTTGTGGATACACGTGCAACCTGATCATGCAGGAAATCTGCAGCTTTCAGTGTTTCCACAAGAGAAGGAATTTCTTCTTCCGTGTTACAGAAGGAAGCCTTTAATGTACCGATGGAGCGGATCTTTCTTGTGATCGCTCTTGTATCAACCCCATAAATGCCAGGGATATGTACATTTCTGAGATACTCATCCAGTGTTTCCTCAACTCTGAAATTACTTGGTTCATCACAGCAGTCTTTGACAACAAAGCCGAATACATATGGACGTACGGATTCATTGTCATCGCGGTTGATGCCATAGTTACCGATCAGAGGATATGTCATCATGACAATCTGACCGCAGTAGGAATTATCCGTCAGGATTTCCTGATAACCGGTCATGGATGTATTAAAGACAAGTTCTCCGATCTGATATTCATCAGATCCGAAACCATAACCTTCATAATAGCTGCCATCTTCCAGTACAAGATATCTTGTATTCATTCCGTTCACTCCTTCCAGACAGTCTTACCATCGACTATCGTTTCCTTTATTTTCGCACATGTTTCCCATCCGATAAAAGGTGTATTCTTACCTTTGGAATAAAATGTGGATGGATCAATCCGATCTGTTGTATTCAGATCCGCAATAAACATGTCAGCTTTCCAGCCTTCTTCAATTCTGCCTGTTTTTTCAAGTCCGAATCTTGCGGCAGGTTTTTCACTCATCCATTCAATCAGTTGCTGCAGTGTCCAGCGCTTCGTATTGTGAACAAATTCCGTGTACAGAAGAGGGAATGCTGTTTCAATGGATACTATTCCAAATGCTGCCTTATCCATTGTCGTATTCTTGTCTTCTGCAGTATGAGGTGCATGGTCATTGGCAATGAAATCCAATGCGCCGCTTTCCAGCCCTTCAATTAATGACATCCGATCAGCATGAGTACGTAATGGTGGATTCATCTTCCACATCGGACCTTTGACATCCGTATTTTCCAGAAGCAGATGATGTACAGTCACTTCTCCACTGACATCCAGGCCTGCCTGTTTTGCCTGTCTGAGTGCTTCCACAGACTGAGAAGAAGAAATGTGGCAGGCATGATATCTGCCGTTGACTTCCTTTTCCGTTTTCAGATCCGCAATGAGTGGAGCACTTTCACATTCATCCGGAATCCCGATCCATCCATGTTGAGCTGCATAGGCACTTTCATGTACGGATGCACCTGGTTTTCTGAAGGCAAGATCTTCTGTATGACATGCGATGATACAGCCATGTTCTTTAGAATACAGCAATGCCTGTTTCATCAGATCCTGGTTGTTCATACCAACCCCATCATCTGAGAACCATCTGACACCCAGCTGATTCATTCCATCAAGATCAGAAAGCTGTTTGCCTGCTTCATTACGGGTTATGGTTCCGTATGGATATGTATGGATTACACTTTCCTTTTCAATCAGTTTCAGATAATCCTTCATGATGTCTGCATCATCTGGCGAAGGAATAACATTCGGCATTGCAAAGACGGATGTAAATCCACCATGTGCAGCTGCCAGAGAACCGGTATGAATTGTTTCCTTAGCTTCTCTTCCAGGCTGTCTGAAGTGAACATGCACATCAACAAGTCCTGGTAATACAGCATTCCCTTCAGCATCTATGACTTGAGCATCTGTATCGATGTGATCGTCGATCTTAAGAATCTGGGTTTCATCAAACAGAACTTCTTTTTCAACAAGTTCTCCATGATAGAGAACCTTCGCATTACGGATGAGTCTTTTCATTTGTTTTCGCTCCCAAATGGTGCATAACCAAAGCCACGCTTGATGACTGCCTTACGCACAAGAACACCATTGGCCATCTGCTTGAAGATTCTGCTACGATCTGCTTCCACAAGATCACTGTCGATTTCCACACCACGGTTGACAGGTGCTGGATGCATGACAATGGCACCTTTCTTCATTCTTGCGTATCTTTCCTTTGTCAGCCCGTATGTACTCAGGTAATCACCATCCGCAACACCAGATAATGTTGCTCCCCTTTCCTTTTGAATGCGCAGCATCATGACAACATCAGCTTCCGGTAAGTATTCATCAAAATCTACAGTCGGATAACCTTCTCTTGCCCACTCTGCAGGACCGGCAAAACGCACTTCAGCACCAAGCAGTTCCAATGCATATTTATTAGATGCTGCTACGCGACTGTGCAGAATATCACCGGCAATCATGACTTTCAGTCCTTCAAAACTGCCGAATTCCTGCTTCATTGTAAGCAGGTCCAGAAGACACTGCGTCGGGTGATCCGCTGCACCATCTCCAGCATTAAGAATCGGTTTGTCGATTGTCTTCAGTTCATCATAATAACGTTCTGTACTGTGGCGGATGACAAACATGTCATAACCAGCCTCTTCCAGGGTACGGATTGTATCATACAGTGATTCACCCTTTGTAATGGATGATGCCTGTGTGGCAATATCAACCGCCTTACAGCCAAGCTGCAGTTCGGCACTTTCAAATGAATAATGTGTTCTCGTACTAGCTTCAAAAAAAAGATTGGCGACCAGAGCTTTTGACTGAGGTAACTGCCAATCCGAACAGGAATTATCAAATAATAAAGCATCGTCGAGAATTGCATTGATTTCCTCTACAGATAAGTCGTGCATGGAAAGAAGTGAATACTTGTTCATAATGCCCTCCCGTTTTTTCAAAAAAAAGGAAACTGAATACATGTTGAATCAATGTCCTTTTTTCTTCCAAATGATTTTATCATAGTCCGATAAATATGCAAGCCCTTTTACAGGTTCTGCATATTCCCTCATACCAGTTCATTTTAGAATGATCAGCTAAGTGACAACTGCAGTTCTTCTCTGATCTCATCCAGCAAGTTCTGCGATAATCCAAGACGACTTACAATCTGTTTATCCGTCTTGGCGAGCTCAATCAGATTGAAAACAACCGTTTTCAGGCTATTTCTTTCTGCTTCGTATCTTTCTTTGATTTCTTCGTAGTTCTTTCTGTCCATGGAACGTTCTTCTTCAAATCTCTTTCTATTCGCTGAAAGTTCTTCTTCTATCATTCCATTCTTCTTTTTAAGTTCATGGATGTAATCCAAAAGTGTCATTTCCATAACGTATCTGCCTCCTTCTGTCATTTTGAGTTCCATTGCTTATTCATAGCATACAGGGACCAGCAGCCTGTGATGAACCCTGTATATCAGTCCATTTTTAGAATGATCAGCTGAGTGATAACTTCAGTTCTTCTCTGATCTCATCCAGCAAGTTCTGCGATAATCCAAGACGACTTACAATCTGTTTATCCGTCTTGGCGAGCTCAATCAGATTGATAACAACAGTATTCAGATGATTACTTACTGCTTCGAATCTCTTTCTTTCTGCTTCGTATCTTTCTTTGATTTCTTCGTAGTTCTTTCTGTCCATGGAACGTTCTTCTTCAAATCTCTTTCTATCCGCTATACGTTCTTCTTCCACTGTTGCATTCTGTTTTAAAAGTTCATCGATGTAATCTCTGAGTGTCATTTCCATAACTAATCTGCCTCCTTCTGTCATTTTGAGTTCCATTGCCCGTTATCTGAATTCTGGAATCACCATCTTCTTTGGATCCGATTCATAAAGGTCATGATACAGAATTCCAAGTCCAGTATTTGTATTTTTACTGTCTGGCGTAATAAACCTGATCGCAAATCCGTTTCTGACCGGTTCTGGCTCCTTCAAATCATAAGGAACGTAGCTGGCAAATACAATGCACATAGCCTTGATTTCCTTCTGCAGTAAACTATCTGACACATACAGGTTATCCGCAAGGTTTCCAACATGGATATACAGTGTATGTGCAGTACGCGCGTTAGATTCATTGAATTCAACATCAAAGATTCTTCCATCCGCTGTATGAACGATCAGATCCGCAGATCCAACCGAATGATCACTGCGCAGGTACTTTCTTCCATTCATACAGTTGACAACCTGCAGACTCACATCATCCATCACGATCTGAAGCAGTTTCTGAATTGTTTGTGGTCTGGAAAAGAATACACGTACAATCGTCACATCTGCTGGTCTTACTTCATGAATCGAGTTTTTGATAATCTGTGGTGTCATAATGCGATTTTGTAATGATGATTTTTCAGGCATTTAAAATACCTCCCTTCGTATATTGTTATTACCGGTTTTTCCACAGATCATACAAAAAAACATCTGATTCCTGAAAAATCAGATGTCATTCACAAATATCAGACCAGAAAACCTTGGACTTCACCCCATGGGGAGTACGTCAGTTTTTTATCTGGTTTTGAGTGTATATCCATGATCCATAGGACCAGCGCCCTGCCCTAAATCAAGCATGGAAGAAAGTGCACCGGAAAGATACTCTTTTGCATTTTGGATGCTTTCTTTCAGATCATATCCCTTCGCCAGATAACTGGCAATTGCAGAAGACAGTGTACAGCCTGTTCCATGAGTATTCGGATTATCAATCCTTTTCCCATAAAACCATGTCATTCCCGCATCATCACATAACAGATCATTGGCATCATTGATGAAATGACCACCTTTGACAAGAACAGCACAATGATAATGATCATGGATTGTCATGGCTGTTTTTTCCATATCTTCGACATTTTCAATTTTCATTCCTGAAAGTACTTCAGCTTCCGGAATATTCGGAGTAACAACCGTACATAAAGGAAGCAGTTTTTTAATTAATGTTTCAACAGCATCTGTCTTCATTAATGCACTGCCTGAAGTTGCCACCATCACAGGGTCTACAACAATGTTTTCTGCCTTGTAGAAACACAGTCTTTCCGCAATCACATTGATCAGACTGCTGTCTGATACCATACCGATCTTTACCGCATCCGGTCTGATATCGGTAAATACCGCATCAATCTGCTGTGCAAGAAACTGTGGTGTCACCTCCATGATTGCTGCAACACCTGTTGTGTTCTGCGCAGTCAATGCAGTGATCGCACTCATTCCATAGACACCATTTGCGATCATTGTCTTCAGGTCCGCCTGGATCCCTGCTCCTCCCGAGCTGTCAGATCCGGCAATACTTAATGCTGTTTTCAGTTTCATAATACCTCCCCTGTTTTCCATTTCGATAAATCTTCTACATACAGATCACAGATTTCCTTCATCTTTTCATGTTCTGTTTCATTCTGCTCATATACACCAACTACCGTAAAGCCTGCATCGTGTGCTGTCTTTGCGGCAAAGTATGCATCTTCTACGACGATTGTGTGATCCTTTCTTCCACCTGCTGCAGCCATTGCCTTTTCATAGATTTGTGCTGACTGTTTGCCAGATGGAACATCTTCTGCAGTGATGATATCCATAAAATAGGAATCCAGATGACATCTTTGTAATGCGGCAATCACATGCTTTTGCTCAGAAAGAGTTGCGATGACCATTCGGACGTTCATCCCTGCAAGTTCTGCCAGCAACTGTGGTACACCTTTGGCTGGTAATATATGGGATGCATAATCTTCCGCAACAATTCTGCTGACTCCATCCATGATCTGGTTTACTGACTGATGAGTCAGATAATGATGCTGTACATATTCTGCTGCCTGCTGAAGAGTCATGCTTGAAATGATCTGTTCAAAATCATCTGATGGTGTGATGTGAAACATGTTCAGATATTTTCTTCCGACATCTTTCCATACATACATCGAATCAAACAGTGTTCCATCAAAGTCAAAGATGACACACTGCACACTCATCCTTCGATCATCCTTTCAGACAGTGCTTTGAGTTTTTCACACTGTTTTCTGATATCCTTTGCGGCAAAGATGGCACTGACAACAGCAACTCCATCCACACCGCTTCCTTTCAGCTTTTCAATATTGGTTTCATTGATTCCACCAATCGCAACAATCGGAACATCCACACAGGCAGTTATGGCTTTCAAAGTATCATAGGACAGTGTTGTCACATTGTTTTTGGTTGTAGAACCAAAGACAGCACCTGTTCCCAGATAATCGGCTCCACCTTTTACTGCTTCCATGGCCTCATCTGGATTATGGGCAGATACGCCAATAATCATATCATTACCGACAAGCTTTCTGACCTGCTCTACCGAAAGATCATCCTGGCCTACATGGATGCCATCTGCTCCTGCTTTCAAAGCAACTTCCACCCGATCGTTAATGATGAGCGGCACATGATAGGCATGGCATAATTCCCTGATTTCCATTGCCTCTTTGATGAAGGTCTGCTCATCCATATTCTTTTCTCTTAACTGCACACATGTCACGCCACCCTGCAGAGCCTGTTCAATCTGCTCGTATAATGTTGTTTTTTCTGTCCAACAGCGATCCGTTACTGCGTATAAACGCATCATTTCCTTACTGCATTTCATATCTGACTGACTCCTTGAAATCTGTTTCCTTCATTGTATAGACTGCATCAATGATGCGTGTTCTGTATGTGGCGTTACCCATGGATGGCAACATGGCTTCAGATGCTTTCTCACCGGCAATTCCCATCGTCATGACTGCTGCACAAGCCGCCTCAAACAGATGATGGCTGTCTGCTGCACAGAATGATGTGATCATTCCTGATAACATGCATCCTGTTCCACTGACATCTTTCATCATCGGATGCCCATTTGTAATCATACATGTTCTGCTTCCATCTGTTACGATATCCGTTTCACCACTCATGATCACAACCGACCCGGTTTTCTTTGAAAGACTGATGGCAATAGACACAAATGATTCCATTGTTCCTTCTTCTGCTCCATCCACGCCTTTCATCTCTCCACTTTCTTCCAACAGGCATCGGATTTCAGCCGCATTTCCTTTGATCGCAGAAAACCGGATTTCCTGAAAAAGCCGATGGACAGTCCGCTTCCGGAATGATGATGCACCCACGCCAACCGGATCCAGGATGACAGGAATTCCTTTCATGTTTGCTGTGAAACCGGAAAGAAGCATGGCTTCTACCGTTTTTTCCTGTAATGTACCGATATTGATGTTAAGACCATCTGCGATGGCAGTGATTTCCTGTACTTCTTCCGGTGCAATCGCCATAATCGGGGATGCACCACAGGCAATAATCATATTGGCAACATCATTGATCGTCACAAGATTGGTTATACTGTGAATCAGAGGATGTTTTCGTTTCACACTTCTGAACTGTTCTTCAAACATATTGTCATTCTATCCTTCTTATCTGTAAAATATCATACTTCACGAAATGATTGCGTGGGTTCCACATAAAGAAAACATGGAGCATCACCCCATGTTTCGACAATGTCATTTCTTTTCAGAAGCATATCTGCGGGACATTTCATAGATTTCCTGATAACAGGCTTCTGAAATCATTCCCTGTTCATACAGATAATGTGCTTCATGGCTTAATGACATGATCATGACAGGATCATTCTCCATGATCCTTCTGGCCTTTTCACGATAGGCCTGGTCGTTTTTAAAAATTTCTGACATGATACTTCTCCGGATTTTTCTTATCTATATTGTAGTACAAACGTTGCAGAAATGGGGAAAGCTTTTCAACTGTTTTATAGTACAATACATGTATGAACACAGAAAACTTCATTAACAACCTTCTTGTGAAGTATCCATCCTCCACTGTTCAGGATATATGTAAAGCACTGTATCAGAGCTGTTTTGGATGCGGTCATTTTGTTGATGATATACATGCCTGTAAGGAAAGGATCATCAGTGAATATACATCATTACAGCCATGTACTTCATTTTCCATCGAACCATTAGACGGTAACTATGTCCGGCTGTATCTTTCCATTCTGGATGAAGGCATGTCAGCTGATACCCTTGCTTCCCTTTTCAGCATATCTGCACGTAAGGAGCCATATGCCATTGTGGCACTGGAAGAAAAACTGACAGTGCTAAAACAGATGATCACAGATGGTAAAACCCCATTTGATCAGAATGCTTCCCTGGCGTGGATTCAGGACTGGAAAGATGGTACATATCTGCCAATCAGCCATTCTGCATCTTATAGAAATACATACCATCCAGCCTACAGGGTCATCCATAAAGACTATGTACCTTATATTCCTGTCTTACTGTATATCGATCAGCACAGAAAAGATCACATGGTCATTGCGATTGATGGACATTGTGGTGCAGGCAAGACAACACTTGGCGTCTTTCTCAAAGACATCTATGGTGCATCTTTGATCCATGTTGATGATTTCTATCTGCAGAAACATCAAAGAACAGCGGAACGCTACAGCCAGCCTGGAGGTAACTTTGATCGGGAAAGACTGGAAGAAGAAGTACTGCAGCCATTACAGAAAGGAAAACCTGTCAGCTATCACTGGTTTGACTGTTCCACCTTCTCTCTTTCCTCAGATCTGATTCACCTGACCAATACGCATATGACCGTGATCGAAGGTTCCTATTCCATGTATCCATCGTTACGGAAATACTATGACTGCTCGATCTTTGTTGATATTGATCCTGAAAGACAGATTGAAAGAATCGCAAAAAGGAATCCGGACCTGCTTGAAGATTTCAGGCAGAAGTGGATCCCTCTGGAAAATACCTATTTTGAAGCTTTCGATGTACAGGAAGCCTGTGATCTGACACTGCTATCACAATAGCTCACCCTTTGGCGGGCTATTTTTTATCTTTGTTCTTTCCTGCATATGGATGTGCCATTTCCACAACCTTTCTCAGATGTGCTTCATCCACATGTGTATAGATCTGTGTCGTAGAAAGATTTTCATGTCCAAGCAGTTCCTGTACGACACGCAGATCCGCACCATTATTGATTAGATGTGTTGCGAAGGAATGGCGGATCATATGCGGATGCAGATGAATGCCGATACCTGCATCTTCTCCTGCCTTTTCCACAATCTGCTGAATGGCTCTTGTCGAAATCGGCTTGCCTTTCTGATTGACAAATACGATTCCATGTTCCTTCTGCTGTTTCATGATGGTTGGTCGATCAATCTGCATATAATGTTCCAGCAGCTGTCTGCATCGTGGGTAAAAAGGGACCATTCTTTCCTTGGATTCCTTACCAAGTACAATCAGGCAGTTCTGCTCAAAATGCAGATCTTCTATCTTCAGTGTTGCACATTCTGATACACGTAATCCACATGCATACATCACTTCAATCATCGCCCGATTTCTTACCCCAACCGGATCAGTCAGATCAAATGTATCCAGTACCGCCTCCATCTGATCAAAGCTCAGATATTCCGGAAGATGCCTGCCGATTTTAGCCCCATGAAATCTGGCAACCGGGTTATTCATGATGCCAAGTGATCTGCATGCATAGCGGTAAAAGGACTTCAAAGCAGACAGATTTCTGTCATAGGAAGCATTGGATAACGGCTTTCCTCCAATCTTGCCTTTACGCAACAGAGAAAGATATGCTGCGATATCTGCAGTTGTGACATCATTTAAGGATGTAATGCTTTCTGCCTGCAGCCAGGAAAGAAAACGGGAAAGATCCCTTCGATACGCATCCTGCGTATCTTTTGAGCCAGTGCGTTTCAGCGCCATGGCATCCAGGAACTTTCCCAGCATTTCATCATAGTTTTCCATTATCGATGAATCCCTGAATGATGGAAATGGACTGTGGTGCATAGGCTGATTTACGATCCTTTTTCTTCACATCATTTTTCAGATGGAAGATACCGAAGTTGGCATTCATCGGCTGGAAATGAGCTGGATCAGCATGGGTTATATAATGCGACATTGCACCGATCATTGTTTCCGGACCTGGCGTGACAGGCTGGCGGCCATGATATACATGTGCCATGTTGATACCGGCAAGCATACCACTGGCAGCACTTTCAATATAGCCTTCCACCCCGGTCATCTGCCCGGCAAAAAACAGATCGTCCCTGTTTTTGTACTGATATGTTTCCTTCAGACAGACAGGTGAATTGATATATGTATTTCTGTGCATGACGCCATACCGTACGATTTCACAGTTTTCCAGTCCTGGAATCATCTGCAGAATCCGTTTCTGCTCACCCCACTTCAGATGGGTCTGAAATCCGACGACGTTGTATAAAGATGCTTCCGCATTATCCTGTCTCAATTGGACAACACCATATGGTCTTGATCCATCCGGACGGTTGAGACCAACCGGTTTCATCGGGCCGAATAACAGCGTATTTCTGCCACGCTTTGCCATGACTTCAAACGGCATACAGCCTTCAAATACCTTTTCATCTTCAAAGCCATGTACTTCTGCAGTTTCTGCAGTAATCAGTGCTTCATAAAACGCATCAAACTGTGATCTGTCCATCGGACAGTTGATATAGTCCGCTTCTCCTTTATCATAGCGGGATCTGCGATAGGCAATATCCATATTGATGGAAGAAGCGGTAACAATCGGTGCCGCAGCATCATAGAAATAACAGTACTTTTCATCAATCAGCCTGCCGATTGCTTTAGAGATGGCATCTGAGCTTAACGGACCGGTTGCGATGATTACAGGGCCATCCGGAATCTCAGTGATTTCTTCATGAATCACTTCAATCATCGGGTTCGATGTGATTTTTTCTGTGACATACTGTGAGAACTTTTCACGATCCACCGCAAGTGCACTGCCTGCTGGAACCTTCGTAGCTTCCGCAGCTTCCATGATCACAGATCCGATCATTCTCATCTCTTCCTTGAGCAGTCCGACTGCATTTGTTAATGCATCCGAGCGCAGTGAATTGGAACATACCAGTTCTGCAAATCCTTCACTATGGTGAGCTGGTGAATACTTCACAGGCTTCATTTCATACAAGGATACAGGAATGTTTCTTTGTGCCAGCTGCCAGGCAGCCTCACAACCAGCCAGTCCTGCTCCGATTACCTTGACTCTTCTCATTCAGCCACCTCATCCGTTTTCTTCTTCCGCACTGTTGTTTTCTTTTTTGTCGACGTAGAAGTCTTCTTTTTTGTTGTCGTTGTCTTTTTCTTTGTGGTGGAAGCTTTTTTTGTCGACTTTTTCTTTGGCTTTTCTTCACTGTCTTCAAGCCCTGCAGTCTGTGCTTCCTCCTTCATCTTCAGCTTTTCCTTTCTGGAATAGATTCTTTCTCCATCCAGATTTTCCATGTAAGTACACTTCGGGAAACCTGAGCATCCTAAAAAGAAGGAACCGAAGCGTGACTTTCTTTTCAGCAGTTCACTGCCGCATTCCGGACACATCTTTCCAGTCGGTTCCGGTTTTTCCTTTCCTTCCTTTTCCATCTGTGCCGTATATTTGCATTTCGGGAAATTGGAACAGGAAATGAATCTGCCAAACCGGCCATTGCGGTAGACAAGATCTCCACCGCATTCCGGACATGTTTCACCTGTTTTTTCCGGTGCAATCTTTTCCATGTCCTGATATGCCTTATCCAACAGTGGTGTAAATCTGTCATAGAAGTCACGCAGTGTTGTGACTTCTTCCTGTTTTCCTTCTGCAATTTCATCCAGTGTCTGTTCCATCTGTGCTGTGTAGTCTACATTGATGATGGAAGAGAAATACTCATCCAGTTTTTCTGTTGTCAGGATGCCTTGATCGGTCGGTCTGAATACCTTTGTACGGGATTTTTCAGATACACGATCCAATGTGACATAGCCTCTGATCTGAATGGTATCAATGATCATCGCATACGTGGAAGGTCTTCCGATTCCATCTTCCTCTAATGCCTTGATCAGTTTTGCTTCGGTATAACGAGATGGCGGTTCTGTAAAATGCTGGTTTGGTGTGATCACAGCATCCTTCAGTACTTCCCCTTCGCTCAACAATGGAAGAATGACATCCTTGGAGGAATCATAATCACCATAGACTTTCAGATATCCGTCAAAATCCAGTGTACTTCCAGTTGCGGAAAAAACGCATCCGTTTCTTTCCAGAGAAATGGAAACCTGGTTATAGGCAGCTGGTGCCATCAATGAAGCAACCGCACGGGCATAGATCATCCGATACAGCCTGTACTGTTCACTGCTGAGATATTCCTTGACTCTTTCTGGTGTATAGGCAAGATTGGTAGGACGAATTGCTTCATGAGCATCCTGTGCACCTTCATCATTACGGATTGTATATGTACCAAGGTATTCCTTGCCATACCGCTCTGTAATCTGTGTTCTTGCCGCACTTACAAATACGTCTGACAGTCTTGTACTGTCGGTACGCATATATGTGATCAGACCTTCTTCTCCATTCCCGACATCAATTCCTTCATACAGTTTCTGTGCAATGGACATCGTCCTTTTGGCAGAGAAGGAGAGCTTTGTACTTGCTTCCTGCTGCAGGGTGGATGTGATAAATGGTGGTCGTGGGGAACGGTTTCTTCTGGAGGAGCGGATTGCAGATACAATGAAATCACCCTGACATCTTTCCAGAATTGCCTGTGCCTGCTCTTTGTTTTCGATATTGACCTTTTCGCCATCCACTTTTGCTAAAGAGGCATTGAATGACTCTCCATCCTTGTTGAATACACCATCAATGCTCCAGTATTCCTGTGGAACAAAGGCATTGATTTCCTTTTCTCTTTCAACAATCAGCTTTAATGCCACGGACTGTACTCTGCCTGCGGATTTGGAACTAATTTTAGACTTGAGCAGTTTGGAAAGACGGAAACCGATGATTCGATCCAGAATTCTTCTTGTTTCCTGGGAATGGACAAGATCCATATCAATCGCACGTGGCTGGCTGAATGCCTGCTGTACCGCATTTTTTGTAATTTCATGGAATGTGACGCGATCAATCGCATCTTCATCAAGTCCAAGTTCCTGTGCCAGATGCCAGCTGATGGCTTCTCCTTCGCGGTCCGGGTCGGTTGCCAGATATACATAATCCGCTCTTTCAGCAAGCTTCTGCAACTCTTTGACTGTTGTCACCTTATCCTTGCTGATCTCATAGATCGGGGCAAAGTCATTTTCAATATCAACGCCCAATCCATCCTTTCCTTTGATCGCAAGGTCTCGAATATGCCCTTTACTGGAAACGACAAGATAGTCCGTTCCCAGATATTTTCCGATTGTTTTGGATTTAGACGGAGACTCTACAATAACAAGATTCTTCACAACAAATCCTCCTTCTTACTTTTCATAAATACCGTGTTATAGCTTATACGAAAACATGCAAGCTGTAAACACCTGCTTTTTACCCAAGCAGATCGCGTAACTGCTGTCTGCAGTAAATCATTCCGGCTCCTTCTTCAATCAGCCTGTTGCATCCACCACCATTGACATCATCCATCGGATATGGAATACAGTAAACATCCTTGGAAAGATTGAGTGCCTCATTGACGGTAATCATTGTTCCACTGTGTTCCTTTGCCTGGGTTACGATCAGGCTTTCTCCAAGTCCGGCAAGAATCCGGTTACGCCATGGGAAATGGTGCTTTCTGACACCTGTTGCATATGGATACTCACTTAAGATCAGTCCATTCTTACTGATCTGTTCATACAGCATCTCATTTTCACTTGGATAATGTGTTCCAAGCCCACTGCCAATCACCGCAATTGTCTTTCCACCACAACGCAGTGTCGTTTCTGCCACAACCGCATCTGCCCCTTTGGCAAGACCGGAAACAATGACATACTTTTCCTGCAGAATGGAAGCAGCCATCTCACTCATCTGCTTCCCATAGGAACTCAGTTCACGGGACCCGACAATGGTCATCATCGGTCTTTTCAGAAGACTGATATCACCTTCATAAAACAGCACCCATGGTGGAAACCGCAGTTTCCGCAGACACTCCGGGTACTCTGTGTCTGCAATGGTGATATAGTTTTCGTGTTTCATACAATGGTATGGCATCTGTTTTTTACTGATCGCATCCGCAATCCGTGGCCATTGCCCACTGTGTACGTAAGCTAGATCGGCAAGGTATTCTCTTTGATTCATATCAGAAATCCTCCTGTATACTGTTAATACAGGAAAAAATCTGAAATCATACTTTTTTTGTCAGAAATCAAACGAAATCTGCTTTGCTTTTACAGGTCCAAAGCTTCTGCGGTGAATCGGTGTGATGCCATACACATCAATGGCTTCCATGTGTGCTTTCGTCGGATAGCCTTTATTTCTGCCAAGACCATATTGTGGATACATGCCATCATACATTTCCATGATGCGATCTCTTGTCACTTTGGCAAGAATGGAAGCTGCTGCGATGGAGATTGATTTCTGATCTCCTTTGACAAGATCAATCACAGGTCGATCGATTCCCAGTTTCATTGCATCTGTCAAAATCACATTTCCTGGGCTATCCAGGGCTATTTTTCTCATGGCATTCCGATCTGCTTCCAGGATATTGTATCGATCAATGGTCGCTTCATCCACTTCCATGATTTCATACCATAATGCATCATGAATGATGATATCATACAACCTGTTTCTCTGCTTTTCGCTGAGTGACTTGGAGTCATAGATTTCTTCATTATGATACCCGACAGGAAAAACAACACCAGCTACGGATAACGGTCCGGCAAGCGGTCCCCTTCCTGCCTCATCAATCCCTGTGATCAGACAGTTTTCACTCCAGTACTGCATTTCATATGTATTGTCACAGATCTTTGTCTTCTTCTGTTTCGTCATACGGTTTCTCCAATGTGAATCTGCCAAGTTTTCCATGACGTAAGTCGATCAGGAAAGTAATGGCAGCCTGTCTTGTGTCCAGTTGCCCTTCTTCTTTGAGAATATGCCTTTTTTCAGCAATTGCCTTCAGCATGCCATTGGGATTGACTTCTCCACTTTCATACAGGTTTTCCAGATACCCTGGATAATAATCCTGAATGATATGAATGGCATCCATGGCAATCATGCGTCGATCCAGAATCTCATCATTGATGGAACCCAGTATGGCAAGAACAGTACCGGTACGTGGATCATCAAACTTCGGCCATAATACACCTGGTGTATCCAGAAGATCCAGTTGCGGATCCGCATGAATCCATGTCAGTGATTTTGTTACACCTGGCCGATCTGCTGCCTTGACGGTATTCTTACCGGCAATACGGTTGATCAGTGTGGATTTGCCGACATTTGGAATACCTGCTGCCATGGCACGAATGGCACGTGGTCGGATGCCACGGGCAATCTGCTTATCGCGCTTTGGTTTCATGATCTGCAGGCATGCCTGAACAAGTTTCTTACCACTTTTAGGATCATGCATCAGATCCAAAGCAATCGCCAGTGTAGATTCACTGTTCAGTTTTTGGATCCATGCTTCAGTCATCACGGGATCTGCCATGTCACATTTGGAAAGAATGATGACTCTTGGTTTATTCTGCACCATGGATAAAAGCATCGGATTGGTACTTGCATCCGGAATTCTTGCATCCCTGACTTCAATCACCATGTCGACAGCCTTCAGTCTTTCCATCATCTGTCGTTTTGCTTTTTCCATATGACCTGGATACCAGTTAATCGTGTTTGTACTCATATACCCTCCTGCATGGTGAACGTTTTACCATGCTCATATTCAATGAATTCTGATTTCTGAAGCGATCCATCATAACAGAATCGAAACAGTGTACGATTATCATCACTGTGACATTGAAAGATAGAAGTCATTGGATCATCCGTATGCTGATCCAGAATTCCACTCATCATTTCCACTGTCCATTCTGTATGTTTTTTCATCTGCTTCATGACAGCATCATAGCGGAAGATGCTGTTGCCACCTGGCTGTTGACAATACATGTTTTCCTGAAGACCATACATGTAATGATTTGTATGAACAAGAAAAGATGATACATCCCTGCAGAAGATCCCATCGGATCGTACTTCAATGCTTTGCCCGCTGTGGCAGGCAGGATCAATCACATTGACATTGAATCCGGTAGCAGGTGTCATTTCCATTGCTTTTGTTTTCAGATCATTCACTGTTCCTGCCCCAGCAATATGTCTTTGACAATAGTATCTGGATATACCAGAATGACCTGTATCATAACAGTAGTTAATCGATCTGACCAGTCCGCTTTCATGGATCAGTATGCCATTGCCAAATGGCATGTTGTACATGTCATTTGTGATAAACCATCCATCTTCTGTAAAAACTCTGACAAAGGCAAGATTGCCTTTGCGGTAGATGTCATCTTCATTATGACAGAGTGAAAACGTTTCATCCGCATTTCTAACCATGATCGTCGTACATGATTCATGTCCTTCCTGCATGATTTCCGGATGCATGAGCATCATATAAACATCCCGGTCGATTCCAAGTCCATCTGCTTTGCCGATGGTTTCTTCATAATAGGACGGAACATCGTTTTTCAGCTGTGCCATCTGATATTGCATCTGCTTACAGCAGTCTGGAAAATCATGCATGAAGGAAGCAACATCATCCACTTCAATTCTGACTCTGTCACGAAAATAACTGCCGGAAAGACATCCATTCTGATAAGGGGTTCCACGAAGATCTCTGATCTGTATTTTCTCACTCATATTCCTCATTATGGCTGATTCATTTCCCAAAAGCAAACAAAAACTCTGCATCATCAGCAGAGTCATTACCATGTATGCAGGCCGAAATCAGAAAACGGCCACAGAACAAGTACGCCTTTCGAGCGGATCTGTTCCTTTTTGAACGGACCATAATAACGTGAATCTGAAGAAGCAGGACGGTTATCCCCAAGGCAATAGTATTCATCATCACCAAGTGTGATTTCAGAAACATCTGACATGAAATACTGTCCACATTGTTCCACATATGCCTGATCCAAAAACGGTTCATCAACCACTTCCCCATTGATATACAGCTGACCATAACGATAACTCAGCGTTTCTCCAGGCAGTCCGATCACACGTTTGACAAGATATTCATTTTTTTCTTCCACATAGATGATCGCAATATCAAATCTTTTCAGTTCTTTTGTCTTGAACCCGATGACATTGGAGAAACCGATTGATCCATCCAGAAGCGTCGGATACATGGAATCACCATACACACGAACCGGGCGGACAATAAAGTTGCAGATCAGAAGAATGACTACCATGGAAATGGCAAGATCTTTCAGAAATCCGAGTACCTCTTTGAAGGCAGAAGTCTTCTGTGGTTTTTTATCGTTCTTTCTGACTTTTTCATCCAGATCCGGGTCCGTCAGTCTTTCCAGTACGGATGTTTCATTCAGATCATCTTCAAAGTCATATTCCTGCGTATCGTATGCATCTTCATATTCATCTGCATCCGTCAGCGTCTGCATGACCTGTGTTTCATTGATGTCGTTATTTTTCTTTTCCATAGTTCATAAATTATAGCACGTTTTCTTTTATGCAAAGGAAAGATTTGGTTTACAGCCATACGTAACCGGTTACAAAACAGCATATTAAGAAAAGGTTAAGAAATATAGAAAAAAAGGAAGCAGTATGGTTCACCACTTCCTTTTCAGAATCCGGATTAACGATCTTCCTTGATACGAGCGTTCTTAGCGGACAGGCCCTTGAGGTATGTGAGCTTAGCTCTTCTGACCTTACCACGACGTACTACTTCAATCTTATCGATGATTGGGGAATGAACAGGGAATGTTCTCTGTACACCAACACCAGATGAGATCTTACGAACTGTGAATGTAGCACCGATGCCGCCGTTGTTTCTGTCAACAACAACACCTTCGTACATCTGAATACGTGTCTTAGCACCTTCCTTGATACGAACGTGAACTCTTACAGTGTCACCTACTTTGAAAGCAGGAATGTCTGTACGGAGCTGTTCTCTTGTAATCTTTTCAACCAGACTTAAATCCATTTTCTTTTCTCCTTTACACATCTGTCAAATTGATCTAACTGCTCATGACCATTTTTCTGTCAGCGGAACAGCGATACGCATCATTTGCGCAGGTAGAATATTACCATACTTCCTGCCTGTTGACAATGATGGAAATGCAGTTTTTATCAGATCCAGCCGAATCTTCTGCATGCTTTTTCAATCCCGTCATTGACGTTTGTATCCGTAACATAATCCGCCTTGGCTTTGAGCTGTTCTTCACCATTTCCCATCGCAATGCCTGTCCATTTTGGATCAAACATAACAAGATCATTCATGCCATCGCCAAAGACGACAACATCTTCATATGGTGCCTGCAGATGATCCATCATCATCTCAATGCCCTTTTTCTTTTCATCGTACTGATAGATGCAGTAATCTGCAGTCATCCTCAATCTTCCCATCTCATTGATCCATGGCAGATCCTTTTCCATTTCCTTTGTATAGGCAAGATAGAACTTGTATACAGGATGAGGATCGTGGAAATCAAAAGATGGATCGTAATGGTACGTCGTCAGCTCTTTTCTGAACCCGGCCGTTTCCAGAAACCGGAAGTCCTTCATCGTCACTTCATCACTGTCATCTGTCATGACGAGCCATCCGATCTGATCTTCTTCTGCATGTTCCAGCACGGAAACAACCTGATCATGTGGTAAGGAAAGTGATTCCATGATCTGTCCGTTTCTTACAAGACATCCGCCTCCTGCACACACAAGATTGTCAATACCGATACTTCTGGCAAAAGACATTGCCTTATAGTGTGCCCTTCCTGTCGCAATTGCCACAAAGTGTCCATTGTCCTGTAACTGATGCAGTGTCGCCAGGGCACTTGGTACAATCAGATGGGTTGCATCATCTGTCAGTGTTCCATCAATATCAAAAAAGAAATACTTTTTATGCATGGATGCATCTGGCTGTATCATATTCTTCTCCTCTTTCAATCACGATCGCAAAATCAAAAATATCTCTGGCAATACAGGCAGAAAAATCCGCTTCTGGAAAAATATCCTGGGTAGCTGGATTGAAGAACTTCTTTCCTTCCTGATCACGTAACTGTTGAAGTCTTTCATCGATATCTTCCATCTTTCTTCCCTGTAATAAACTCTTCATATATTCTGCACATAACAGATCTTCTTCCGTATCTCTTTCTTTCCATCCCATCGCAACAAGGCTTACGGTTGCAGGATTCTGATTCTTTATATAACGGACAGTAGCAGCCGCATTGACAAATGCACCTGTTACAATGGAAGAAGCGTGCTTTGCATGATGAATTCCACTTACACCATTGGTTGTTGTATGCACAAGTGTCTTACCACTCAGATCCACGGATCGTATGATCGAAGGAGAATTTCCAAAGTCAAATCCTTCAATCCTGACACCATCCCTTTCTCCAACCAGAACATATTCAGGATGCTTCTGTTTTAAAGCAAATGCCTGATGAATGGATGATACAAGAATGATCTTTTCACATCCCTGATCAAAGGCATATGCTTCCAGTGTAAAGGCACGGAACACATCAATCATGACCGTCAGGCCGACTGCTTTCTTTGCACCTTCCACTCTTTTTTCCACTGTGATATTCATATCTGATTCTCCGCCTGTTATTATACACGCAACTTGATTCATTGTCGTGTTTGTCTTATATTATTAACAGGAGAAAAACGATGTCAGAAACAAGGTCTTATTACTATCCGTTTGATTACAGCATTCATAAAGTATTTACTGTTGCCTTCTATGGATCTTCCAGTCCGATCA
The DNA here is from genome assembly GCA_945877405.1 of uncultured Erysipelotrichaceae bacterium. GTDB lineage: Bacteria > Bacillota_I > Bacilli_A > Erysipelotrichales > Erysipelotrichaceae > Bulleidia. The sequence goes on along the minus strand of CAMCSA010000004.1, from coordinate 35,909 downwards.
TCTGCAAAGGGTCACTGGTCATGCGTACATACTATACGGACAGTACGAAAAAGACAGTGGATGTCCATCATACTTCCGAACATTACATTGACACGATTTTCTTTGAAACAAACAAAATCATCCGGGAACAGTTTGATGATCCATACAATGATCACCGCGAACTGATTGAACTTTCCATGCCTTCTTTAGGCAGTGAATATCGCATCATCTACAATGCATCGCAGACACCAAGTCAGCGTTATGATGATTCCCTTGCGGTATTGGCAGATCGTGATCCAAGTGCACGCGGTGTTGCGATCATCCTGCGCAGAGACCCAAAAAAAGGAATTCAGTATCTGAGTGAACAGGAAGCACGCACCATTCTGGAAAAATTGAGAGAACTATGATAAAAGGGCCATCGGCCCTTTTGATTTCCTTATAAGTCTTCAGCAGTAATGATCGCATGAATCATCGGATTGACCTGCTGTCTGACTTCTGAGATACGGATTGCTTCATACAGCAGTTTCTGTACCTGTTTGAGATGCGTCTCATCATTGACATACAGTGTACATAACGGATCCCCTTTATGAACATAATCCCCGCATCTGACCTTCATGACAAGTCCTACAGAAGGATCTATGACATCGGTTTTGACTGCTCTTCCTGCTCCTAGCATCTGAGCCGCCGTACCGATCTTTTCTGCCATCATGGAAGAAACATAACCATCACATAAGGCAGCAACATCCATCCGCTTTCTGACATCTGTCAGCTGTTCCATGTTTTCAACCGTCAGGTAAGAGGCATCTCCACCCTGTAGTGAAATCATCTGCTGCAGACGTTTCAGCCCACTGCCATCTGCAATCCTTTCCTTCAGCATTGTTTCTGCTGTCTTTGCATCTTCTGCAATCCCAGCCATCATCAGCATATGACTTCCAAGAAGCATGCATACCTGAAATAACGGATCCGTTTCTGCAATCTTTCCACTTAACAGTTCCACTGCTTCTTTGACTTCCAATGCATTTCCAACTGCATTACCAAGCGGCTGATTCATATCTGTGATGAGTGCCGTTACCTTTTTGCCAGTCAACACACCGATGGATACCATTGTTTTTGCAAGCCGCTTTGCTTCTTCAACCGTACGCATAAACGCACCTGTTCCGGTTTTGACATCCAGAACAATGCCATCTGCCCCACTTGCCAGTTTTTTGGACATGATGGATGATGCAATTAATGGAATGGAGCGTACCGTTGCGGTAACATCACGTAATGCATACATCTTCTTATCTGCAGGGTCCAGATCTGCTGACTGCCCGATTACCGCTACACCACACTGACGTACAATATTCTTGAACTGATCCAGTGGTATTTCCACATCCGTACCAGGAATGGATTCCAGTTTATCCAGTGTGCCGCCTGTATGGCCAAGGCCCCGCCCGCTCATTTTCGCAACCGTACCACCACAGGAAGCAACAAGCGGTGCGACAACAAGTGTTGTCGTATCTCCTACGCCTCCAGTGGAATGTTTATCGAGTTTGACACCAGGCAGATCAGAAAGATCCACAACTTCACCAGAATGCATCATTGCCATGGTAAGATCTGCTGTTTCCTGATCATTCATATCTTTCTGCAGAATTGCCATCATCATCGCACTCATCTGATAGTCTGGAATGGAACCATCCGTAAAGCCATTTACCATGAATTCAATTTCTTCTTTTGAAAGCGAAAAACCATCTGCCTTCTTTTCAATCAGATCTACAAATCTCATATTTTCACCTGTCTTTCAGTTAAAGGAATCAATACATCTATATTATCCTCTAAAATGTAAACGGTTTCAAGCCTTGTGGCGATGGATTTCAAATGATCTGATCATGGCAAATGCCCCCGTGACAAGAACACAGCCAAGGACAATTGCCCCAGCCTGTGCTATGACAGAAAGACCATAGTGTAAAGCCAGCTCATTGTTTTTTTCAATGATGGAAAGAACGGTATAATATGCTCCACCACCTGGAACAAATGGAATCAGTGCACTGATCAGAAACATCGTCGATGGACAGCGCAGAAGACGCGCCATGATTTCTGAAACCATAGAAAGAGATATGGAAGCATATAATAAAGCAATGGTTTCACTGCTGCCACAATACAATGCAAATCCATAAACACTTCCTCCGATTCCCCCTGCCAGTCCTGCATAGAATAACCGGTTTTTCGGCACATTGAACAGTACCGCAAAGCCAAGGGAGGCAAGAAAAGCGTACAGTCCACTCATAAGCCACCTCCCAGTAACAGAAGAATAAAGCCGCTTCCTACCGCAATGGAAATGGCTGTCAGTATGCTTTCCAGCCCTCTTGCTAGACCCGCTACAAGATCCCCATTCACCGAATCCCGGATTGCATTTGTGATTGCCAGTCCTGGTACAAGCAGCATGAGAACGGATATGGATACCGTACTGCCTGTTACCGGAATGAATCTGGAAGCTGTGACTGACAGGCCACTGAGCAATGCCCCACCAAGGATATTCCGGAACACGGCAGAAATATGATACCGGTTCAGCATGATCATAAATGCCTGAACAACTGCACCAATGACAAAGGAACAGATGGCATCCGGCAATGTTCCATGGAAAAACAGAGCAAATCCGAATGTACATACAGATGCACCAAGAATTCTTGCTGGAATGGAATATGGTCTGTATGCCTTGACCTCATCCAGTTTTTCATCCAGCTGCTGGCATGACAATAGTCCTGCACATGCCTGCCTGGATAAAGAATTGACCGCATCAATACGTGCCAGATTGGTAGATTGAATATGAATGCGTTTGATATTATGGACAAGCTGTCCATTCAGTGTAAACGATACAATCAGCAGAGTCGGTGTTGCATAGGTATCCACAATTGTTGCTCCATAAGCCTTACACAGTCTTTGCATCGTATCTTCCACCCTGTTTGTTTCTGCCCCGTTTTCCAAAAGAATCATTCCTGCCTTGGTCACAGTCCGGGCTAACGTATCATGCTCCACCATGATCAACCTGCTCTTTCACTGTCAATCATTTCACGCATTGCAAAATCACACCGATCTGTAATCGGATATATGTTCACCTGTCTGCAGACAATGATTTCTCTTTGATCCGGACGGTTTTCCACGCATGTCTGCAATGTCAGCAGATGATCTGCATAGCTGAAATCTTCGCCTGTTTCATATAACTGCTTGCTTTTGACCCGATCATGATATGTACTGAAGTAATCTTCATAGAAATCAGCCAGGTTATACTGCTCTTCATACTGTGTGTAATACACGCCATCCGAACTGATCAGATCCGTAAAATACACCGAGCAGATCACATATTCACGAATCTCATTTTCCAGCAGCAGATAAACGGTTTTATTTGCTTTATAGTTTTCAGGTTGCAGCAGTTGTGCAAGAGGTGTAAAGCGCAGTTTTCTGGATGGATCATAGGATGGATAGGCATAATGACCATAGATGATGATATTCTGACTGTCATTTCTACACTCGTAATCCATGAAATTTGCACCGGCTTCATCATATTCCAGTGTCTGCCAGTTACGTCGCAGATAATAGCTGTTATCCAGACACTGCACAACAGGCTGGTTGATGAGGTTACTGTCAAAAAAGACAGTGCCGATATAATCAGGGTTGATTGCACGGTTATCTTCAAAATACTTCTTATAGTAGGCAGCATTTTCAGGACCATAGTCAGGCTCCGGTTCAGGTTCTACTACAGATGCAATAGAGGAATGATTATCTGGTACATGTACCCGATCCTGCTGTGGTTTCATATTCAGATACAGACCGACTGCCACAAGAACAAGGCAGCAGATCAGAGCCAGTGTAATCCATGTTGTTTTTCTGTTCTGTTTCATACTCTTTTTTTTACCTTCCAGCAACTATTATGACAGTTTCATTCACATATGAAAAGATGATACAAAAAGAAGATCGAATCTGACTCAATCTTCTTCATTGTTTCATTTTCTGTCAATTTCTTCCTTGACCTGCTCAGCCAGACCATAGATGTCCTTACTTGACATGAACAGATAGCATGCAGGAGCTTTTTCAGCCAGTACCTTTGCACCAGTGCGATCTTCACTCAGAATCTGTGATCCTGGGATCTTGTCTGCAAGATATGTGATATCAATATCAGTTCCATCCTGCTTGTCATCAATGGAAGTAAACTCACAAAGATATACTTCATCTGCTTTGGACAATGCGGAAGCAAAATCATCCGCAAAATACAGAACGCGTGATGCCCTGTGTGGTTTAAAGATCGCAATCAGCTTCTGATTCGGGAAACGTCTGCGGGCAGTATCAATCGTGACTGCTACTTCTGTTGGATGATGTGCATAGTCATCCACAAAGATGCTATCTCCATGTTTTTCCACTGCAAATCTTCTCTTGACTCCCTGGAAGGAAGACAGTCCCTTTTCAATTAAGGATGGATCAACACCTTCCAGAATGCAGATACCGATGACCGCAAGAGAATTCAGAAGCAGATGATGACCGACAAACGGCAGATCGAAGTGGGCATACATCCTGCCTTCAAACTTCACATCAAAATGCATGCCGTTTTCTGTTTCTTCAACATTGACTGCCTGAATGTCATCATTTTCTTCAAGGCCATACCAGTAATGCTTCCTGCCTGAAAAATCAAGCATACGAGCCTGGCTGTCCTCACCATAGATGACAACTGCCTTTGATACATTCGGAATGAACTGCTCATAGGCACTGCGATAATCGGCTTCATCCTTAAAGTAGTCAACATGATCGATTTCCACATTGGTGATGATGGCATATTCTGGATGATAAGCAAGGAAGTGCCTGCGGAATTCACACGATTCCAGGCAGAAATACTGTGTATCCTGGCTCAGATGACCTGTGCCATCTCCAATCAGCCATCCGGTTTCACCAAATTCCTTCATGACGGATGCCAGCATACCGGTTGTTGTAGTCTTACCATGGGAGCCTGCAATCGATACGAGTCTGTATTTCTGCAGGAATGTACCAAGGAATTCATGGTATCTTTCACAGATACATGTCGGGTTGCTTCTTGCGGCAACTACTTCCGGGAAATCTTCTAAAAATGCATTTCCGATGATGACATGCATGCCATCTTTGATATTGGCAGGATCAAATTCATAGATCGGAATATTTCTTTCCACAAGAACATCTTCCGTAAAGAAATGTTTTGCAAGGTCGGATCCGCACACTTCATAGCCAAGGTCTTTGAGCATGCACGCTAAGGAAGACATGCCTGTGCCTTTGATGCCGATGAAGTAATATACAGGTGTTCCTGTCATATTATTTCACATCACTTCTTTTGATGAGAATCGTCTTGTCATCTTCATCATCGTCAAAATCAAGATCCGGGAAAGCAGGCATGGCTGTAGCCTTTCTTTCAGCCCCCTTCTTTATTTCCTCATCTTTGACCTTCAGAATATCATCTAAAGAGAATTCAGGAATCGTATCTTCCATGGATCTAGATCGAGGCTGAGAAACAACAGTTTCACGTCTTGCGGATGGTTCCGGGGCAACCTTTGTATTGCTTGCTGCGTTATCACTTTCAGCACCATAAATCGGCGAAATGATCTGTGGTCGTACACCGTTTGTTTTCTGCTTTTCCACTTCACTGATTTTGTTTGTTGTTGTCTTTAAGGCATGCAGATCCTTTTCATCCACACCAAAAATCGGAGAGATGACAGGTCTGAATACATACCCTGCATCATTTCTGACCGGTTCCTTCTTTGCCTGTTTTGGCGTGATGGAAGGACGGACTGCAGAAGTATGTGCAGGCTTTGGTTCAGGCTGTTTTGCCTGTGCTGGTACATCATCCACCGTAATGCCAAGCTTCTTTGGCTTTGGTGTAACTGGAGCTGGTGTATCATCCACAAACAGTGATTCAGAAGGTGTGCTGACTTCCTGGATCGGCTTTGGTCTGACTGTTTCAACCTTTACTGGTTTTGCTGTTTCAACCCGTACAGGTTTTACCGGTTCCACATTTCTTGGCTTGACGGTTTCAACTGGCTGAGTCAGATCTATTCTCTGCATGGACTGCTTCGGTTTTTCCGTTTCAACAGTTTCTACAGGCTTTGGTGCAGCTGCAGGTTTTACCTGCACTGTTTCCTTTTTCGGACGTGGCTGTGGACGTAAAGAAACAATTTCCTCTTCCTCTTCTTCAAAATCGTCTTCGTCTTCTTCAAATAACAGATTCTGTAATTTCTTCAGCATGGTTATTTATTAACTCCTTTCAATATCATATGTATTGAATCATTTTCGAACATACATCATGACTTATTATACCTTATATGTCCTGCTAATCGCTACTTTTTTCAGTCGATTGCGTCTGATTGTCAACTGATGGAATGGAATCAATCCTTGTATGATCTTCAAACAGTTCTTCAATTCTCCCGTTTTCCGGTGCCTGTGTATCAAACAGTTCCACCTTTTCCTGATTACTGATTTCCGGAACCTGATTGGAATAATATGTCACAATCTGATCCGTATTGACGGTCAGGCTGCGTGCAATCTGAAGCATACGTCCAGCGATGAAACCTGTCTGTAATGCCGTACATGTTGCCTGCAAAAGAACCGTATCACTGACAAACCCTACAGCATATGTGTTGCCAAGATCAAAGATCGCAGCCTGAAACGCATGAGCATCACCATTGATGTCCGTGTATTCACTTTCCATATAGCCAACTCTTGTCTTGCCAGTCAGTTCCACTGTTTTTTCTAGTTTGGATGGATACAGTATTGTATTGATGATGGCAGCTGTATTGAGTGACATCGCCACTCTTACCCCATCGATACAGAACAGATTCCCGGAAGCAGTAGATTCAAACCTTCCGATATCCCTAGGCAGGTAATATGAATAAAACGGTTTGGAATTGGTTGCTTCACTGACCTGCCAGCTTTGTGCTGCATCAATCTGTTCCTGCAGTCTGCCCTGCAGATCGATGGAATCATACTGCGTGCATCCACACAGCATCAGCATGGAAAGCAGCGCAATGATCATCCGTTTCATCTCAGATCTCCGTTTTTCTGTGTATCAACTGCACATAGGCGATAAATCGGCATACCTTCTGCCATGAACTTGGATTCATATTCTGTGATGGCATCTTCCGGATGTTCATTTCTGCGATAGTTGACAGAAAAATCAGTCAGAATAAACCCGTTTTCCTGAAAATACAGAACGGAATCTTCAAACAGGTCCTGGTTGTCTGTCTTCATCAGAATCTGACCATGCTCCGATAGAATCGTGCGGTAGATTTTCAAAAACTCAGAGGAAGAAAGACGTCTTTTCTGATATTTTTTCTTAGGCCATGGATCGGAAAAATTCAGATGAATGACATCCACTTCCCCATCTTCAAACCAGTCCAGAATGTTTCTTGCATCCCCGGCAATCATTCTGTTGTTGGATGTATTGCCATCGCCTTCCAGTTTTGCCCGGGCTGCAACTGCAGCTGCACTTCTGTCCTTTTCCATACCAATCCATCCTTCATCCGGATACATGGATGCCATCTGAATCAGATAGGATCCTTTTCCCATACCGATTTCAAGATGGAGTCTTTCACAGTTCAGAATCTGTTTCCACTTTCCCTTATAATCGATCGGATTTTCAAAAATATAATCCTGGTGAGCTTCCAGATATGGATCAGCCCACTTCTTCTTTCTCATTCTCATATCATTGCTTCCTTTATGACGCTGTTATTCTATCATGTTTCACATGATCAGAAAATGCACCCCGTCTGCGGTTGTAACAAAAAATGTACAGGACTGGTTACATTCATACATTTCCATGTGAGCTGAAACAGTAAGATGTTCAGAAAACAAACCATATTATTCTGTTTGTTTTCCTATTGTAAAAGGAGATTCAAACAGAATCTCCTGTATTTAATCACTTATTCCTGTGGTTCTTCCTTACGACGGAATACTCTTTTTTCTACATTGCCGGACTGGCGAGGTTCACGCTTTTCAAAGCGGTCTCCCTTTGCCCCATGCTGAGGACGCATCGGCTTTTTTGGTTCTGTATAGCCTTCCGGTTTCGGCATGCATTCCTTCGCGGAAACCTTGATCTTTCCACCTTCATCAATGGAAATGACCTTGACATGGACAACATCACCGACATGGACTTCATCCTTGATGTCACCAACTCTTTCCCATTTCAACTGAGATACATGCAGAAGTCCATCTGTAGAACCGAACAGATTGACGAAAGCAAAGCTTTCACGTACTTCTGTAACAGTTGCATCGAATTCTTCGCCGACCTTAGCTTCACGAATCAGATCAAGAATCATGTTCTTTGCACGATCCAGCATTTCCTGATCCATGTGGTACAGTACGCAGTTTCCATCATCATCGATATCAATCTTGATGTCATTGCATGCAGCAATGATCTTATCGATTGTTTCGCCACCCTTACCGATGACGATTCTGATCTTATCAACCGGGATAACAAGACGTTCAAACTTCGGTGCATATGGAGACAGGTGATCTCTTGGTGCACTGATTGCTGTTTCCATGTTATCGAGGATCTGCATTCTGCCTTTGTATGCCTGAGCCAGGGCTTCACGCATGATATCCATGGAGATACCTGTTACCTTGATATCCATCTGCAGAGCACAGATACCATCTCTTGTACCTGCAACCTTAAAGTCCATATCACCATAGTGGTCTTCCATACCCTGAATATCAGTCAGAATGGAATACGTATCACCAACGGTGATCAGACCCATCGCTACACCTGCTACCATCTTCTTAATCGGAACACCGGCTGCCATTAAGGACATTGTACCTGCACAGATGGATGCCTGAGAAGAAGAACCGTTGGATTCGAGAACTTCTGCACATGTACGGATTGCATATGGGAATTCTTCTACAGTCGGGAGAACCTGTGCCAGTGCTCTTTCACCAAGGGCACCATGACCGATTTCTCTTCTACCTGGGCTTCCCATTCTGCCGACTTCACCAACGGAGAATGGTGGGAAGTTGTACTGATGCATGAATCTCTTTTCTGTTTCTGTTGTCAGATCATCAATGATCTGTGCATCAGATAATGGACCAAGTGTTGTAATGGACATGACCTGTGTTTCACCACGTGTGAACATTGCTGAACCATGTACTCTTGGTAACAGGTCAACCTGAGAATCCAAAGGACGTAATTCATCCAGAGCTCTTCCATCCGGTCTTACCTTGTCTTCAGAAATCAGTCTTCTGACTTCACCTGCTTCTACTTCTACGCAGTATTCATGAGCCTGCTTCATTGCCTTGTCACGCGCTGCGTCATTTTCATATTCCATGGCACCGATTTCATTGACCATCTGTTCCGTCAGTTCGTCAATCTTACCATAGCGTTCCAGCTTACCCTTGATGGATACAGCTTCTCTGATTGCCTGTGCACCATGTTCATCAATATAGGATGTGATAGCCGGATCAATCTGATACAGAACGACTTCCATCTTCTGCTTTGCACATTCGCAGATGATTTCATCCTGAATTGCACACAGTTCCCGAATGCAGTCATGACCGAACTGCAGTGCTTCCAGCATTTCTTCTTCACTGACTTCCTTGGCACCTGCTTCAACCATGTTGATTGCATTTTTTGTACCGGCTACTGTCAGGTTGAGTGTTGCACGCTTGAGCTGCTCAACAGATGGATTGCATACAAGCTGTCCATCAACCTTACCGACGACAACCCCAGCAACAGGACCATTGAATGGAATATCCGATACACATAATGCAAGGGATGAACCAAACAGGGATGCCATTTCGCTGCTTGCATCCGGATCACAGGAAAGAACCGTATTGACAATCTGTACTTCATTACGGAATCCTTCTGCAAATAACGGACGGATCGGTCTGTCGATCAGACGTGCTGTCAGAGTTGCATGTTCACTAGGTCTGCCTTCTCTGCGCAGAAATCCTCCAGGGATCTTACCTGCTGCATACATCTTTTCGTTATAAAGAACAGTCAACGGAAAGAAATCCGTATCTTTTGCCTGATTGGAGGCTGTAGCTGTGGAGAGAACCACTGTATCGTTATAACGTACAACAACGGATCCTCCTGCCTGTTTTGCGATTTCGCCGTTTTCCACAGTCAGTGTTCTGCCATGGAATTCCCAGCTTTTTTCAAACTTTGTCATTTTTTCTACTTTTCCTTTATTTCCAAATATCTCACTATTTCACATTTTCGTAAACATAGGGATTATACCACAATTGAAACCCTATTCAAACAGAAAAAACATGGATCTGTGCATACAGTCCATGTTGTAATTAAATCTGTTTATGATGCAGGAAGTTCCCGTTTCAAAGACCTGCATCTTCTGTACCTGCTTCTTCCAATATCTGATAAGAGGCAATCAGATCAAGTTTCTGTTTTCGTGACATGTGTTTGATCTGATACTCTCGTGCCATGGCAGCCTCTTTTGTATCGAAGGATTCTTCATAGACGATGGCTTTTGGTTTATGGCTTTTCGTATACTTTGCTCCTTTGCCTGTACAATGTGCCTCAAATCTTTTTTCAAGATTGTTTGTCCAGCCTGTATACAATGTCCCATCCTCACATTCAATGATATAAGTATGATTCATTCCACACTCTTCAGGCTTTCCACCATTTCAATGGCTGAAAGTTTCTTTTTCATCAGCTGATTGACAATCACACCGAAGGCAAGCGTCAGAATGACAGACAGGAAAAGTGATAACGGCATGACATCCACTCCGAACATGACATAGGAGAACTGCAGGTCTTTCATAATCCAATGATGCAACGCAATACCAAGCGGTAAGCCAAACAAGGCACCAAAGAATGTCAGAACATTGTTTTCCTTATAGATGTACGACTGCACTTCTTTTTTTCTAAATCCCAGCACTTTCAGCGTTGCAATCTCACGCTGACGTTCCGAGATATTGATATTCATGAGATTACCAAGTACAACAAATGCTAAAGCAAGCGAAGAAACAATCAGAACGATGATGATCAGATCCAGTGCCTTGATCATTGTATTAAAGCTGTCAATCTGAGAATCCATGAAGGATATGGAATTAACATGTGGGTTGGATGCAAGCATCTTCTGTACACCCATGGAGTCTTCATTACATAATACAAACAGTGTATTATCCACAGGCTTTACACCAAATAAGGATTCATATGTATCAGCTGACAGGAAGGCATAGTTTTCAATGTACATTTCACAGATACCGGATATGTTCACTGACTTTCTGACTCCTGCTTTTGATTCAATCGTAACACTGTCACCAACACTAACACCCATATCTTCACTCATCTTTTCCGAGATGACAATACCCTCAGATATGCTTAACGGTTTATGCCCTTTTCTTGTACGCAGATCATAAAGCTTAGCAATCTCAGCATCATCTGCAAAGATCTGCATGTTTGTTGTAATGGATTCATCACCATAACTGACAATACCAGAATAGCCAGAAGCAAAGACGACTTCATCTACTTCTTCCATTGCTTCCGTTTCCGCAATGACCTGTTTTTCCTGTGAAGAAGTAATATCTTTATTGAGTGTTGCCGTACCTACAAAATGCAGAATATCATCGAATTGCAGTTTTACCATCTGATCAATGGAATCACGGATCCCAAAACCGATGACAAGTAATGCCGAGCAGCCTCCAACACCGATCACCGTCATGATAAAACGACGTTTATAGCGGATCAGATTACGGATTGTAACCTTCCATGTAAAGGAGAGATGATTCCAGATGAAACCGATCTTTTCAATAAAGGTACTCTTGCCAAGCTTTGGGGTTGCCGGACGCATCAGCTGAGATGGTACTTCCTTCATGGAATTGTGGCTGACATATAATGTCGTACCAGCCATGACAAGCAGGAAGGATACTGTAGCCTGCAGAATCAGAGTCCAAGGCACATATATGTGTAGTGGCGGTTCAATATACAACATCCGCCAGCATTCATAGATGATGATCGGAAAAGTCAGCGTACCGATCACAGCACCAAGGATACATCCGATCAGTGTTGCGGATACCGCATAGATCAGATATTTCATCGCACACTGCATCTGCGTATAGCCAAGGGCACGCATGATACCAAGCTGTCCTCTTTCCTCATCAATCATGCGTGTCATGGTTGTCAGACACACAAGTGCAGATACAAGGAAGAAGAATACCGGAAATATACTGCCGATGGCTTCCATTTGTTCAATGGAACCAGTATAGGTTGCAATGCCATAGTTCATCGAATGATCCAGAACCGTCCATGTATTGGACGCAATATCATCGATATCCTGTCTTGCCTTATCAAGCTTTTCTTTTGCTTCATCCAGCTGCCGTTTTCCTTCTGCTTCCTGCGTGCTGATTTCCTGCCAACCCGAATCAATTTCACTTTGCCCACTCACCAGGGCTGCTTCATTGTCTCTGATTTCCTGCCAGCCTGCATCAATCTGTTTCTGACCATCCGAAATGGATGACTCCAGGGTAGCAGATGCCTGCTGCAGTGCTGTTCTGTTTTCATCGATCTGTTTCTGCCCTTGCTCAATCTGCACCTTTCCATCTTTGTAAGTTGTGATGAGATTTCTGACATCCGATAAGGTAGAGGCTTCCACACCATTTTTATTTAATATAGAAACAAGCTGTTTTTCGATTGCATTTTGCAGATCTTTGATCAGCTGTGCTGTATCAATTTCAATTCCGAATGCCTTCAGGTTTTCAACCATCTGTGCAATCTGCTCATTTGCTTCCATTGCCTGCTGCAGTGTTTCATCTTTACTCAGCAGATCCAGAAGATCATAAAACTGCACTGCCGCTTCAATCATCGGCATGTAGGCATCCGCTTCTGCAAGATTTGCCTTCTGCATGTCCAGTTGTTTCTGGGCTGCATCCAATGCAACCAGTCCATCCGCAATCTTCTGTTTATTTGTGGCATATTCATTGTTGAGGGTATTCTGCGAATCGATTAACTTCTGCTTGCCGGATGCAATCTGAGACTGCCCATCTGTGATTTCCTTTTGGGCATCAGATAACTTCTGCCTGCCTTCTTCAATGCCCGTATTGTATTTTTCAAGGGCTTCTTCATATTCAGCAAGTCCCTTTTCATATTCCTTTTCTGCTTCTTCAATGATGGAATCACTTCTGTGTCGTGCCTGAACGATACCGATGTTGGAAAGATCATCCCGGATTTCAGATACATATTCTTCATATGCATCACCAAAAGCATACAGAGAACTTCCCTTTTCCGTAATGACATTGACTTCCATGTCGATATCAATGCTGAAGGCATCGGATGGAATATACAGATAGCTTTTGATGTACTGGTTGGATAGTGTGCTTGTTTCTTTTGTGGAATTGATATAGGCAGGCGTATCTACAAGTCCTACAATGGTTACCGTATCCACATTCAGATATTCATCCAGATCATCATCCGGACGGGATAAGGTCACCGTTGAACCGATGGTATAACGATAAAACAGATTGGTGCCATATTCCGCAACAACCTCATTTTTATTACGCGGCATTCTGCCTTCTGTTAATACAACCTGGTTGATCTGAGATTCTTCATCATATTCATGGATTCTGACAATTCTTGAAGTTTCTTCATCTGATGCAAAGGCATCGACAAACCGTGATCCTTCCGCAGCCTTGACACCAGAGATCATCGAGATTGCCGATACATCCTCTTCATCAAATCCATAATCGGAATACACGACAATATCACGGAATCCTGTTTCTTCCATGTATCGGTCAACATTTTTTCCCATCATGTATCCGGCTCCGGATACACCGACAAAAAAAGCGACACCGATGGCGATGATGGCAGATAAGGCAAAGAATCTGCCCCTTGTATTGCGGATCAGACGCAGGATATCTTTCTTACGTGTCTGATTCATAGCCTTACCACTCGATCGTGCTGACATCCTGTGGATGTTCATTCAGCTCATCGGATTCAATCTTTCCGCTTTTGACTTTAATCACACGATCCCCCATCGGACATATTGCAAGGTTATGTGTGATAACAATGACGGTCATACCGGTCTTTCTGCATGTATCCTGTAACAGTTTGAGAATCTGCTTACCGGTAACATAGTCAAGCGCACCAGTTGGTTCATCGCATAATAACAGTTTCGGGTTTTTTGCCAGGGCTCTTGCGATGGCAACTCTCTGCTGTTCACCACCAGATAACTGTGATGGAAAATTACGCATTCTTTCTTCCAGCCCGACCTGCTGTAATACGGTTGCCGGGTCCAATGGATCTTTGCATATTTCAGTTGCCAGTTCGACATTTTCCAGTGCTGTCAGATTCTGCACCAGATTGTAGAACTGAAACACAAAGCCGATATCATATCGACGGTAATCCGTCAGCTGTTTTTCATTAAAATCATCGATTCGTCTGCCATCTACAAGAATATGGCCTGAAGTTGATGTATCCATCCCACCAAGAATATTGAGAATGGTACTTTTACCGGCACCAGAAGCACCGGCAATAATGACAAACTGTCCTTTTTCCAGAGCAAAATTGACACCACTGAGTGCATGAATCACAACTTCCCCTATTCTGTAATCCTTTGTAACATCTCTGAATTCAATAAACGACATGACAGTAAGCTCCTTTCGACTATTATACATTGACATAACTAAAAATGCCGAAGAGTTTCTTCGACATTTTTGTGAATGTGTAATTGCTTACTTTCTCAGACCCAGTGACTGAACGAGTGTTCTGTAACGGTTGATGTCTTCATTCTTGAGGTGTTCAAGAAGAGATCTTCTACGACCAACCATCTTCAGAAGACCACGGTTGGATGCATAGTCCTTCTTGTTAGCCTTCATGTGTTCTGTTAATGCGTTGATCTGTGCTGTCAGAAGAGCAACCTGTACTTCTGCAGAACCTGTGTCGCCTTCTTTTCTGCCGTACTTCTGTACAATTTCAGCCTTTGTTTCCTTTGTTAACATTTCATTACCTCTTTCTTTTTGTGTCATCCAGCCCGAGGAATACGTTGAGGTCCGTTTTTTCCCAGACTGAAAGCTGTATTATTTTAACACCACAAAGTGTGGTTTACAAGCCCTGAATCATAATATAACCGATCGCAATAATCCAGTAACCGCCACAGAATATACATACACCAAGGGAAACAAGCGTCAGATAAAAGAACTTGTCTTTTTTCTTTTCCTTGTAGCGACGTAAACCGATGATTCCAAGAACAATACCGATCAGAGAAAAGATACCAAGCTGTGCAAACAGGAAGCCAAGAATAGCGCATAACATCGTATAGATCGGGAATACCGCATCCATCGTATTGTTTGTAAAATCACGGGAGCGCTTCTTCTTTTTTTCAAGCTCTTCTGCTTTTCTTGCTTCCTCAGCTTCAATTGCCATCTGATGTTCCAGTGCTCGACCGGTTTTCTTTTTCACATTGGATTTCTTGAGTTTTGACATGTTTTTTCTTCCTTTCCGTTTCTTACAGGAATTCCACCAGCAGGGAATTCATGATTTCATAACCTTTTTCACTGGCACGTAATCTGCCATCCACAATTTCCATATATCCCTGTTCCAGCATTCCCGCTAACACGGTTCCATAATGGTGCTCAAAGGATTCCCCGAACCGTTTTTCAAAAACAGCCAGATCCATTCCTTCTTTCATCCGGATTCCCATCATCAGACTTTCAAACATCTGATCTTCCATGCTTAATGGTATCAGCTGTCTGTTACATGGATCCTTGATATAGGCCTGAACTGATCTAACATGGTCATAGCGGCTGCCGTTTTCCTTTCCGGAAGCTCCAGCTCCGATTCCAATGAAATCATCATATTGCCAATAACCGATGTTATGCCTGGACCAGTAACCATCTAAAGCAAAGTTGGATACTTCATACTGGTGATAGCCTTTGGCATGCAATGTTTCCACAATCCATTCATACATATCTGCCTCACTGTCTTCATCCAGATGCTCATATCCTTTCTTTTTAAAAACAGTGTTTTCTTCAATGGTCAGAGAATACAGAGACATATGAGTCGGTTTCAGGGATAATGCATCAAAGAGTGACTGCTGCAGCTGGGCCATCGATTGACCAGGAAGAGAATACATCAGATCCAAAGAGATGTTTGTAATCCCAACCCTTCTTAACAGATGCATGCATGTATGCATGGTTTCCATCGTATGATTTCTTCCCATTAAGGAAAGCAGATTATGATCGGAACTTTGAAACCCGATGGAAGCACGATTGATACCATGTATTCTCAGCACAGCTGCCTTTGTTGCATCCAGTGTTTCCGGATTGATTTCAATCGTATATTCCTGAACGTGTTTTGCGTATGGATCGATCAAAAATAACAGATCATCCAGCTGTTCCGCTTCCAAAGCTGTTGGCGTTCCCCCACCGATATAGATGGTTTCCAAGGTATCCGGAATACATGCATGTTCCATTTCCTTGCGGATTGCAGAAAGCCACTGTTCAACGGTTTCTTTGTGATACATGATATGAACAAAATCACAATAACTGCATATATGGGCACAGAATGGTACATGGATGTACAGATGTGTGCATGGTTCAGTGTTTGTCATCATCCATTGAGAGAACTGCCATGAAGGCTTCCTGTGGAATGACAACTGAGCCTACTGCCTTCATTCTCTTCTTTCCTTCTTTCTGTTTTTCCAGCAGCTTCTTCTTTCTGGAAATATCACCACCATAACACTTGGCAAGGACATTCTTACGTAATGCCTTGATGTTTGTACGGGCAATGACTTTTCCTCCTACTGCTGCCTGAACAGGGATTTCAAACTGCTGACGTGGAAGCAGTTCCTTTAAGCGGGATGTAATCGCAGATCCACGATAGTAGGCATCGGATCTGTGAACAATAATGGATAAGGCATCGACCGGTTCTCCATTAAGCAGAATATCCATACGGATGAGATCTTCTTCTCTGTATCCGATCAGTTCATAGTCCAAAGAGGCATAGCCTTTGGAACATGACTTGAGTCGATCAAAGAAATCAAAGATGATCTGCGATAACGGCATCTCATAGATGATGGAATTTCTGCCTGTATCCAGGATCTGCATATCCTTATAGATACCACGTTTGTTCTGACATAACTCCATGACAGCTCCGATATATTCATCCGGAACCATGATGGAAGCACGAACATACGGCTCTTCAATCCGTTTGATCCGGGATGCATCCGGCATCTTGGCAGGGTTATCAATTTCCAGCATCGTGCCATCAGAAAGATAGACATGATAGATGACACTTGGTGCTGTGGCAATCAGGTCAAGATTGTATTCTCTTTCCAGTCTTTCCTGAATGACATCCATATGTAATAAACCAAGGAATCCACAACGGAAACCAAATCCTAATGCCTGTGATGTTTCCGGCTCATACTGTAAGGAAGCATCGTTTAACTGCAGTTTATCCAAAGCATCATGAAGATCCTGATATTTTGCTGCATCACTTGGATAAAGACCACAGTAAACCATCGGATTCATCTTACGATAACCTTCCAGTGGTGCATCTGCAGGATGATCCACATTTGTAACAGTATCACCAACAAGGACATCATGGATATCCTTTATGCTTGCTGCAAACCATCCGACATCCCCACACATCAGTTCATTCAATCTGACTTCTTTCGGATTGCGGATACCGGCTTCCAGCACTTCATATTCCGCACCGGTTTCCATAAAACGGATATGATCTCCTACTTTTAAGGAACCTTCCCGGATTCTGACTAATGCAATGACACCTCGATATGGATCATAGAAGGAGTCAAAGACAAGTGCCTGTAATGGTGCATCCGGATCACCACTTGGGCAAGGTATGTTTTCAACAATCTGCTCAAGCACCTGATCCACATTCAGACCGCTTCTTGCGGAAATCAATGGTGCCATAGAACAGTCAAGTCCGATGATATCCTCAATTTCCTGCTTTGTATGATCCGGCTGAGCATTATTCATGTCCACCTTGTTGATGACAGGAATAATTTCCAGGTTATTATCCAAAGCAAGATATGTATTGGCTAATGTCTGTGCCTGTACCCCCTGTGTACTGTCCACAACAAGCACTGCCCCTTCACATGCCGCAAGAGATCTGGATACTTCATAGGAGAAGTCAACATGACCTGGTGTATCAATCAGGTTAAACAGATATTCTTCTCCATTTTTTGCGTGATAGGAAAGCTGTACGGCATTGAGTTTAATTGTAATGCCTCTTTCTCTTTCCAGTTCCATATCATCCAGAAGCTGTGTCTTCATGTCACGCTGCTGAACGGTTTCCGTCATTTCCAGAATACGATCTGCCAATGTGGATTTGCCATGGTCGATATGGGCTATGATACAAAAATTACGTATATGCTTCTGATCAATCATTCAAACACCTTTCCTGTTACTTCATGCCCATATCCATTGCCGAATGCATGGGCATCCATTTTTTTCTTTCCTTCCATCTGAATCATATGTACATGCAGAATACCACCCCTGCACGCAACAAGCATGGAATCCTGATCAAAGCCAAGCACGGTACCTGGCTGTTGATTTACTTCCTTGACTTCCTTTGAAACACTGCAGAACTTGACTCTTTTCCCTTCCAGCATGCCATAGGCAATCGGCCATTCAATCAGACCTCTGATGTGGTTATAGATGGCATGGATATCTTCTGTTTCAAAAGAAACTCTTTCTTCTTCCTTTGTAATATTAAGTCCAAGTACAACCTTGTTTTCATCCTGTGGTGTACCTTTCAGTTCCCCCTTCAAATACAATGGAAGCTGCTCATGAATCAATTGACATGAGATATCCATCAGTCTTTCATTAAGCTGTGAGAAAGTTTCATCCTCCCCGATGTGGGTATGATAGCAGGCAAATACCTGCCCTGCATCCATTTTCGCAATCATTTCCATTAAGGATACACCTGTTTCTGTATCCCCATTCATGACAGCATGCTGGATCGGTGCTCCACCTCTATATTTCGGCAATAAGGATGGATGAACATTCAGGCATCCTTTGGTTGGAATGGATAGAATCGAAGAAGGAATGAACTGCCCATAGGCACATGTCAGAAACAGATCCGGTGATAAAGCAGTAATCTCATCTTTAAGATCGGATAGCTTTTCCGGCTGCAGGCATGGAATGCCATGTTCTAAACTGCAGGCATGGACAGGTGTTGGCTGAATGATCTTCTTTCTTCCCACCGGTCGATCCGGTTGGGATACTGAAGCGATGACATCATATCCATCCTTGACAAGTGTTTCCAGAATTCTCACGGCAAATTCCGGTGTTCCAAAAAACATGATTCGTGTATTTTGCATAACTTCCTCCTTCACAATGGTTCTATTATACAGGAAATTGTGCGAAATTTGGATTTTCATTGCATTTTGGAATGTGCTTTGTTAAAATGGTTCTGCTAATAAGACAGGAGGTGTACTCATGGCAAATATCAAGTCCCAGAAGAAGCGTGCTCTGACAAATCTCAAAAGACAGACTGCTAAGGCCGGACAGAAGAGCGAACTCAAGACAGCAATCAAGAAGGTTCTCGCTGCAGTAGAAGCAAAGGACAAGGAAGCAGCTGTCAAGGCATATAACGAAGCAAACAAGTGCCTCGATAAGGCAGTTGTATCTTCTATCAAGAAGAAGAACTATGCTTCTCGTCAGAAGTCCAGACTCGCTAAGCTGGTTAACTCCATTGAGGCTTAATCAACCATACATCTTGTAAGGTAATATCACTCCGTCACTGACGGAGTTTTATTTTGCATGAAAGACAATATCCGGTATGAGATACATACCGGATCTATTTTATATTCAGTGTATAAAGACTGAAAGTCTGTTACGATCATCACACAAAGCATTGTATACAAAGCCTTCATACGATGTGATCAGTAATGGTTTCAGTCTTTTGAATATGTGTTTCTGATTCTGCATGTTACGTAATCCAAAATTGCTACATAGAAGTTTTTTCTGTATCCATTATTAGAGTCCGGCAAAAAGGGCCAAATATAGTGCACCAAAAAGGGCCATTTTTGGCTCACTGAAAAGGGCCAAAACGAAACATACTTTCTTATCAATGGCGAGCTTATGCCGCGAAAGCCGCTTGAAAGCTAGGGGCCTCCCTGCTACACTTGTGTGCTCCGGTGTTGCCAAGGGGCTTTATTTTCGCCAGCGGAGCGCTTTTGAGGGTGCAGGGAGGCGGTGCCTGGCTGTCAAGTGGATCGTGGAATAACGAAGCCATGATAAGCAACGTCATATAATCAATGGCCCAAATCAATGGACTGAAAATGGCCCTTTTTGCCGGACTCTGAATGGCCTTTTTCAGCGGACTCTAACACCATTATACATCATCAATCAGATGGTGCAGATCTTTTCAGATAAATAACTGCTATTAAAAAAAGAAGATCAAAGATCTGACCTTCTCTGTAAGCCATTAAGCCCGATTTGCCTCGATCAGCTTTTCTTTCTGTTTGAGGCACCGTTTCAGCCATCCTCCCTGCAGGTAATAGATGATGTATAAACCTGCAAGCAAGGACCAGGATATCGGATAACATCTGAGTGTATCAAAGAGATCTGTTGCCGGATAGAACAGAATCCAGCTAATACGGAATACACCCATGACCAAGGTAGTCATCATCATTGGAATCAGGGAATCTCCACATGCACGTAAGGAACAGGACAGTATCTCCACAAAGGAGAATACGATCCAAAACGGGCACTGGAAACGCATGATGGATACCGCAATATCAATGACATTGGTATCAGATGTAAACAGATGGAAGAAGACACTGCCATACATATATAGGAATCCGGCAATCGCTGCTCCACCGATGATATACATGATGATACCGGTACGGATTCCCTTGCGCACTCTTTTAATATTGCCTGCACCAAAGTTCTGACCACAGAAAGTAAGACACGACTGCCCCAAGGCATTGGAGCTGTTCCAAAACAGAGCATCAATTCTACCAAAGGCAGTATTGGCAGCTACTGTATCTGTACCATAGGCATTGATGCCACGATGTACAAACAGATTGGAGAAGGCATACATGCATGACTGTAATCCCATTGGAATACCAATGATCAGAATCCGTTTGAATACAGCCTGATCAAGTGTCATTTCAGAGATGCGGAAACGATAGATATCATCTGTTGTACCAAGTGTATACATGGTTAATGCACATGCTACGACCTGAGCAATCACAGTCGCAAGACCTACTCCTGCTACACCCATATGGAATACCACAACAAATAACAGGTCCAGTACGATGTTGGTTAATGCCGAAGCAATCAGGAAATACAATGGTCGCTTGGAATCACCAATGGCTCTTAATATACCTGCTCCATTGTTGTAGATGAGTAATGGGATCATACCGGCCAGATAAATACGCATATAGGTTAAAGAGTATGGATAGATTTCTGCTGGTACATTCAGAATCTGTAATATTTTCGGTGCAAAGAAGATACCAGCCGCACTCATGACAATACCAAGGCTGATCGCAAGAAACATCGCGCATGATACACCTTTCCGTACCCCTTCCACTTCACGTGATCCATAATACTGTGCAACGACTACGGTTGCTCCAGAAGAAAGTCCAAGGACAAAACCGACGCACAATTCAATAAATGTTGCAGTAGCTCCACCTACGGCACCAAGTGCCTCCTTACCGACAAAGTTACCGACAACCATTGCATCAACAGTGTTATACAGCTGCTGAAACAAAGATCCGAACAGAATTGGAAAGAAAAACAGAAGAATCGGTTTTACGACACTTCCCTGCAGCATATCTGACTGTCTTTCACGCATACCTCTACCTCCTGCTTTTGCATATTATTCTATAAAAATGATTCAATGATGGAAAGCTCTTCCGTTAAAGAAGGATTTCCATTTGCTGAAACAGACAGAATATAACGGATTTTTTCTGCCCTTCTTTTCAGAAAGTCAGCATATTCATCTTTTCCTGTCTTTTTCAGCACAGGTCCAAGATACAGATCCTGGGTGCTGTAAGGTTCATGTTTTTGTGTATTGAAATCAATGGTTACATAATCATGACCACGATCATATACATAGGTTTCATTCACAATTGTATAACCATGTTCACTGATCCATCTGCGCATGGATACCGTATCACGGTTGACTTCCACAATAATCTGCTGTAAATCATCCAGCCTTGCCTGTGCTCTTTCGAGAATTCCTTTTGCAGTCTGATAACCCATTCCAGCAATCACAACACATTGCGTATCCTCTGGGACATCACATAGTCCATCTGTCAGAATGGTTGTGATTTTTAAGGACAGCCCTCTGGCTGCAATATTGGCTTTTGCTGCCTGTAATGGACCTTTGGCCACATCACATGCATATACTTTTTCACAGGTTCCATTTTCCACAAGCATGATCGGAAGAAAAGCATGATCTGTGCCGATATCGGCTGTGATCATGCCTTTTTTTACCATGGAAGCAATCCTGACAAGACGAATGTTAGCCATTACTTGTCAAAGAAATCCTTAAGACGCTTGGAACGTGTCGGATGCTTGAGCTTACGCAGAGCCTTTGCTTCAATCTGACGGATACGTTCACGTGTGACATTGAATTCCTTACCGACTTCTTCCAACGTTCTTGTACGTCCATCATACAGACCGAATCTTAAACGGAGTACCTTTTCTTCTCGTTCTGTTAATCCGGAAAGAACATTGTTGATTTCATCCTTGAGAAGCTGGTTGGATGCATACTGATCCGGGGACAGGGAATTCTTGTCTTCGATGAAGTCACCAAGATGAGAATCATCTTCTTCACCGATCGGTGTTTCCAAAGATACTGGTTCCAGTGCGATCTTCTGGATTTCTCTTACCTTTTCAGGAGAGATGCCATCCATCTTGGCACTGATTTCTTCTGCAGTCGGATCTCTGCCGAGTTCCTGTACAAGCTGGCGCTGAATACGTGTCAGCTTGTTGATGGTTTCAACCATATGAACAGGAATACGGATTGTACGGGCCTGATCCGCAATGGCACGTGTAATTGCCTGACGGATCCACCATGTCGCATATGTGGAGAACTTGAATCCCTTACGGTAGTCGAATTTTTCAACTGCCTTGACAAGACCCATATTACCTTCCTGAATCAGATCCAGGAAAAGCATGCCTCTTCCAACATATTTTTTCGCAATGGATACAACAAGTCTCAGATTGGAAGAGATCAGAATATCTCTCGCTTCTTTGTCACCTGCTTCAATTCTTTTAGCAATTTCCGGTTCATCTTCCGGTTTCAGAAGTGGTACACGACCGATTTCCTTCAGATACATCTTGACCGGATCATTCAGAGATACCGTTGTAGAATGTACTTCCGGACGCTTTTTGGCACCTTTGATGATGATATCATCTTCATCATCACCAAGCCCATCCAGATCATCTCCTCTAGGGGCATCGATGTCATCCACATCATCAAGATCCACATCTTCCTCTTCATCCTCAAGCAGATCCAGTCCTTCCTGAGAAAGCTCTACGATATCATCATCTTCCGATACATCGATATCATTATCACGGAACCAGTCCCATAATGCATCGATATCATCATCTGAACAGTCAAGCTTTTCCAAAGAAGCCATGATATCCTTCTGATAGATGACGCCATCCTTACGATAGGTCTCAATATAGTCCTGCTTCAACTGTTCCAGAGTCTTGACACCATCTGCCCCGGTTGTTGCAATTTTGGCTTCCGGCTTCTTTTCATTCTTCTTTCTGCCAGTTGCCTTAGAGGTCTTCTTTGTGGAAGTCTTCTTTTCTGTTTCTTCGATTTCCATATTCTTTCTTCCTCCTTCATTCTGCTCTGTTTTCCTGCTCAATCAGCTTCCGCTTCATGTTCAGACACTCATTGTATTTCTGCATGAGCACTGCCATGGAAGTTCCATTTAAAGCCTGCGTGAGCTGGTCCCGATATTGGGATGCTTCATCATCCAGCAGCCTGATTTTAATGGCACGCATGGCACCATCCATTTTTGAAGCATCATATTCATTCATCCATTCATGATCAGATGCAATGGAAACAAGTCGTGACCGCAACGATTCATCTTCACTCTGGTCCATTAAGGACGCCGGATCACATGACCCTTTTGTATGAACATCGTCAATGATCATCATTGCCAGCATCTGACCCTCACGGGTGATCAGATATCCGATCTGTTCTTCAAACCGCCTTACCGCCTCATTGGATATAAGCATCATCGAAAGAATCTGATCTTCCGCATTGATGAGTCCATCCGGTACAATCGCAGGTGCACTGCCTTTTGGTAATACAGGTATGCTTCTCTGCTCACTTTTTGCCTTAAGCGGTAATCCGGTCAGTTTTGAAAGCTGTGATGTGAAATATTCACGCTCCATCGGATCGCTCAGACGATTGATTTCAACCATTGCCTTTTCAGCCATCTCTTTTTTATCAAGATAGCTGTTCATATTCGTTTCACTGACAAGATAGGAAAGTACGAATTCCATCCATGACATTTCTTTTGAAACAAGATTCTGCAGACCTTCCGGTCCATCTGAAGCAATGATCTCATCCGGATCCTTACCCGTCTGATTGACAACAATCGATATTTCGCATCCGCTTTCCACTGCCATCCTTCCAGCACGGAATGTCGCTGCCTGACCGGCATGGTCGCCATCATAGCAGAACACAATCCGCGCAGCAGACTTTTTCAGTAAGGCGATCTGTGCTGCGGTACAGCTTGTACCAAGGGTACATACCGCATTGGTAATACCTGCACGTGCAAAAGCAATGACATCGGTCACACCTTCACACACATAGATCTTTCCTTCATGACGTGCCTGCGTGCGGGCACGATGGTAGTTGTATACGATGTTTCCTTTATGGAATACATCGGTTTCATTTGTATTGACATACTTGGATGGATTCTGCGGATCCATGGATCTTGCAGAAAAACCGATTGGTCTGCCTGAAGCATCATGAATCGGGAATGTGATTCTTCCATCAAATACATCCGATAATCTGCCGCCATACAGATTGGCGACATTGGCATCACACATCTGTTCCTGTGTATACCCTTTTGCGGAAAGATATCTGCTTAAGGAGTTACCGGAAGGATTGAAGCCGATCTGAAATGTTTCCCGGATTGCTTTATCCAGTCCTCTTTTTTCCAGATATTCCTTAGCCGCAGTACCTTCCGCACTGTCCAATTGGTAAGTGGTATAACGGATTGTTTCATCCAGCACTTTATGAATGGTTTCGATGTGTGGATCTGCAGGTTTTACAAATGCGGAAGGATTGATGGACAGTGGCTGATCTGTAATCTGTGCCACTGCAGCAACTGCTTCCACAAAGGAAACCTTTTCAAAGTTCTGTACGAAGGTAAAGACATTTCCGCCTGCCCCACATACAAAACATTTATAAATCTGACGTTCCGTATTGATCTTCAAAGACGGATCATGGTCATCATGAAACGGGCAGATACATCTGTATTGACGACCATGCTTCTGCACACTGGTATAGTGGGATATGACATCCACGATATCAGCACCATTACGGATCCGGTCTATTTCTGCCTTTTCCAGTCTTGCCATGTTCCTCCTGTCTGTTTTCTGATCAGAAACGGATTTCCTTCAGAATCTTTGCACGTACTTCTTCGATGGTCATTCGTTCCTGTTCCATCGTGTCACGATGACGGATGGTAACTGTACCATCCTGGAGTGTCTGATCATCTACAGTGATGCAGTAAGGTGTACCGACTTCGTCCATTCTTCTGTAACGTTTGCCGATGGAACCTGCATCATCATAAGCGCACTGGAAATCATAGGACAAAGATCTGTAGATTTCCTGTGCCTTTTCACTGTGGTTCTTCTTCTTTAAAGGGAAGATAGCAGCCTTGACAGGTGCCAGTACAGGATGGAAATGCATGACGATTCTTGTATCGCCGCTTTCCAGTGTTTCTTCATCATATGCATCTGTAAAGAACATGAAGAACAGTCTTTCAACACCAACAGCCGGTTCAACGACATATGGCAGATACTTTTCATTTGTTGTCGGATCCAGGTAAGTCATATCCTTACCGGATGTTTCCTGATGCTGTGTCAGGTCGTAATCTGTACGGTCTGCAATACCCCACAGTTCGCCCCAACCCCATGGGAAACGGTATTCAATATCCGTTGTTCCCTTGGAATAGAACGAAAGTTCTTCCTTTTCATGGTCTCTGAAACGCAGATTTTCCGGATTTCCGCCTAAGGAAAGAATCCAGTCCATGCAGAACTTTCTCCAGTATGGGAACCATTCATCATCTGTACCTGGAGCACAGAAGAATTCCATTTCCATCTGTTCAAATTCTCTTGTTCTGAAAATGAAGTTACCAGGTGTGATTTCATTACGGAAAGACTTACCGATCTGGCCGATTCCAAATGGAAGCTTCTTTCTGTATGCACGCTGTACATTCTTGAAGTCAACAAACATACCCTGCGCTGTTTCCGGACGCAGATAGATTGTATTCTTTGCATCTTCCAGTGTTCCCTGGAAAGTCTTGAACATCAGATTGAACTGACGGATATTTGTAAAGTCATGAGATCCGCAGTCAGGACATGGAATGTTGTTTTCTTTAATGAATTCTTCCATCTTTTCATTGGACCAGCCTTCCGGGTTAACTGTTCCATTCGACCAGTTTTCAATCAGCTGGTCTGCTCTGTGTCTTGTCTTACACTGCTTGCAGTCCATTAAAGGATCAGAGAAACCTTTCAGATGACCTGAAGCTTCCCATACCTTTGGATTCATGAGAATGGCAGCCTGGATTTCCACGTTATTCGGGTCTTCCTGTATGAACTTCTTCTGCCATGCACGTTTGATATTGTCCTTGAGCATTACGCCATAAGGGCCGAAATCCCATGTATTGCTTAAGCCACCGTAGATTTCAGATCCCTGAAATACAAAACCTGTTGTTTTCGCATGATTTACGATTTTTTCAAATGTTTTTTCCATATGCGTAATCTTCCCCCTATTTTGCCATGGTATCCTGTAAACTATACCACTTTCAAGCCTTTCAGGCAACGTAAAAAAGTGCAGAATCACTGCACGAGTGCATGATCGATGACTGATGTTGTTGTGTTCAGCAAAGATGGTGACCCCGTATAAATATGTTTGAAGCTGATCTGATCTTTCGGCCCAAAGAAAACTCCTTTCATAGATCCACTGCAGATCAATGGAATGCTAAAGGAGTTGTCTGTAAAGCTGTTTATTGCGTAACTGCAGGCTGATTCAGATATTGCTGCAAGCCTGATAAAGCTGCCTGGATCGAAAATAACTGATAAATCTGATCCACTTCCGACTGTTCCACATCCATCATACCAGCACACACCGCCGATGGTACATGGCTGATATAGGCTTCTTCCAGCATATTCCACTCATATGGTGAATAGGAATCATCCCCTGCACTGATTCTGGATACTGTAATCCGATGAATCGTATTGCGTACTTCCTGTTGTGACATGCACATAGGTGCTACCTCCTGTGCATCTGTTATACACGCAACGCTTCAATATCACTGTACAAGATCGTGTACTTTTACTGAATTTTCCCTTCTTTTTTCAGTCTTTTCAGTATTTTTTCTTCCTGTGGTGTAAAAACATGCTTTTCAAACAGATCAGGTCTTTTTTCATATGTTATCAGAAGTGACTGTTCGATGCGGTATTCTTCGATCTTTGCATGGTGGCCAGATAAAAGAATATCCGGGACACGGTCGCCTTTGTAGTCTGCAGGCTGGGTATATTGCGGGTATTCCAGCAGTCCGTTTTCATACGATTCATCATCTGCACTGCCTTCTGTAATACTTCCCTTTAATAAACGGATCACTGCATCCATGACAACCATCGATGCGATTTCTCCACCAGTCAATACATAATCTCCTATGGAAATCATTTCATCCATATGCTGATTGACTCTTGCATCAATACCTTCATAGTGACCGCATAAAAGAATCAGATGATCCATCTCAGCAAACTGCCTGGCCTTTTTCTGATCAAAGGTTGTGCCAAGCGGTGACATCATGACTGTATGACTGTTTTCTGTTTTCACACTGTCCAGTGCATCCAGAATCGGCTGACATTTCATGACCTGCCCCTTACCACCACCAAACGGGCGATCGTCCACATGCCTGTAGTTGTCCGTTGCAAAATCACGGATCTGTACACATTCCACTTCCACAAGGCCTCTTTCAATTGCCCTGCCGATAATGGAAGTATGCAGAAAATCGTGATACATATCAGGAAACAGTGTCAGTACTGTAATCTTCATAACAGTCCTTCCTGCATGTTGATCACAATTCTGTTATGATCCAGATCAACTTCTTCAATGAATTCATCGATGTATGGAACAAGGAAAGATCTGCCGTTATCCATCGCAATACGCAGATTATCCTGTGCACCGTTTGTTTCTTCAATTCCTACTGTAACACCCAGTCTGTTACCATCCTGATCGAAAGCTTCCAGGTCTTCCAGCTCATCATAATAATAGCCTTCTTCCAACTCTTCTCTCATATCATCTGTGATGTACAGTTCGCAATTGCGGTATGGCTCCACAGCATTGATATCCTTGAGTTCTTCAAAGCTGACAAGCGGGAATCCTTTGTGAACCCGATATGTCTTTACTGTTAAAGGAATCATTTCCTCACCATGTTTCATCCATACCGTATTGCCTTTGACATATCTTTCATCATCAAAGTCAGAATAGCTGTAGATCTTTGCTTCTCCTTTGATGCCATGTGTATTGATCACCTTTCCGATTCTGATATATTTCATGAATTTCTATTCTCCTGTAACCTGCATTATTATGCCACAACAACCAGTAAAATCAAAAGCCATCATCGGTTGAACAGAATTGTCACAATCATGACACCAATCCCGACAACAGATAGAACAATTCCTTTGCCTTTCGATTCTTTTTTTCCAAATACAGTTACACCACATCCACCAAGTGTGATCACAAGTGGTAATGCCACCGCAAACAGTTTAGGCATCGTATTGGAAACCTGTCCATCCACGCCAATCTGAACTGCTACTGTATCTGGCAGTATCATATAACTGTATACTGCCAGTGCTGCAGCTGCAATACCCAAAGTTCCTGCGATGATTTTCGTTTTCATATGTCCACTCCCTGTTTTTCTATATCATATCATTTCCTGACATATACTCATGCTTTTATTGACATAATTTTTGAATGATACTGGCACATCACTGTTACACACTATGTAATGCTTACCAGAAAGTTCATACCAAAAGAAAAAGCATCTCCTTTTTCCAGGAAATGCTTACCTTCAGTCGATCTGTTCAAATTTGATGCTGATTTTCTTGTTATCCGTATGAGAAGCAACGGACATGACCTGACGAAGTGCGGAAGCCATGGCACCCTTTTTTCCAATCAGACGTGCAATATCATCATTCTTTGCATATACATGCAGAACAACCTCACGCGGATTGGAACTGTCCATTTCTCTGACTTCAAGACTTTCAGGTTCTTCAACCATCGGTCTGACAAGACCAAGAAGGACTTGATCGAGTTCTGCCATAAATTACTTCTTCTCAGCTTTTTTTGCTGCCTTTTCCTCGTGGAATGTCTTCATGACACCAGCTGCGGAAAGGTAGTTACGAACTGTATCAGATGGCTGAGCACCATTTCTGAGCCACTTCAGAGCCTTTTCAGAATCGATTGTTACTTCTGCAGGTTCTGTTGTAGGATTTACATAACCTACAACTTCGATGTCTCTACCATCTCTTGGGGAACGTGCATCAGCTGCAACGATACGATATCTAGGAGCCTTCTTGGCACCCATTCTCTTCAGACGAAGTCTAACTGCCATAATTGAAAATACCTCTCTTTCAACAGGTATGAGTATATGACAAGATAAAGCACCTGTCAAGCTTTTTTACTTGACAGGTGCTTATTGTTGTAAATTAACGGAAACGTCTGCCTTTTTTCAGCATTTCAACCTGTTTTGTAGCATTCTCAGCCATTCTGGACAGGGATTCCTCGTTCAGTGTTCCTGCACGATTCATTGCACCAAGAGCGCCGACTGTCTTTTTCATGCGGTTGAACTGGTTGATTAGACGATTGACATCATCCACTTTTGTTCCAGAACCTTTCGCAATACGTTTCTTCATCGTACCACGCAGTTTTTCCGGATGTTCTCTTTCATATGCTGTCATGGACTGGATGATCGCCTTTGTCTTCTTCATGGAGCCATTGGCTTTATTCTCGTCCAGCATATCAGCATACTGGCCCATACCAGGCATCATCTTCATGATACCTCCAAATGAGCCAAGCTTCTGGATCTGCTCAAACTGCTTCAGCATGTCATCGAGTGTATATGTACCAGCAAGCATGCGTTCTGCAAGTCTCTGGTTTTCTTCCATGTCGAGCTTTTCCCGTGCCTGCTCAACAAGAGTTACAATATCACCCATTCCAAGAATACGATCCGCCATACGTTCAGGATAGAAGCGGTTCATATCCCCGATCTTTTCACCTTCACCGACGAACTTGATCGGAACACCTGTGATCTTCTTGACAGAAAGAACACCACCACCACGGGAGTCACCATCAAACTTGGTCACAACAAGACCTGTTAATGGTAATGCTTCCTGGAATGCCTTGGCAACATTGACGATATCCTGACCTGTCATTGCATCAACTGTCAGAAGGATTTCATCAGGTGATACAAGTGTATTGATTTCCTTGAGTTCGTTCATCAGTTCTTCATCAATGTGCAGTCGACCTGCAGTATCAATGAATACCGTATCAAAGCCATTCGCACGGGCATATTCCATACCCGCCTTGACAGTTTCAACAGCCGGATGGTCTGTTCCTAAACTGAACACTTCACAATCAATTTCCTGACCAAGTGTTTTCAGCTGATCAATCGCAGCTGGACGAATGACGTCTGCTGCAATCAGCAGCGGGTTTCTGTTTTCTTTTGTTTTAAAATAATTTGCAATTTTTGCAACGGATGTTGTCTTACCTGTACCCTGCAGACCTGCAAGCATGATGACAGTGATGCCTGTTTCTTTAAAAGCAACAGTTGCATCTTCATCACCAAGCAGCTCAATGATCTGATCGTGTACGATCTTGACAAGCTGTTCTCCTGGTTCAACAGAGCTGAGAACATTCTGTCCTCTTGCCTTTTCTCTGACATCTTCCAGGAACTGTTTTACAATTCTATAATTGACATCGGCTTCCAGCAATGCAATACGCACTTCCTTCAGCATATCTTCCATATTGGCGTCGGTCAGCGTACCCTTACCGACAACATTGCGCATCGCCTTATTCAGTCTTTCACTTAATGAATCAAAAGCCATGGATGATCCTCCTCAAACGGAAACATTCTAACATGAAATGTGTAAGGATTACCACTGAAACGGGAAATTGGAGGGTGTTTGAAGGTCTTGATCCTGATGTACAACATACTAAACGATTATGGAAAACTCAGAATTTCAGTGATAAATGGATCTATCATTCAAAGGAGTTTCATGCTAGAGAGAAAAGAATGAAGAGAAGCCAGATAGAAGGATCATCCATGGTGGCATATTCTGCAGAAGGAAATATTTTGATTTGAAGGATACAAATATGCAAAATTCTGCAGAGGGGTATTCAGAATCCGGCAGGCAGAGATACCTGTTCTGCGACGATCAATGGGTTATTATTTTCCATGATCAGTCTGCCTTTTACCGCAATCGGATCACCCCGATTACAGCAGTTACATGTTTCTTCCGCAACTCCTCTCCATAACAGGACTGAAAACACATCCTGAACATATGTACCATCCGCTTCTGCATAAGATCTGTTACAACTGACCTTCATCAGGCATCTGGTATTTACAGAAGAAGTATCATTGACAGGCATTTCATCAATATGCCCTACGATAAAACAGGAATTCATAAATCTCCTTTCCGTAAAGATGCGGATCTGCATCTTTGATTCATCACAGGGAAGAGGCCTGGTTGATTCCTGCTCCCCTGTGATGGTTATTATGATACGGATGGAAACATCCTTTCTCAAACCGGTTTATATGTACGATTCTGTGCATGGATGCAGATAATTCTTAGGATTATCTGCAACAAATCATGTATCCATACAAGTTCATACAAAAAACAGGAAAAATTTCCATTCCCTGTTTTCTGACTGTTACGATGAAACATTTATGATTCCAGCACATACAGACGTGAAATGAAATCACCGTTTCTGCCGTTGTATGTCTCTCCATTCTCACCACTTGTATAATCACTTATCACAAGTCCGGCTTTCATCAGCTCTCTGCCATCTGTTGCCTGATCTGTGCCGTTAATTGTGTATACAGCATTTTCATCCAGTCCTGCCAGTCTGACTCTGCGATAACCGACATTGACTTCATTCAGTACGCGATAATAGCCGACGATTGCAGTTGAGCGATCTTCACTGACACTCATCCATACTGTTTCATTCGATTCAAACGGTGAAGAAAGCCTGTAGAATGTTCCATATTGAAATACATGTCTGTATTTTTTCATGAATGCAACCTGCTGTCTGACTTCTTCCTTTTCCTCATCACTCAGCTTTGATAAATCCAGTTCATAACCAAAGGCACCATAAAAGGCAACATTGGCTCTTGTGTTAAGTGGTGTGTTACGGAATACCTGGTGATTTGGAACAGCAGATACATGTGCTCCCATACAGGATGGAGGATAGACAAAGGAAGTACCATACTGAATCTTCAGTCTTTCAATGGCATCCGAGTTATCACTGGTCCATGCCTGTGGGGCATAATACAGCATACCTGCATCAAATCGGCTTCCTCCACTTGCACATGATTCAAACAGGATATCCGGATACTTCTGCATGAGTCTTTCATAAAGATCATATACGCCAAGGATGTATTCATGCATGACTCTGCCCTGGCGATCCGATGAATGGCTGCGGGAATAGACTTCACTCATCGTACGGTTCATATCCCATTTGATATAGTTGACATCTGCACCATCCAGTACATGATCAAGCATGTTGAAAATGTGATCAACAACTTCTCTTCTGGAAAAATCAAGGACATACTGATTTCTGCCATGACATGGTACGTAATCCGGATCGATCATGACCCATTCCGGATGAGCACGATACAGATCAGAATCCATATTGACCATTTCTGGTTCAATCCATAAACCGAATTTCATACCGATCGCATGTATTCTTTCTGACAATCCTGCAATCCCATGTGGCAGTTTTGACACATTTGCATACCAGTCACCTAATCCTCGATGATCATCATTTCTGTTACCGAACCATCCATCATCCAGAACAAACAGTTCTATCCCTGCTTTAGCAGCTGTTTCAGCAATCCTGACGATCTTTTCTTCATCAAAGTCAAAGTAGGTTGCTTCCCAGTTATTGATTAGAATCGGTCGATCCTGAAGTCGGTATGTACCACGGACAAGATGATGATTGAACAGTTTATGGAATGCCTGACTCATGCCATTAAGCCCATGCTCACTGTAAACATATACTGCTTCAGGTGTTTCAAAGGATTCTCCCTGCTGTAATGTCCATTCGAAACAGTCCGGATGAATTCCTAACTGAACACGACTGACATGGTAGTTGTCTACTTCCACCTGTGCAAGATAACTGCCGCTGTAAAGAAGGGTAAAGCCCATGCACTCTCCTGCAGTTTCACTGCACTCTTTCCTTTTCAGGGCAAGGAATGGATTGAACTGCGCAGAAGAATGCCCACGCATGGAATAAACTGACTGTACACCTGGTCTTAATGGTGTACTGGATACATGACGTTCTCTGCTCCAGGCACCGGAAAGCTGTATCATATCCCATGCATCATCAATCAGATCAACATTACAGCTCATCATACGCTGTAATGTAATGGATGATTGCCCATTGTGAAGAATGAGAGCATGACGGGCTATGACAGGAAGGTGTGTACAGATGGTATAGTACAGTGTCAGTTGTGTATCTGTCCGCTGATCTTCCAGTACAACTTCCAAAGATTCCATATCATCGCTGTTTTCACACCAGATTGCAGGAAGCCCTTTTATTCTATTTTTTCCCTTGTATATGGAATGGGATACATACTGGAATTCAAAAATATAGCTTCCATTTTCCTTCTGTATGGAACATGCAGGATAACGCAGGTCACCATGTCCATACAACGGGTATTCCTGTTTCAGATGTTCCAGAGAAAATAGAAGGTTTCCTTCATAGGTACATGGTGCATTGGCTCTTCTTTTCATTTCCAGCAGTTCGCTGAAATCTTCTTTATCCGATAACCTGGATCCATAGTAAAGCTGACCAGGAGTACCGTTTTCCAGAATCATGAAAATGTAACTGATGGAATCATTGTACAGATGAAATGTTTTTGTACTGGAATGATATTGTATTGGCATGTTTTTTCCTCTCTTCCTGTACCTGGATCATTGTTTTCCAGGTACTGCTTTCATTGAATGACTCTGATCTGCAGATCATTCATCTCTGATTTCCATCATACCATTCATACAGGTCAGCTTCAATGAAGACTGTACAGTGATGTAGTTGTTCCAGGAAGGAATCATCCAGAGAAATAACGAAATTCTTGATCCAAACAAGACCAGGAACTCGTTCTGACAGCGTATCATCTGGTATCGTTAACACAAAACACATGTTCAGCCTTAGCTTCATCTTTGACTTCAGCTCTGACTTCAGCCTTGATGTTTTCTGTAATGACTCTCATTGCTTCACACATGATGACTGTTTCTCCCTTCTTTGGAATCTTGATCTTACGATTGAGAATGGTAGAGATGACTCTTGCCATCTCCTTACCGATTCTCAGCTCAGAGTTTTCCAACAGTTCACGAAGCTGCTGTGCGTGCTCCTGCGGCTGATATCTTACAATCAGAAACAGAATTCAAAAAAAGATGGAAGGAGAGTGAATTCTCCTTCCAAACTGACTAGCACATCTTTATTCTTGCAAGAAACTGTTCAACAGGCATATTCAGCTTGGCAGCAGCCTTTTCTGCACTTAATGTATGATCGCGGTACAGTTCTGCCACAATCTCAAATCTGCCGATCCGAATACCTTCAGCCTTAACTTCATTCTTGATTTCAGCTCTGACTTCAGCCTTGATGTTTTCTGTAATGACTCTCATTGCTTCACACATGATGACTGTTTCTCCCTTCTTTGGAATCTTGATCTTACGATTGAGAATGGTAGAGATGACTCTTGCCATCTCCTTACCGATTCTCAGCTCAGAGTTTTCCAGCAGTTCACGAAGCTGCTGTGCGTGCTCCTGTGTCTGATATCTTACAATCAGAAACAGAAGCTTGAGTTCTGGAATCAGCAGGTCAAGCTGCTCATCGCTCATTGTATGAGGGTCGATGACCAGAAGATTTCCGCTTGTTGTCGGATGGATATCTTCTGCTTTCAACCTTGGATGATACAGATCATCACAGCTGAAATATCCATCCCACTTCTGCTTACTCAAGTTTACCACGCACGTAATACACGGTTCAAGCTGGAGCACATGAGGAAGCTGTGTCAGAAAGTTTACGGTTTCTGCATTCTCAACCTGTCCTGTCCGTTCCATTCTCGATGCGATGCGACGGATCTGCACAATCAGGGTATTGATATCATATTCCATTGTCCGTACTACCATGGCAGTATCCAGATATGCCATCAGCTCCAGATTGAAATGAATGGCACAGTTGATGTTATTCTCACGCAGAAAAATACGCGAGTGAACATCACGGATGAGTTCCTTATGTCTGTTACCTGTACGATCAATCTTTGTCTGAACACTGTCAAGAATGCTGACATCATTTTCATCAATGCACTGATTTCGGTTGAACAGTACCATTTCAGCAACGGAAGCCACTACATGAGGCTGCTTGAAGTAATCCTTGAAGATTTTATCTGGTGTTCCCATAGGTTCTACCTCCTTTCATCTTTGGGGTTCTGTATGACTTATTACCCAAAAAATCCAAAATGATG
>CAMCSA010000003.1 GCA_945877405.1 uncultured Erysipelotrichaceae bacterium | reverse complement strand
ACCAATCAATATGACATATTCTAGCCACTATTGAATATCATGCGTAATTACTAAATGAGCAGTGAACTGTATGATAAATTTGCAGGAATGAATCGCATCGATCAGGCAATCTTCGACTCTGAGCCTTCAATACACGACACCGCAAGTGAATGATAGGTATCAATAATGGTTATTTGCTCGACTTTCAGAAGAATCTATCAGCAAATTACGATGAAATCACATAAAACAGGTACACAATGGATTTTCACGAAAGGAAAGATATTATTCCATTAAAATACGCTAAAGGACAGATAAATTTCCATCTGAACATATGAATTTTTATATATCTCATCTCAAAAATACTACTTCGCATAATGTATATTATGTATTCTTTTTAGAGGCATAAACTGCATCAGATATTTCTTGTTGTTTAGCGACAATATAATTTGTAAATATATCAATTAAATTGTAAACATTTATTCGAAATACAAAAATATAGCAACAAATGAATTGTAAACATTGAGCCCTATCAACTCAAATGAGCTCGTCGTTTGGACCAATATTTGGATTAAAAACTGAGGTTTTCAAAACCTCTTTGAATTCTTGGTCTATTACTTCGACATCCTCTTTGTTACTTGTGTACATGTTAATGATGTCAGAATATAGATAGCCAAAAAGAACAGTTTAATATTACCAATATTGGTAATAGTTTACCGTTCAAAATGGCTATCTATTTTCGTTCAGTTCATACTTTGGAAAGCTCGATCTTTCGCCATGTGAATAGACGTGCATACTCGTCATTAGAGCCAATATCGACACCAACAATCAAAGTTTTTTCATCAATCAGTTCAATCTTTTCGTTTTGTTTGTTACAATTGTTCATACGTACCTCCGTCAATTGATTCAGCCAACTGCGCAGTCAGCAGATTCAATTGTACGACAGGTACTTTTTCTTTTCACTCTCTTTTAGTCATCCTCCTGATTTATATGTTACAGGAAGCTAATTTACCCACCAAGTGTGCAGAAGACTCAAAAATATTAAAAAAAAGACTTTATCTTAGAATAAATAATTGTTATGGTAAAAAATCGGATAAAAACTGCTGAAGAAATTCTTTATCCATGTTCTCGAAAAGAATTTCCGCATGATCGGATATTCGACTTCTACAACAAGTACCAGGATCTCTTGAATCATATTCATGAGCTTCTAGGAAATTTCAAATAAAGCTGACAGAATACCCATTGTCATTAAGTTAAGCAAGAAAGCTTCTCTACCCTTTGCCATCTTCTATAGCATCGTATACAAACTGACATCCAACACCTATTTCAGAATCGTCTATTCTGCAAACTGAGTTTTCCATACTTCTTTCTTTCACTGCAGGTAACTCTGCAGTGATTTTCTTTTCATTTGGAGCCATACCAGTCATGCAGAAGGAGAAACATATGAAAAGAGTGCTTGTAATGGGAGGTACTGTCTTTGTCAGCAGAGCTACTGCCCAAAACATGATCAATCATGGCTACCAGACTTATGTTCTGA
Organism: uncultured Erysipelotrichaceae bacterium; assembly: GCA_945877405.1. Classification (GTDB taxonomy): domain Bacteria; phylum Bacillota_I; class Bacilli_A; order Erysipelotrichales; family Erysipelotrichaceae; genus Bulleidia. The sequence continues at coordinate 85,186 of CAMCSA010000003.1, read as the reverse complement.
ATCGTAATACAAAACCACAGATCCATGGTGTCCATCTGATCCAGACAGATCGGTATCATCTGAATCAATAGCTGTCGGACATGCATTTTGATGTCGTTGTGGACATTGCTTGTAACGGGGAAGAAGTTCAGCAGTTACTGGATCATCTGGCATCATTTGATGATTATGTTCTGATCAGCTCCAGTGCTGTTTATCCAGACACGGAGTCTCAGCCTTTTATAGAAGAAACATCCGTTGGCAACAACACATACTGGGGTAAATATGGTACCGATAAGATCGAAGCTGAACAGGTACTGTTATCCAGAGTGCCGCATGCATGGCTTGAGAGAAATTGCAAGTAATTAGATACTATACTATACCTTCTTTTTACTATCTATTAAATCGATCGATATTTTCCATAAGTGAACGACTGAAAAATCCTCGATTAGCTCAAATGTTTACAATTTAATTATCGATATTTTTTGTCCATGTAAAACAAATACTCGATAAATGTTTACAATTCAATTGTTTCTAAGTGGTAAAAAATAGCAGAAAAAGACAGTAAAGTTTACAATTCGTTTAATTCTTGAACACTTGTTTCATGCAGTGATCTTTCCGCAAGAAGTACAGAATATCCATCTGTACTTTTTGTTTCTTGGATTGGTATGAAGCCGTTTTTCTTCCAGAAGTGTTCTGCGTGGGTATCTGTTGTGATCCATGCTAGCTGTACTGTTCTGTATCCTTTATTTTGAAGATTCTGAATCAGCTCAGTAATAATCTTGCTTCCAATACCATGTCCCTGTACGGAATTGTCGCACATAAAAAAACCGATGAATACCGTATCAGGTATTGGATATCCATCAATCAGATCCATCACAGCAATCAGTACCTCATGTGCATCATAATATCCAATATAATGCTTTCTGTCCGGTGTAATCCCTGGTGGCAGAGCTTTCAGATCTTCTTGAATGCTCGAAACTGATAATTCCATAGGATAATGCACGTAATACTGAGGGTTACCTTTACACAACAGATAGATGTCTTTTATGTCAGATTCTTTCAGTTTTCTGACAGTATATGTTTTTGAAAATGCGTTTATATTCATACCGTAAATTCTATAACAATTGTTTATCAAATCATAATTGAAATGAAATTACATTTTGTTTCATAATTTGGAATCAGAAATAATGCATAAATGTGGTTACTGGACTTGCACAAATATTGATTTTATGCGATTGTAGAGATGGCATAAGTTCAACTTTTGCCTTTCAAGTTTATATTTTTTGAAACGGGATTAGGCAGTCGTATGTGCGGCTGCTTTTTCCTATGATAAAAATGATGCCTGTTCAGACATCATTTCTTTGCATGAAAGTCCAGTTTTTTGACTGACTGCCCAGGATGGTTTTCCTGATAGGAATCAAATTTCTGTCTGTTAAGAACATGGGTGTATATTTCTGTTGTTGCAATATCACTATGACCCAGTATCTCCTGGATTGTTCTTAAATCTGCCCCTGCCTGCAACATATGAGTTGCATAACTGTGACGCAGTTTATGTGCAGTCAGATGCCCCTGTATGCCAAGTTCAATACATTTCTGCTTTAATAGAAGATCTACGTGGACAGTTGTCATTTTTCTGCCATGCACATTGACAAAAAACAGGTTCGTTTTTTCTTTCAAAATACCAGGTCTGACGATATCACGATAGTATTTCAGAAAATCCCGGATTCCTACGGGTAATGGTACAATTCTTTCCTTATCCCCTTTTCCCTTAACACGGATTGTACATGTATCCAGATCAACACGATTGAGTGTCAAAGAAGTGACTTCAGATATACGTAATCCGCAGGCATAAACTGTTTCCAGAAGTGCATGGTCAGCACATTGAGATGGATCATGATCATCAAATGATTCCATCAGTCTTTGAATGTCTTCAACAGACCATACATCCGGTAAAGTTCTGTGTGCACCACTGACTTCAATGTTGATACATGGATCATTGATGCCATGGATGAAATTCAGATCTGCATGAAACCCACGGATGGAGGACGCATATCGTGCAATGGTCGTTTCCTTTTTTGTCCTGCTTTGATAGATCAGAAAATCCTGTACATGCTGGCCGGTGATATCTTCTATATTCTCAATCCCTGATTCATGTAACCAGGATATATACTGTTTCAGATCTTCACTGTAGGAATACACCGTATTTGTACTTTTGCCCTGATTGAGCTGCAGATGCATCATGTATTCCTGGAACGCTTCATCAATCTTCATTTCTTTTTCTCCAGAAGTCTGGATGCTCTGACAAATGCTTTTACGCCAAGTGAGTGGTTCAGATCAGCAATCACTTCACCTGTTTCAGCTTTTCTTTCCTGTTGGTCATCAAACAGACTCAGCTGATGCAGAACATAGGAATCTTCCACAAAGTCAGATACGGTAATGCCAAGAAGTCTGACTGCATCCCCTTCTTCCCAGTTTTCATCAAACAGCTGCATTGCCTGTACGAAAAGATCATCACTGCGGAATACAGGATGTTTGAGAGTACGTGAGCGGTCCGCATTATGCAGATCATAATAACAGATCCGGATGGATACTTTAGTACCGGCTTTATTTGCCTGTTTCAACCGGTGAGAAAGAGTACGGGCAAGAATACGGAATACACCTTTGATTTCATCGTAATCGGTAACATCTTCCAGCAGTGTTTCCGAGATTCCCATGGATCTTGCTTCGTATTCCATTAACATCTGTGAATGATCAATACCACGAGCTCTTTCAATGATTTCTTCTGTATTCTTTCCAAATACCGGACGTAATCTGTTTAGATCCGGATAATTGGCAAGATCTCCGATTGTACGGATATTGAGCTCTTCCATATATGGTAATGTCTTTTTCCCAATGCCACGCATGTCTTTAATCGGTAAAGGCCACATCCTTGATGGTACATCACGGATCCGTAACACCGTGATGCCCATCGGTTTTTTCATGTCACTTGCCATCTTGGCAAGAAACAGATTCGGGCCAATACCAATGGAACACTGCAGACCTGTTTCTTTTCGGATCCTCTGCTGCAACTCCCATGCCAGATCAAGAGGTCTTTCATACCTGGCAATGGTTTCAGTCATATCGACATAGCATTCATCAATGGATGCCTGCTCCACCAGTTTTGAGTAAAGAGAAACAATCGCAAGAAACTGGCTGGAAAGCTCCTCATAATAGTGGTAATGCCCTTCCTGAATGATCAGGTCCGGACATAATCGTACCGCTTCCTGAATGGACATGCCACTGCTTACACCAAACTTTCTGGCTTCATAGCTTGCTGTGGAAACAACTGATCTTCTTGTGTGTCCTGCCACTGCAAGTGGTTTGCCAGCAAGAGATGGATTCAATAAGATTTCCGCACTGGCAAAAAACGCATTCAGATCAATATGAAAATATACCCTGGCCATCAGCCATGATTCCTTTCATACAGTTCTTTTGCGGCATTCAGTGAAGATTCACTGATGACACCGGATGCGATCAGAGCAAGCTGTCTGATGACTCCTTCTTCATCCAGCATTGTGACTGTGGAACGTGTATTGGTTCCATCATCTGCCTTGGATACGAAGTAGTTTGTATCACCACATGCTGCAACCTGAGCAAGATGAGTAACCGCAAATACCTGACATGTTGATGACAGGGACTTCATCTTATGACCGATTGCCGTAGCAACAGGTCCGGATACACCAGTATCAATTTCATCAAAGATGACGGTTTCAATGCCCATCAGATGTGTAAAGATGACCTTAAGCCCAAGCATGAGTCTGCTCAGCTCACCACCAGAAGCAGTTTTGGAAAGAGGTTTGAGTGTTTCTCCCTTATTCATGGAAATATGGAATTCACAGTTTTCAGCTCCATGAGCTGTCGGTTCATTTTCCTGCTGAAATACGGTTTTGAATCTTGCGTTGACAAGCAGAAGATCTTTTAACTGAGATTCAATCTCTTCATCCAGTCTGTGGCTTTGAGAAGTTCTGATTTCAGATAATGTCTTTGCACAGGATTCATATTCTTTTTTTGCCCTTATAATCCTTGATTCAATGCGCTGCAGATATTCCTGCCTGTTTTCAAAGGAATCGATCATCTGCTGCAGTTCATCTTTTTTGCGCAGAATATCTTCAATCGTATTACCATACTTTCTTTTCAGTCTGTTGATCGTAAACAGCCTTTCTTCCATCTGGTTGATTTCCTCTTCTGAAAGATCCATTTCATCTTTGATGGAAGCAAGTGTGGTAAAGGCATCATCCAGGGCGTAATAACAGTCATTGACTGTATCCGACACCGATGCCATGGCTTCATCCTTAAGACTTCCCATCAGCCTGTTGATTTCATACAGCTGATCAGCAACATGCTCGTGATACAGATGAAAGATTTCGTTGATCTTTTCATAGGAATCTTTGAGCATCTCAAACCGCTTTTCCTTTTCTTGCAGGATTTCATCTTCTCCGATCTGCAGATCAGCACTTTCAATTTCATTGACCTGATAGCGGTAGAATTCCAGATCATCCTGGTTGAATGTTTCGTGTTCCAGCCTGTACTTTTCCTGTAACAGACCATGATATACATCATATGCCTGTTTTACCTGTTCACACTGCTTTTCATCTTTGAGGTATGCATCAAGCAGATGCAGGTGATTGGAAGTATTGAGGAGGTAGGAATTATCCCTTTGTCCATGGATATCGACCTGATTCATCAGAACTTCCTTTAAAAGAGATAATGGTGCGATACGATGATCAATCCTTGCAACAGACTTGCCGGATTTTGTGATTTCTCTTGTAAATGTAACATCCCCATCACAAGCAAAACCTGCTTCCTGCAAAACAGCCACAGCTGTCTGATCATTGCTCAGATCAAAGGTTCCTTCAATGATTGCTTTCTCACAGCCTGCAGAAACAACAGAGGAACTTGCTCTTTCACCACATAACAAAGAGATGGCATCAATCAGGATGGATTTACCGGCTCCGGTTTCACCAGTAAAGGCACTGAATCCTTCATTAAAATCCAGTGCAAGTTTTTCGATCAGTACGAAGTTTTGAATGTAAAGATTTCTAATCATAATGCAGTTTCTTTTCGACCTCGTCCATGAGCGTATTCATATCGATATGCAGCTCACGACGCAACAGTCTTTCACTCCCATGCTGTACATATACATCAGGAATTCCGATTCGATGCATTTTTAATGATAAATTTTTAGAATTTGCATATTCTAGGATCAATGAACCAAGTCCATGGATCAGCGTATCACTTTCATATGTGATGCAGTACATATCCTTTTTACACAGCCATTCAATCATTTCCTTATCCAAAGGCTTCAGAAAACGGCAGTTGATGACAGTGACAGGTAACTGATTGGACATGACTTTTTCCAGTACAGTTTCCACACATTCTCCATAGGTCAGCACTGCAACCTTATGATCAGGAAGATCATTATGTCTGACCCATGTTCCGATTTCGATCTTTCTGGCTTCATAACCTGGATCAAATGGAATCACAGATTTACTGAAACGTATCGCAAACGGATGAGACTGATGGAAGGCTGTATGTACAAGATCCTGTGTTTCATTGGCATTGCATGGCTGGGCAACAATCATATTCGGCAGCCCGGTAAGCAGTCCAAGATCATAAATGCCATGATGCGTTTCACCATCACTGCCGACAATGCCGGCATGATCCACACCGATGACTACCGGAAGATCCATTCTGCAGATATCATGATTGATCTGATCATAGCATCTTTGCAGAAAGGAACTGTAAACGACAAAATACGGACGCTTGCCAGAAAGAGCCAGTCCGGCTGCAAATGTGGCAGCATGTTCTTCCGCAATCCCTGTATCAAAGCTTCTTTCCGGAAATCTGGCAAAGAAAGGATTCAGTTTGGATCCGTTTGCCATAGCCGGAGTAATCGCAATAACATCCTTGCTTGTTTCTGCTTCACGAATCAGCTGCTGCGTCATGACTGCAGCCCATGGCTGATAACCAGGAGGAGTATCATGCAATGGTTTACCAGTGGCAGGATTGAATGGTCCAACCCCATGCCAGTATCCTTCCCGGTCATTTTCACAAGGGGCATATCCTTTTCCTTTTTTTGTGATGACATGAACAACAATCGGTCCTTCATGATTTTTCACAGCTTTGAATACCTGAATCATATCATGGATGTTATGACCATCCACCGGTCCGATATAGTCTATTCCATATTCGCCGAAAATTCCGGTATCCACAATCTGTTCCTTGATGGAATCACGCATCGTTACAAGTCCTTTATACAGCCCTTCCCCGACAGGAGAATGTTTGAGATTCCGTTTCAGATTATGTTTGATGTTGAGATAGCCGTTGGATGTACGCAGTTTGGAAAATGTTGTGGATAAGGCACCGACATTGCGGGAAATGGACATGTTGTTATCATTGAAGACAATGATCATCCTTCTTTTCTCGCTTCCGATTTCATTTAATGCTTCCAGAGCCATTCCTGAGCTCAATGCGCCATCGCCAATGACTGGAACGATACAGTAATCATCGTGATCAAGATCACGCGCTACAGCCATTCCAAGGGCTGCAGAAAGCGATGTGGAACTGTGACCTGCTTCCCATACGTCATGCTCACTTTCCTTCCGCTTTTCAAATCCGGAAAGACCTCTGTACTGACGCAGGGTATTGAACGCACCAGCTCTACCAGTCAGAATCTTATGGGTATAACACTGATGGCCGACATCAAAGAAAATCCTGTCAACTGGTGAGTGGAACACATAATGCAGGGCAATCGTCAGATCAACAACACCAAGATTACTGGCAAGATGCCCGCCTGTTTTAGAAATGGACTGAATCAGAAAAGCACGGATGTCAGAAGCAAGTCTTTCCAGTTCATCCACACTCATTTTCTTCAGAAAATCCGGATTGTGAATATCTGATAGATTCATACTGTCACCTTCAGATTCTGCGGCTTCTGATCTGTTCCACCATGCTGATCAGCTGTGTTCCATCAAATTCAGGCATCTGAGCAATGGATTGTTCCGCTTGTGTATAAAGATCATTCATCATGGCTTCCGCCTTTTCCATACCAAGCAGGGTAACACTTGTCACCTTATCGTTTCTTTCATCCGAATTGGATTTACCGAACTGTTCTGCTGTCAGCTGTACATCCAGAATGTCATCCTGAATCTGAAAAGCCAGACCGATCGCATTACCGATCTGATGCCACTTTTCAATAATCTCTTCACTTTGACCACTCAGACATGCGCCAATCATCATCGGCACACTTAAAAGACAACCGGTTTTATATGTATGTACCTGCTTCAGGTAATCCCAGTCAGACTGTGCGGACTCATTCATGTCCAGATCCTGTCCATGTACCATGCCATCCGCTCCTGCAAGTGAAGCAAGCATGGCAATGCATCTGACTCTGATTTCAGCTGGCGTATTCGCATTCGCACATGTTTCAAACGCAAAAGTCAGTAAGCCATCACCGGCAAGAATAGCAGTTGCTTCATCAAACTGCTTATGACATGTCGGTCTGCCTCTTCTTAAGTCATCATTGTCCATGGCAGGCAGATCATCATGAATCAGAGAATATGTATGAATCATTTCAATAGCAGCAGCATAGGCATCCCCATCTGATTCGTTTTTACCATATCCTTTCAGTACTTCATACAACAGATTAGGACGGATACGCTTGCCACCTGCCATTAATGAATAGGACATGGCTTCCTTGACTTTAGAATCAGTAAGCCGATCAAGAAATTTTTGCAGTACTTCTTCAATCCGCATCCAAATCACCACCATTTCTTTCCATGATATCCTTTACCTGTGTTTCAAACTCATTGAGTTTCTCATTGCAGGCACGAACGAGTTTCAGCCCTTCTTCAAACAGCTGAATGGATTCATCCAGAGGTCTTTCATTCTTCTCAAGTTCATTTACGATTTCATCCAGACGTGCCATGGATGCTTCAAATTTCATTTTCTGTGCCATGTTGTACCTCCATTATTTCTGCTTCTGCACTGCCTGAAGAAAGACGTATGGTAACCATATCCCCTTTTTTCAGCACTACAGAATCCTTTACCGGTATCTTATCTTTGCTTACCACGCTGTAGCCTCTTGCAAGCACCTTTAAAGGTGAATAGGCATCCAGCAGGGCACTCTGCATTCTCATTTTATCATTCATCTGCATAAGACGCTGTTCCATATGCTCAATCAGAGTATCTTTTTCCTGCAGAATCAGCTCTTTTCTGTTTTTTACGGATTCTGTCTGCCACATCAGCAATGCTGCCTGTTTTTCATCAACAAGTGCATGCATCTGCTTTAAGGAATCGGAAGTTGCAGATTCAAAGCGGTGATGCAGGCGCTGTAGATGGATCTGATCTGCCTGCAGCCGTAATGGAAAATGCAATAGTTGCTGTTTGTGATGATGCAGAATAAGGCTGTGCATCTTTGTCAGCCGCCCAGGATCACACAATATCGGGGAAGTACTGAGATGATCGAGATGAATGCGTGCTGATTCCAGCTGTTTATGCATCAGACTGCTCATCCGCATGGCATACTGATGCAGCTGTCCGGATACTTCCAAACGATCCGGTACAGCTGTTTCAACTGCCCCGGTTGGGGTATTTGCCCGAACATCCGCAACATAATCACATAGCGTAAAGTCAGTTTCATGACCGATTCCTGTTACCACAGGTGTATGCATCTGATAAATGAATCTGACAAGTGACTCATCGTTGAAACACCACAGATCCTCGATCGATCCACCACCCCGCACTAACAGTATGATTTCATGGTTTCCCTGATCCGCTTTCTGCAGGGCATCGATGATCTTTGGGGCTGCTTCCATTCCCTGTACAGGAGCAGGATATTCTCTCAGCTTTGCACATGGCCAGCGTTTTTTGAGTGTGATCAGCACATCTTCTCTTGCGGCAGTGTTGTTTCCTGTAACTAATGCCACATCCATCGGATAGGCAGGTAATGGTTTTTTATGTTGAGGATCAAACAGACCTTCCTCATTCATTCTTTTTTTCATTTCTTCCAGTTTCAGGTAAAGATCTCCGATCCCGGAAGGACGCATGGCATTGACCATGATCTGCAGGCTTCCACCTGCTTCATATACGGAAACATCCCCTCTGATTTCCACTTTATCGCCATTATGAACCTCAAAGCCGACTCTGCGATTGTATGATGAAAACATCACACAGGATATACTGGACCTTTCATCTTTCAATGAAAAATACCAGTGACCGCTGTATGGCTTGCGTAAATTGGATATTTCTCCTTCGACAAGTACACCATGCAATACAGGATCACTTTCCAGTGATCCTTTCAGGTAATGTACAAGTGTGGATACAGGGATGATACGCCGGCTCATATGATATCCAGAACACGATTGATGAGTTTGTAGGCATCCTCATCACAGAACTTCTTGGCAAGTTCCACATACTCATCGATGATGACGGCAGCCTGTGTCTGCTTCATTTCAAATTCGGAACAGCCACATAACAGAATGGCGCGTTCAATCGCACCAAGTCGGGAAAACTTCCATCCTTCCTTCAGTACTTCATTGATATAGCCTTCGTATGTCTTTTCGTTATCGACTGCCGTATGGACCATTGTTGTAAAATACGGATCCACTTTCTCAATCTTTCTTTCAAATGTATCTTCAATCAGCGTATCCAAGTCACGGTTGACAAGCAGATACTGATATACGGCGATCATCGCCTTTTCACGTTCCTGACTTCTTTTCATTTCTTATCTCCTGTTCTCCATTCTATCATGTTTCATGCCTGTTTTCAGCTGATTTCTTGCATCCTGTTGTGTGTTGGCATAAAATATTGGCCATGGGTGAAACAACAGTACAGTACAGCTGGATCAGAAAGTTCTTTCTGCATTTGCATACGATCAATACACATCGTTATGAAGTCATGAAAAACTGCTTTGCCTGTGGACTTTACAGACAGGGGCTCACACATGATCTTTCCAAATATGAGCCTGCGGAATTCATCGAATCGGTACGGTATTTTCAGGGAAACCGTTCCCCATACATGTATGAAAAGGAACACTTCGGATATGCGAATGGTTGGATGCATCATAAAGGCAGAAACAGACATCATTGGGAATACTGGTATGATCTGAAGGATGGCATATGGCAACCACTTGTAATGCCTTTCCCTTATTTTGTGGAAATGGTCTGTGATCGGGTTGCAGCATGTCGGATCTATCAGAAAGATGCGTATACAAGTGCTTCTGCATTAGAGTATTTCAATACAAGAAATGACAGGCTGTACATGCATCCTTCTACTGCAGAAAAGCTGCAGCAGGTATTACAGCAGATTGCAGATCATGGTGAAAAAGCAGTATTTGCACAACTGAAACAGCAGATGAAACAATACAGAAAACAACAGGCAGACCGGAACTGATCTGCCTTTTGTTTTCATTAAAAAAGGGTTCCTTGTTTCAGGAACCCTGTTACTTACTTGTTGTAGCTGTTATCGTTATGCTTGACAGTGACATCGTGTGCGCCACCTTCCACGATGGAAGTTGCGGAAACAAGTGTCAGCTTTGCCTTTTCCTGCAGTTCTGGAATTGTCAGAGCACCGCAGTTGCACATTGTAGAGCGGATCTTCAGTGTTGTCATCGCAACGTTGTCCTTCAATGTACCAGCATATGGAACATAGGAGTCAACACCTTCTTCGAAACTGAGCTTCTTGCCCTGTCCAAGGTCATATCTGCCCCAGTTTCTTGCACGGGCAGATCCTTCACCCCAGTATTCCTTGACGGTGTTGCCGTTAACAACAAGCTTCTGACCAGGTGCTTCTTCAAAACGGGAGAAATATCTTCCCAGCATGACAAAGTCTGCACCCATTGCAAGAGCCAGTGTCATGTGATAGTCATAAACGATACCGCCATCAGAACAGATCGGCACATAGACGCCTGTTTCTTCAAAGTATTTATCACGTGCTGCAGCAACTTCAATAACAGCTGTTGCCTGCCCACGTCCGATACCCTTTGTTTCTCTTGTGATACAGATAGAACCACCACCGATACCGATCTTGATGAAGTCAGCACCTGCATCTGCAAGGAAACGGAAGCCTTCTTCATCCACGATGTTACCAGCACCGATCTTGACTGTATCGCCATAGTTTTCTCTGACCCATCTGATCGTATCAGCCTGCCAGCAGGAATAACCTTCAGAAGAGTCGATGACAAGGCAGTCTACCCCTGCATTGACAAGAGCAGGGATTCTTTCACGATAGTCACGGGAGTTGATACCTGCACCTACCATCAGTCGTTTTTCATCATCGGAAAGTTCATTCGGGAATTCCTTATGAGAATCATAGTCCTTACGGAATACCATGTATAACAGATGATCATTGTCATCTACAATTGGAAGTGTATTAAGTTTGTGATCCCAGATCAGATCATTGGCATCGGAAAGAGTTGTTTCCTTACCACCCACAACAAGATTTTCTCTTGGTGTCATGAATGCGGAAACAGGTGTATCCGGTGTCATTCTGGAAATACGATAGTCACGGGATGTAACCATACCCAGCAGTTTACCGTTGCTTGTGCCGTCATCCGTAACTGCCATTGTGGAATGTCCTGTTTCTTCCAACAGATCCAGTACATCCTGTAATGTTGCATCCGGTTTGATATTGGAATCAGAAATGACAAATCCTGCCTTGTAGTTCTTGACGCGCGCTACCATTGCTGCCTGAGATTCAATGGACTGAGAACCGAAAATGAAGGACATGCCACCTTCTTTTGCTAATGCAATACCCAAACGATCACCTGATACAGACTGCATGACTGCAGATACCATCGGGATGTTAAGAGAAATCGCAGGTTCCTCACCCTTTCTGAATTTCACCAAAGGTGTTTTCAATGACACATTGTCAGGGATGTTTTCAGGACCTGTATATCCTGGTATCAGTAAATACTCACTGAATGTATGAGATGGTTCGTTGTAATACTTTGCCATGTATCTTTTCTTACCCTCCGTTTTTTAATTTTGACTATTATACACAATTAAACAGGTTTCGTACAGTAAAGATATGGTATAATTTTCCTCGTTTAAGGAGAAAAACATGAAGTTAAAAAACAGTTTCTTTTATACCCTGCGTGAAAATGTCAGAGATGAAGAGCTTGTTAGCTCCAATCTGCTTGTTCGCGCCGGTTTTATCAAAAAAAGTTCTGCCGGTGTATATATGATGCTGCCACTTGGCTTACGTGTCATGCAGAAAATTGAGGAGATCATCCGACAGGAAATGGATGCTACAGGCTGTCAGGAAGTACTGATGCCTTCTTTGATCCCTGAAGAAGTGTATGTATCCAGTGGAAGACGTGAAGGATTCGGTTCCTCCATGTTTGCCCTCAAGGACAGAAAAGGTCAGGACTACGTTCTTGGTCCAACACACGAAGAACTGTTCGCTCTTGCTGCAAAGATGAAGATCAGATCCTATAAGGATATGCCGTTTTCTTTATATCAGATGCAGACAAAGTTCCGTGATGAACCAAGACCTCGTTTCGGTCTGATCCGTGTACGTGAGTTCATCATGAAGGATGCCTATACATTTGATGCGGATGAGGCAGGACTGGATGTTGCCTATGCAAAGCAGTTTAATGCCTATAAGAACATCATGGACAGACTGCATCTGGATTATCGTATTGTAAGAGCAGATACAGGTGTCATGGGTGGCCTTCTTTCTGAAGAATTCCAGGCAATTACACCAATCGGTGAAGATGTTCTTGTTCTTTGCGATTCCTGTGATTTTGCAAGCAACATCGAAGTTGCACCATGTATTCCACAAAAGCCGGAAGTCAAAGAAGAAGAAAAGGAAATGTACCTGGAGGAAACACCGAATTCCCGCACAATTGAAGAAGTTGCAGAACATTTCCATCTGGATGCAAAGAAGTTTGTCAAGACTCTGATCTACAGTGTGGATGGTAACCCTGTTGCGGTTATGGTCAGAGGTGATCGTGATGTCAACGAAACAAAGCTGAGAAAGATGCTGAATGCCACAAATGTGGAACTGGCAGATGCGGATACGGTTGTCCGTGTAACGGATGCACAGGTCGGTTTTGCCGGACCGATCGGCATCAAGTGCCCTGTCTATGCAGATGAAGAAGTTCTTTACATGCAGAACTTCATTGTTGGTGCTAATAAAACAGGCTATCACTATGCCAATGTCAACAATAAGGACTTCACAATCACAGGACATGGAGATCTGAGAAACATCATGGAAGGTGATATCTGTCCAAAGTGTGGTGGAACAATCGAATTCAAACACGGTATTGAAGTCGGCAACACATTCAAGCTTGGAACAAAATATTCCAAGGCTCTGGATTTACGTTATCTGGATTCCAGCAACCAGCTGCAGGATGTATGGATGGGCTCCTATGGAATTGGCCCAGCTAGAGCAATGGCAGCTCTTGCAGAACAGAATGCAGATGAAAACGGCATCAACTGGCCGATTGAAGTTGCACCATATCAGGTAGCCATTGTCATCATCTCTACAAAGGATGAACAACAGGTTGCAGAAGCAGAACGCATCTATGCAGAACTGACACGCAAAGGCTATGAAGTCATTCTTGATGATCGTGATGAAAGACCTGGTGTCAAGTTCAAGGATATGGAACTGATCGGTATTCCATACCGTATTACTGTCGGTAAGGGTATCAAAGACGGTAAGGTTGAATTCAAAGCCAGAACCGGTGAAAAGATGGATGTTGCGGTGGAAGACATCATCACAAAGGTTCAGGAAACAATCGTACGTTAACAATCAAAGCAGAGAGAAATCTCTGCTTTTTTCATAAAAAAACGCATATGAGAATCGTCATACGCGTTCTGTTCAGGCTTTGGAATAAGCTGTTTTCACATTGATACCTTCAATGTTACCAAGCTTTCCGGTTAATGCGGAAATGGTTTCATTGGGTGCATCAACCGCTACAGAAATCAATGACACACCTTTTTTCGGATATGGGATACCCATTCTGCCGATGATATATTCCCCATAGGCAGAAAGAACACGATTCATTTCATCAATATGATTTCTGTTTTCCGCAACGATTGCGATGACTGCGATTCTTGTTTCCATCATTGTTCCTCCTTTGGTAATGTGACATGATTCATGATTCCGCTCAGATACGCAATAACAATACCATAATTGCTCATCGGTACCCCTGCCGCCTTTGCCTGATCAATTCTTGACATGATATATCTGCGGTTGAACATGCATCCACCACACTGAATGATCAGATCATAGTCGGATGCATCACTTGGGAAATCCGTACCTGCTTTGACATCAACTTTCAGTCCCTGTCCTATTTTCTTTCGCAGCATATTAGGAATTTTTACTCTTCCGATATCTTCTTCCATCGGTGCATGTGTACAGCATTCCGCAATCAGCACTCTGCTGTTTTCCGTTAAGGATTCAATAGCTGCAGCACTTTGGGAAAGATACCGGATATCCCCTTTGAGTCCTGCCATCAGGATGGAAAAGGATGTCAGTTGTGTACCTTTTGGACAAAGTTCATGTACGCTGGAAAATACCTGGGAATCGGTAATGATCAGCTCAGGACTGTTTTTCAGGGATGCTAAGGCAGATGGAAGCTGCTGTGGTGTTACGCAGATTGTGATACAGTTACGATCCAGGCATTCCCGGATTGTCATGACTTCCGGCTGAATCAGTCTGCCAACAGGAGCCTGTGGATCCTGTGGCATGACAAGAACGACAGTATCTCCTTCCTGAACCAGTCCATCAAGCAGTCTGAGCTGTTCTTTCTTACCCGATGAAAGATTTACCAGCTGCTGCAGAACATCTTTAATACCATGGCGACTTGTACTGTCAACCGGGATCACGGCCAGTCCATACTGTTTTTCCAGTGCAGCCACCCTTTCCTGTATGGTTTGGGATGAATATGCATCCATATGTGAAAGAACACCCATCACAGGTACTTTTCTTTCTTTCAGCTTTGCAATCCATTTTCCTTCCAGTGATGTATCTGAATCAAAGAACACGATGATCGCAAGATCACAGGAAGCAAGCGCTTTTTCTGTAGCCTGAATCCGCTTGTCTGCTAGAATACCTGTATCATCAAATCCAGCTGTATCCAGAAACAGGCATGCACCGATCCCATGTATTTCCATCGGTTTCCGTACAACATCCGTTGTTGTTCCAGGTACATCCGATACAATAGCGGATGGCTGATCGGTTAATGCATTGATCAGTGAGGATTTTCCGGCATTCATTCTGCCGAAGATTCCGATCTGCGTTCTGTTGGCACTTGAAGTGCTTGCCTGAATCCCTGTCATTTTTGATCCTTTCCTACCGGTATGACGGCATGCCTGTTAAAACCGGTAAAGATTTCTACTGAAACATGGAATGCATGTTCCATGTTTTCTTTTGTCAGCACCTGTTTTCCTGAGCCATGAACGATTTTTCCTTCTCCCATAAACAGAATGGTATGATCAGAAAAATCCAGAGCATGATCCGGATAATGCGTGTTATAAAGAATCGTCAGTCCATCTTCCTGATTCAGCTGCTGTAACAGATGCAATACCATCAGCTGATTTTCAAAATCCAGACCGGTTTCCGGTTCATCCAGTACAAGGATGCGAGGTTTTCCTGCCAGTGCTCGCGCGATATGAACAAGCTGAAGTTCTCCACCGGATAAGGTCGCACAGCTTCTGTTTTTCAGATGAGAAATCCCTGCTTTGTGCATTGCTTCTTCACATATGGCATAATCTTTTCTGCCTGGCTTTTCAAACATGGAAAGATGCCCTGTTCTTCCTGTCAGTACTGTTTCTTCCACCGTTAAAGGAAAGATGGACTGCCTTGCCTGAGGTACATATCCGATGCTGTTCCAAAACTGCTTTGATGGAATAGAATGAAGGTTCTTTCCATCATACAGTACTTCTCCTCCATCCATTTTTTCAAATCCAAGCAGTATTTTCAACAATGTGGTTTTTCCAGCTCCATTTGGACCTAAGACTGTTGTGATGGAACGATCCGGGATCATAAAGCTGACATGATTCAAAATCATTCTTTCTCCATAGGTAAAGGAAAGATCAACTGCTTCAACAGTCATCTAAAGATCACCTCCTGTTTTCTTCAACAGTGCAATGAATACCGGTGCCCCGATCATGCTTGTCAGAATGGATACCGGAATCTCAGATATTGCAATTGTTCTTGCCAGTGTATCAATCACAAGAAGAAAGAGACTTCCACATACAATACTGCATGGAATGACACGGCTGTTATCATTACCGACAAGCATACGTGCAATATGAGGAATTAGAAGACCAACCCAGCTGATCACACCACACATGGCAGTCACACTTGCTGTAACAAGAGCACTGGAAACGATGATGACCGTTCTGATCAAAGGCAGATTAACACCAAGGCTGATGGATTCTTCCTTGGAAAGCGATAATACATTCATCCGATAGCGGATCAGATACAGAATCACTGTACCGATCAGGATGAGTGGTAATCCTGTATACAGGCTTTTCAGATTGATGGAAGAAAAGCTTCCCATCAGCCAGTATGTAATGACAGGCAATACATCATTTGGATCTGCTACAAACTTGACAAAAGACACAAGAGCAGAAAACAGAGATGAGATAACCATACCGGAAAGAACAACTGTCAGGATTGATACATTTTTCTTAGAAGCACCAGACACCACAAATACAAGTGCAATTGCAAGCAGGCCCGCAAGTAACGCACTGAGCTGAATTCCAAATGTTCCCAGTCCAAGCAGAATGGCAAGGGCTGCGCCAAAGGAAGCACCATTAGATGTACCAAGGGTATCCGGTGTTGCAAGAGGATTGGCAAACATGGACTGGAAAGCTGCGCCTGCTGCAGATAACCCTGCCCCTGCCCCAATCGATACAAGAATGCGAGGAAGCCGAATTTTAAATAATACAGTTATGACATTGGCAGGTGGCTGTTTTCCTGTCAGTGCACGTATCAGATCCTCAAAGGAAATCGAATACTGCCCGATACAAAGGGCATACAAGGCAAATATGACAAGCACAATCATTGTGCCTGTCATAACTGCAGAATATCTGTTTTTAAACATCAGTTCATTTCAGAAGCTGCTGCATTTGGTGTATACATTCTGTCAATCTGTTCATCTGTGAGTGTAATACCAAACAGCTGGCTGTAGTAATCCTTGACCTGTGCCTTGACATCTATATCAGCAAACAGTTCCGGGTAAACAGCCTGAGCAAGCCATAACAGTGTCATTGGTGTATCAGAGGATGGTGTATATGTACGGTATGTACCCATTGGCATCTTATATACACGATGATCCTGTACAGCCTTGACAGTTGACCAGTCATCAGTGCCGATGGCATTGTTGTATAAGTCATCCGGAGTAGCCTTTGTGAAGTTTGTAATGATGATCACATCTGGATTCCATTCATATACATTTTCCATTGTGATCTTTGCATTGGCTGTTTCAGCCTGTACATCAGATGCCACATTGACACCACCTGCTGCCTTTGCCCACCATTCTCCAAAGAAGCGGGAAGAGGAAGTGATCATTGCATTTTCATCATACTGGTACAGGAACAGAATCTTCTGTGGTTGTTCAACAGTGGAAACTGTTTCCTGAATCATGTTATAGATTTCTGTGGAATAGTGGTCAACAAGTTTTGCATTCTTGGAAGAAGATGGATAGATCTGATCCAGTAATGCAATCCATTGTCTGTATGTTTCAATGACATCAAACTTCCATTTTGTCGGTGAGAATGCAACAGCAGTAATGCCTGCATTTTCCAGCTTTTCCAGATCTGCCTGATCGGCAGCATTGTAATAAACAACTTCCGGTTCCAAAGCAACAAGAGCTTCGATGTTCAGATCTTCCCCGGATAGAATATCCGTTGTGATATCACCGATTTCAGGATACAGGTCAATCAGAACACTGTTTTTAGCCGCATTGGCAGAAGCTGGTTCCATAGCTACGATTGTTTCTGCACTGTTGAGATATACGGATAACATGGAAGCAAGCGGATAAATACCAAGGATTGCAACCTTTTCAGGATTTGTAGGTACTTCCACTGTACGATCCGCATGATCCGTTATCGTAACTGTTTCCGGTACTTTGACTTCTTGATTTGATGAAGAAGATACAGATGATGCAGATGTACCGGTAGAGGAACATGCTGCAAGAGTGACAGTCAGAGTAACTGCCAGCAGTGATTTGAGTAATTTCATAAACTCTCCCTTTCTTTTCTGACATACGGAAATCAAAAAATCTCCGCATGACCAACCGGAGATTCTCATCACAAAAATATGTTTCTGGATGAACCTCTTTCCGATCAGAATTCTCTTTTCGGTTGGAATTTCATACCAGTATTATAAATGAAAGCGTAAACAAAGCAAAGCAGAATGCCTCCCTTTCCATATTACCAGCAAGAAAAAACACCTCCCTGTGTTACAGAAAGGTGCAATCCATCAGATATTGAAATAGGTATCAACAAAGTTGAAGATGCGTCTGTAGTAATCTTCTGCCTTATGGCACTGCAGGTGAGATGCCCCATCCACAACATAGATCTCCTTGATGGCAGAACAGGAATAGAAGTTATCAAATACCATGCTTGTCGGAATAATTTCGTCTTCACTGCCATGAACAAAGAACACCGGAATACGTGCATTCTGCAGCTGACGCTTTGTGGAGATATCCTGCATGGAGAAATGCAGGAACTGTTTGACATACATGTCAACAGAAGGCATGAACATCTTTCCATCAATCTTATGCATCAGGCGGATTCCCTGTAGAACAGTTTCTCTGACGCCTGTCGAACCACTGTCTTCAATGGCAGCTCTGACATTTTTCGGCATGAAGTCACCGACACAGTTCATGACTGTGTCCCCTCCAACCCCTGCTCCATACAGAACGATCTGTGCCTGGGCATCATTTCTGACAAGCCAGTTAACCCAGGAGATAACATCATAATGTTCCACCCAGCCAAGGGAAGTATATCTGCCTTCTGACATGCCACAGGCTCTTTGATCAACTGCCAGTACATTGTATCCTCTGTGATCTGCTTCATAGATCATATCCATCAGGCTTCGATAATCCTTACCTGCATCATGAACGGTAACCATCCAGCGATGAGAATCAGGATGATTTGTAAATGTATGTCCATGCAGTTTAAGACCGTCAAAGGAATCAATGAAGACATCCTGTCTGTCACTGTGATCCAGCCATTCCTGTCTGTCCCCATATCCATATGGAAGACTTTCAGGACCATCTGTATGAAGTGATGATCTGCTCAGATCAAAAAATGTACGGAAAACATAATAACCATAGCCACCATAGGCAGCAGCACCTGCTGCAGCTGTAATACCAATTGCCTTTAAAAGTGTATGTTTCTTTTCATGATTACTCATACTGTACCTCTTATTGGAAGAAAAAAATCTTCTAAGGATTTTATCCTAAGAAGATTATAATACATCAGCTTTTATTTTGCGAGTGCGGACATACGATCCACAATTGCCTGATACTGTTTCTCATATGCGGCAAGCTTTTCCTTTTCCGCATTGATCTTGGCAGCTGGTGCCTTATTGACAAAGCCAGGATTGCCAAGCATCTTATGTGATCTTTCCAGTTCCTTTTCCAGTCTTGCCTTTTCATTTTCCAGCTTCTTCATTTCCTCAATCGGATCACAAAGTTCAGAAGATGGAATATGCAGTGTACCGGAATGGATTGTTTCAACCGCAAGATCACCGTTCAAAGTATCATCCCATGTAACTTTTGCCATCTTGGTAAGAATTGCTGCAAATCCTGCATCAACAGGAATGATGTTGCCATCGAGATCCTTCAACATGACATGCAATGGTGCTGATGGTTTCAGATCATTTGCATTTCTGACTTCTCTGATTTTTGAAATCGCCGAAATGATGCGATCCATGGATACAAGATCACTGTCAGCAATACCTTCGATCTGTACAGGCCAGCTTTCCAGGTTGATGGATTTTTTTGCATGAGGCATTGTCAGATAGATTTCTTCTGTTACAAACGGCATGAATGGAGACAGAAGTCTGACTATCGAATTAAGGGTAACATACAGAGTGGACTGTGCTGCCTTTCTGATGTTTTCATCTTCACTGTTCAAAGAAGACTTGCTCATTTCCACATACCAGGAACAGAAATCATTCCATACAAAGCTGTACAGTTCATTACCCACCAGAGCAAACTCATATTTTTCCATGTTTGCTGTGACATGGGCAATCGTCTGATTCAGTCTGTTGAGAATCCATGCATCCGCAAGAGACAGATGATTCAGATCAACATCTTTTTCTTCAAACCCTTCCGGCAGATTCATCAATACGAATCTGGAAGCATTCCAGATCTTATTGATGAAGTTCCATGCTGCTTCTACCTTTTCTGGAATATAACGCATATCCTGACCAGGTGTGGAATTTGTTGTCAGGAAGAAACGCAATGCATCATCACCATATTCATTGATGACATCCATCGGATCAATTCCATTACCAAGTGATTTGGACATCTTACGCCCCTGAGCATCACGGATCAGACCATGAATCAGAACATCCTTAAATGGTCTGTTATTTGTGAAGTGGCGTGCCTGGAAAGCCATACGTGCAACCCAGAAGAAGATGATGTCATATCCTGTAACCATCGTTGTAGTCGGATAATAACGTTTGAAATCTTCTGTATCTTCAGGCCATCCTAGTGTAGCAAAAGGCCATAATGCACTGGAGAACCATGTATCCAGAACATCTTCATCCTGTACCCAGTTTTCCGGATCACTCGGATCTGTTTCCGATACATACATTTCCCCTGTTTCCTTATTGTACCAGGCAGGAATACGATGACCCCACCACAGCTGTCTTGAAATACACCAGTCTTCAATGTTTTCCAGCCACTGAGTAAATGTCTTTTCAAATCTTTCCGGATAGAAGTTGATCTTCTGATCCGGGTTTTCCTGATTCTTCAAAACATCTTCTGCAAGTGGCTTCATGCGAACAAACCACTGCTGGGAAAGATATGGTTCAACAACGCAATGTGTACGTTCAGAGTGTCCAACCTGATGAACGATATCTTCAATATGATCCAGATTGCCATCCGCTTCAATCGCTGCAACAACCGCATCTCTTGCTTCATAGCGATCCATGCCGGCATATCTGCCACACTTTTCATTCATCGTTCCATCCGGATTCATGACAATCGGCTTTTCAAGGCCATGACGTTCTGCAATTGCAAAGTCATTCGGGTCATGTGCAGGTGTACATTTCATGATCGCAGTACCGAAGTCCATATCGATATAGTCATCACCGATAATCGGAAGTGTTTCTCCATTTGCCGGATTGATACAGTGCTTGCCGATCAGATGTTTCCGCTTTTCGTCATTCGGATTGACTACGATACAAACATCACCGAACATGGTTTCCGGACGTGTTGTCGCAACAACAAATTCTTCGCCATCTTCAACCGTACGGTATTTCATGTAGTACATCTTACCGGCGTCTTCCTGATAATAGACTTCAATGTTGGAAAGTGCTGTACGTGCTTCCGGATCCCAGTTGATGATTCTCCATCCACGGTAAATCAGACCTTCGTTATACAGTGTGACAAAAACATGACGGACTGCCGCATTGAAACCTTCATCCATTGTAAAACGTTCTCTGTCATAATCCAGGGAGTTACCGAGCTTTGCCCACTGTTTGCGGATTGTAGCAGCATATTCTTCTTTCCACTCCCAGGCACGATCGAGAAACTTTTCACGTCCGATATCATAACGTGAGATGCCTTCTGTTTTCAGTCGGGCATCGACTTTTGCCTGTGTAGCAATACCGGCATGGTCCATGCCAGGCAGAAACAGTGTATCAAATCCCTGCATGCGCTTATAACGGGAAATGATATCCTGTAATGTGTTATCCCATGCATGACCGATGTGCAGAATACCTGTGACATTCGGTGGTGGAATAACAATTGTAAACGGATCCTTTGACTTGTCTCCGGCGGTAAAGTAGCCTTCCTTTACCCATCTGTCATAACGGCCTTCTTCAACAGCCTTATGATCATACTTCTGTGCAAGATTTCTTTCCATGATCTCTCCTTTACTGTGATAAACAAAAACGCCCTGTATTACACAGGACGTCATAAACGTGGTACCACCTTTGCTTGCTTCTTGAATCTGCGTAACGTGCAGGATGCGTTCCCTTTACTGCATGTTCAAGGAAAATGCTCGATGGAGGACTTCTTCTGAATGCGGGTATCTGTTTTCACCAGCCACAGACTCTCTTTCAAGTGCCATCATTCAGTTTACTTGTTCCATGTCTACGCTCGACTATTATATACACATTGCAATATTTTGTGCAAGTTCAGTTTTTCGGATTCAGAACATTACGGTTGAACGCCTTTGATACAGCAATCACGCCAGTCACTTTCATACTGACATAAAACAGAACAACAGATACGATAAAACGTATCACAACAGGAACAGAAACAAAGAAACAGACAGCTTTGAAGATCCCATAAAACAGAAGATAAACAAGAATATATGCCACCATGACACCAAGCATGTACTGCAGTTCAGCAGATAATCTTCTGACGGTTTCCATTCTGTTTTTTCTGCGTAAGATTTTTCTTTCATCCTGATTCATGATTTCCATTATAACTTTCTTTGTTTCAAACGGAAAGCTATAATAATGGTATGTGTGGAAGATATCTGTTCTGGGAAAGTGATAACCAGGATATTGAACAGCTTGTCAGTTATGCCGAACAAAAACTGTCACCGGAAGTATTTGCCTCAATTGCCCTACATGAAGTCACACCAGGCAGTTATTGTTTTTCCTGTGTAGCAGCTCAGAATACCATTCATACTGGTATCATGAAATGGGGTTTTCAACGAAAAGGTAAGCTTGTGATCAATGCCAGAAGTGAAACATGCCTGACTTCAGCTTTTTTCAAAAATGCTAAGCCATGTGTATTACCGTGCACCGGTTATTATGAATGGGACAGGCAGAAAACAAAACATCTGATTACGGGATGCCGTGGCATTCAGTATCTTGGTGGTCTGTACCACAAGGAAAACGGAATTCCTGTTTTTGTTGTGGTCACCCAACCTGCCGATCCTTCCATTGTGCATATTCATGATCGTCAACCGCTGTTATTTGATAAACGTCATGCAAAACTCTGGTGCATTTCCCCATCAACGCAACTGTTTTCAGCCTCGTATCAGAAAAGAAATGCACAACCATTATAAAAGACAGTCATCATTGACTGCCTGTCAGAATAACTGCTGTGGGCGTACGATCTTCAGATGTTCGTATGCCTTTTCTGTTACAACTCTGCCTCGGGTTGTACGATTGACAAATCCGATCTGGATCAGATATGGCTCATATACATCTTCCAGAGTTGTTGTTTCTTCTGAAATGGAATTGGCCAGAGCATCAAGCCCGACCGGTCCACCTTTAAACCGCTCAATAATCCCTTTCAGGTAGCGGATGTCCACTTCATCCAGTCCAAGTGAGTCAACATGCAGACGGGATAATGACTCATCTGCCAGTGATTGAGAAATCACACCATCATTAAGAACCTGTGCAAAGTCACGGATTCTTCGTAACAGACGGTTGGCAATTCTTGGTGTACCTCTGCTTCTGCGTGCAATTTCGTGTACTGCATCCTCTTCAACAGATACATTCAGTACTCTGGCGCTGCGGGAAATGATAGAAGAAAGCTGAGTTTCATTATAATATTCCAGCTTGGATACAATGCCGAAACGGTCACGTAATGGAGATGAAAGATCTCCGGCACGTGTTGTCGCTCCAACAAGAGTGAATGGAGGCAGATCAATACGGATCGGCCTTCCACCGCTTCCATTTTCTCCTCCTACCATCACATCCAGTTCAAAATCTTCCATAGCCGGATACAATACTTCTTCCACTGCTTTTGGAAGACGGTGAATTTCATCAATAAACAGAACATCACCCGGTTCCAAAACGGAAAGGATACTGGCCAGATCACCTGGTTTTGTAATGGAAGGCCCGGTTGTCACACGGATATTAGCATGCATTTCATGTGCCAGAATATAGGCAAGAGTTGTTTTACCAAGTCCTGGAGGACCATATAAAAGCACATGATCTAACGGTTCATTTCTGCCTAATGCTGCCTGTATATAGATCTTCAGATTCTCCTTGAGGCTGTCCTGACCGATATATTCATTCAGACTGACGGGACGGATGGATTCCTCTTCATCATTCATATTGTGCTGTGCAGACATCAGTCTTTCATCACTCATGACTTACCTCCTTTCTGAAGTCTTGACATATACTGTAAGCCAAGTCGTACATATTCTCCAACGGTCAGTCCTGGTTTTTCCAGTAACATGTTACCGACAGAGTTCAGTTCATTTCCCTTATATCCAAGATTTTTGAGCCCTTCTAAGGCATCAGCAATCTCCTGAGGATAGTTGGATGTTGCTTTTTGACCTGTCTGAATACCGGTTGTAACAAGCTTCCCTTTCAGATCCAGAACAATCTGAGAAGCTGACTTTGCACCGATACCAGGCATTTTTTTCAAAGCCGTCACATCACCGCTTTCAATTGCACTGATGATGGAGGAACTGCCAGCTCTTGCCAGCATGTTCATGGCAGTTTTCGGACCGAGTCCCTTGACGGAAATCAGACGCAGAAACAGCTGTTTTTCTTCATCGGATTCAAATCCATACAAAGCCATGTCATTTTCAGAAATATGCATGTATGTATAGATACGGATTTCCTGGTTGAGCCGGATGGCATCACAATGGGGATAGCTGATCTGCCATCCCATGCCGTTATGATCTAAAACGACACTGTCTGTTGTATAGGAAACAACAGTTCCTGTGATAAAAGCAATCATAGTTAGTCCTTGAAGTCCAGGATGTAGTTATTGATAATGACCTGGTCACCATCTCTTGCACCAGCTTCACGCAATGCCTTATCTACACCCATTTTTCCTAACTGCAATGCAAACTGATATGCCTGATCCGGATCATCCAGATCATACTGGTCACACAAATTGTCGACTTTCTGTGAAACGACTTTCCATCTGCCTGGTGCATCCTTTTCAACATAGAAATCAGGACGCTTCGGTTCATAGCGATATACAACAGTTTCTTCAATAACATCCGGATCATCAATTTCGATTTCCTTTGCCTTTTCAATTTCTTCAAGTGCAGCATAGAGTACTTCTTTCAGTCCCTGATGCATGATGGTAGATACTTCAAAGATCTTCAGATCCGGATACTTCTTTCTGAATTCATCCAGATACATGGATGCATATTCATCATCCATCTTATTGGCAACAACAATCTGCGGTCTGTCTGCAAGATCTGCTGAATAATTCAGAAGTTCCCTGTTGATGATTTCATAGCAGTCAACAGGATCTCCTGCTTCACCAGACATATCCACAACATGGATCAGAACCTTGCATCTTCTGATATGACGCAGAAATTCATCTCCAAGACCTTTTCCTTCTGCTGCTCCTTCGATTAATCCTGGCATGTCAGCCAGAACAAATCCTCTGCCATCATCCATATCAACAACACCGATGTTCGGTTCCAGTGTCGTAAATGGATATGCGGCAATTGCCGGATTGGCACGTGTGACAACAGACAGGAATGTGGACTTGCCAACGGATGGGAAACCGATTAATCCCGCATCCGCAAGAAGTCGTAATTCAACTGTGATATCCAATGATTCACCAGTTTCCCCAGGCTGGGCATATTCTGGTGCATCATTGCGTGCTGTTGCAAAATGATGGTTGCCTAAACCACCCTTACCACCTTTGGCAATGCATACAATCTGACCTTCTTTTGTCAGATCCGCCAAAAGATCACCAGTTTTTGCATTACGGATCATGGTTCCTGGTGGCACCTTGATTGTAATGTCTTCACCAGACTTGCCATGCATTTTCTTGATGAGTCCAGGGGAACCATTTCCTGCCTTGACAGTCTGCGTAAAGCGCAGCTTGGTGAGTGTCGTTTCATTTGTATCTACGGCAAAATAGATACTGCCGCCATCGCCGCCATCACCGCCAGCCGGACCACCATTCGGATAATATTTTTCTCTTCGCCATGCAACAATACCGCGACCGCCATCGCCGGCTTTCAGATGCATACGGATAAAATCAATCATAGACGCTCCTTTCTATTTGACAAAAAATGCCCCTGCAACCAGGAGCATCGATTTACCTTTGCCTGAATCAAGCTTCTACAGGATAGACAGAAACCTGCTTCTTGTCCTTGCCAAGACGTTCGTATCTGACGATACCTGCTGCTGTTGCAAACAGTGTGTCGTCACCACCACGCTTTACATTCTTGCCAGGGAAAATCTTTGTTCCTCTCTGTCTGTAAATGATTGAACCGCAGTTTGTGAACTGACCGTCTGCCTTCTTTGCGCCAAGTCTTCTACCGGCGGAATCACGGCCGTTCTTTGTGGAAGATACACCCTTTTTGGATGCGAATAACTGCATATTCAGTGTGAATTTCATGGTATTACACCTCCGTTACTTTTAAATAATCCTGATTTACTTCTTCAGCTGTTTTCAGCTGAATCAGACCTGTCTCAAGTATCAGATCTGTTTTACTGTCTGGTTTACTCACATGGATTTCAATTCTGCCTTCTTCGACAATCATATTGTCTTCACCAGCAAGTACATCCATTGCATTACATAAACCTGTCATGATGCCACTGACAATCGCACATACCAGATCATGCCCATAGACATCAGAGTCTGCATGTCCTGTAACGGTGATTGACTGAATCAGATGATTCTTCCTGACAACACGAACGTGAATCATACTCAGCCTTCAATTGCTTCAATTGTGAGCTTTGTGTAAGGCTGACGGTGACCCTGTCTGCGACGTGTTGCACCCTTCTTAGCCTTGTACTTGAAGATTCTGATCTTTCTTTCCTTGCCCTGCTTTACAACTGTAGCTGTGACCTTAGCACCTTCAACATATGGTGTTCCGATCTTTGTTCCATCGTTGGAAAGAAGAACAACCTTGTCAAATACTACTGTTTCTCCAGCTTCAACGTTGAGCTTTTCAACAAAGATTTCCTGGCCAGCTTCTACCTTCAGCTGCTTACCGCCTGTTTCGATAACTGCGTACATTGATTACACCTCCTGACATTTATCTTAAGACGCGCCATTAAGGGGACTTTCGTACTTAACCCTATTCTGAGCGGTTACCGACCTCATCAGAGGGCAGATAACGTTGATATGATACATGGAATATGAGTTTCTGTCAACACAGAAAAAATAAGGAACTTACGATGATCATGCGGTTTCAGACAGGATGCACAAGCTGCTTATCGTATATGAACCGGATCATGAATATCTTTGTCATTGTGCCAAATCTGATGATAACAGTTTTGGAATCCTTTTTTGTGATTACACCTTCTCCATATTCTTCGTGAACGATTTTTCTTCCCTTTTTGAGTTTCTTCACAAATGATGGAAAATCATCTGCAGACTTCTTCTTTTCTTCAACTCGTTTCTGCGGTCTGACTTCTGCTACAAACGAAGATTGAGCAAGATCATAGAGAATCAGTCTGTTTTTCGCTCTCGTGATGGCCACATAAAACAGTCTTCTTTCTTCCTGATATAACGATACTGCATCACGATGTTCCGGATTGATCTGCGATTGTGGAACCGATGGCAACACCCCATCTACACAATCCAGCAGGATGACCCGATCATATTCCAGTCCTTTTGAGGAATGAATTGTAGAAAGAATCAGCTTTGCATCACTGTCCTGTTTCCCTGTACGAATGAGATCTGCAAGTTCATCAAGCCGTTGCAGAAAAGATGGGACATCTTTTACATAACGGGCAATCTGCTGCAGTATATACAGCTTATCATCAGAAAGATGAGCGTGTTGCAGATAAGAACGATAGCCAAGTGTATCAAAGATGATCTGCAGCATTGTCATAGCATCTTTCTGATGAATCATAGATGCAGTTTCTTTGAGTGTTTTCAGGCCATTTACGGAATAATCCTGCAGTTTCATCGATTTTGCTGTGGTGAAGATATCCTTGCCTGTCTTTTTTGCAGAAGAGGCGATCTTCATGGCTTCTTCCTTTTTCAGATATAGATTGAGTTTGTAATAAACCTTTACAAACGCATCAACGTCGGATGGGTCGATAAGAAATCTGAGAATGGTGCATACGTCATTTACAATCCGATGAGAGAAGAATACCGCATCCACATTTCGCATTGCATATGGGATATGTTTACGTTCCAGCTGATCAATCAGTGGAATCGCATTTTCATTATTGCGGAACAGTACAGCAGTTTGCTCATCTGATTCCTGCACTGTACTGATGATATGACGGATCTGTCTGGATCTGGATTTCAGCTGAACAAAGGTTACATCATTCCCTTTTGTACGAAAAGCATGCATATGTTTTTCGTGTCGATCCGTATTTGCTGATATAAATCGATCTGCAAGATTGACAACAGCCGGTACAGAGCGGAAGTTTTCTTCCATCAGCAGTACTCTGCCATTTGGATATGTCAAAGAAAAATCCAATAATGCCTGAGGCCAGGCAGCACGGAATTCATAAATACTCTGATCTTCATCACCTACCATGAACAGATTTGCGTTCATTGAAGCAATCAGACGTATGATTTCGTGCTGGATTCTGGATGTATCCTGTGCTTCATCCACACAGATATACGTAAACTGCTGCTGCACACGTTTCGCCATGGCAGGATCTGTTTTCAGAATGCGTAAGGCATAGACCATCTGATCGTCATAGTCCATGCATCTTTCGTTTTTCAGCTTGGTACAGTACCTGTGATAAATCGCAGAAAGATCATACGTCACGTCCTGATTGAGTGCATTGATTTCCTGTTCACATAACATCATGTTTTTGATATATGTGATCTTTGTACGGATTTCCTTTACTTCATTTTCATTCGGGTATTCATGCATGATTTCCTGATAAATCGAAATGATCATCTGATTGATGATGCGATCATCACTGATCAGCTCATATGGAGGTTTATGAATGATACGCCCATACTGATAGATGATCCTTGCACAGATGCCATTAATGGTACGGAATACCATCTGCTCGGCTGCTTGTTTGCCGAAAAAGGAAGCATACCGGTTTTTCATGTCATTTACCGCAGAAACGGTATAGGTAATGGTTACAATGGAGGAAGGTGGGATATTGCATCCCTGCACCATCCATCCAAGCCGCATGACAACAACGGTTGTTTTACCACTGCCTGGAACTGCCAAAAGCAGTACAGGACCATTGACTGTCTGTACTGCTTCTTTCTGTTGTGGATTCAATGGTACAGGGTACTGTTTCAGCCATGTTGAAAAATCCATTTTATTTCACCATCTCCTCTGTTCTGCGATACTGCTGTTTTGCCAGTATCATCAGATCATTTTCATGCATGATATCTGTGTGATATGGATAGGAATCAGCAATCTCTGCCATATGGCTGCGTACCTTCTCTGCCTGATCCGGATCATTTTCATACAACAGTGCAAGTGCATACTGACTTCTGATGACAGATGGGAAATCCTTCATTGTCTTCATGACTTTCCGTAAAGGCCGATCCAGTAACGATTCGATCTGTTCTCCCTGCTTTCCGGCAAGCAGTCTGACAAAGATGAGATCACATTTCAGAAGCTGCCAATGAATATCATTGATTCCATTTGGGATGGACATGAAATGAACGATCAGCTGTTCCATATCGGTAAAACGTTGTTGTTCCATCATTCGGTTACATGCAAATACGCCGATTGTCGCAATCAGAGGATTGTCCATATCGGCATCATCCGGTACTTCAAACCATTCGTCCGGCATGCCGGATAAGGATACGCCTTCCGATAACAGAGCATTCATTTTCATCTGAAGATAGAATGCACGATTGGCTTTCGGATTGCTTTCGAGTGCGATTGCATTGGCACCATCATTGGAAATCGTTGAGGAAGCAAAAGGTATGCCATTCAATAAAGCAAATACAACACCAAACAGAACAAACTGGAACAGCCATTCAATCAGTTCCTTCTGATCATGAAATACATAGATGAGAATCATAGCCACAAAACCGGCAATCAGATTCATGAGTACTCCACCCATATTGTAAAGCAGTCCAGGAATATGACCATTCACCGGCTCAGGTGGGCTCATCAGACACTGCCCCGCTGTCCCATCCAGATGCAACTTTTTGATTAGAAGATGCCCATGGTCGTTGAGAATCATGATATTGAAGATACGGAATGAAACAAAACCATAGCCGCTCAACAATCCGAAAACAAGATGTCCCGCTTCATGCAGAAACAGTTGCAGCATGAATGCCAGCACAAGCAATGCAAGACGTACAATCATCTGTTGTATGGATAGATGGCGTACACCGATTCCATTTACCAGATAAAACTGTGTTGATATGAATCCGATCGCAACACTACACAGAAAACATACGACATAGTATAGTGTGATGCGGATCGTGTTTTTTTTCTTCCGCTCCATATAAAACCTCTCTGTTGTTTTTCACATTATAACAAAAAAGAGGTATGCATATCCTCTTTTTGTGCTTATTTAAGGCTTCTGGCGGCTTTTGAAGCCCATTTGGCTCTTTCTTTCTGCTCACAATTGCATAAAGATGAAAGTCTGGCGTAGATCCTGAGCTTTTCTGAAGTCGTATATGATGTATCCTTTTCAATGATCCTCACCGTATCATTGACCACCTTGAGTACAACCATTTCATCGCTCTCCAGTACCTCTTCCATCTTTGTGACAAATTCTTTGGAAATGTTAGGATTATGTCTGCTCATATTACACCTTACAGAAAATCTTCGTCCTGTTTCTGTGATTGGGCAGAAACAATGACAACTTCCTCACTGTCAATTGCTTCCTGAATCAGAGCTTCATAATCAAAACGTGCTTCATACTTTTCGCTTTTTTCAATGGAAGGCTTTGTAACCGGATTTTTCGGATCAAAGATTGTACAGCAGTCTTCATATGGAAGAATACTTGTTTCATATGTGCCAATTTTTCTCGCCTTCTCTATGATCTCAATCTTGTCAGAACAGATCAGAGGTCTGAATACAGGCATTGTACATACACTGTTGATGCATGCAATGGATTCCAGTGTCTGAGATGCTACCTGACCAACTGATTCACCCGTACCGATCGCAAGACATCTGTTGTTTTCTGCAATGCGCTGTGCAAGACGGAACATCATACGACGCATTAATGTCACAGCATAAGGATCCCCTGCTGTTTTGTAGATTTCCAGCTGCAGTTTTGTAAAGTTGACAACATGCACTCTCATGTGTCCCTGATATTCAGAAACCATACCGGCAAGTGTCAGTACTTTCTGCTTTGCTGCCTCACTTGTATATGGAGGGGATGAAAAATGCACTGCTTCTACAAACAGACCTCGCTTCATCAGTTCATATGCTGCAACAGGTGAATCGATGCCGCCTGATAACATCAGCAGTACTCTGCCATTGATGCCACTTGGATAACCGCCAGCTCCGGGAATCTTTTCGGAAGTGATATAGGCGCAATCGGAATGCACTTCAATTCGAATCGGCAGATCCGGATGATGTACATCTACTTTCAGATCACTGTTATGCAGAATCGCTCCTGCAACAGCTCTGTTGATTTCATCTGAACGCATCGGATAGGATTTATCATGACGCTTTGTGATGACCTTGAATGTGTTCTGATCGGATTCCTGTGCAATCCGGATACATGTGGCACGGATTGTCTGAATATCATTACTGACTTTTTCTGTAAATGAGAAAGAAGAAATACCGAATACTTTCTTCAGTTTTTCCCGGATGACATCCTGATCTTCACCATTCAGTCTGATATAGATACGATCATATGTCTTTGTATATTCCAAAGACGGATGATCTTTCAGCATGAATTTGATGTTGTGAAACAGTCTTGCGATAAAATCCTTGCGGTTTTTTCCTTTTGTGGAAAGCTCACCATAACGGATGAGCACAGTATCATATTGAACCATATTGTCTGATAATCTCCTTGCATGCATCAACAAAGGCATGCACTTCTTCCATCGTATTGTAATACGTTAATGAAACGCGGATACAGCAGCTTGCACGCCGCGCAGAATAACCCATCGCAACAAGTACATAGGATGGATCATCTGATCTGCTGGCACAGGTAGATCTTGCTGAAACCATGAAGCCTGCCCGATTCAGTGCATTCTGCATGACTTCAGAAGGAATCCCTTCATACGAGAAGTTGACAGTGGATACAACACCATCGTCAGGGCTGTTGATTTCAACACCTTCAATCGATGTCAATCCTTCGATCAGCTGTTGCTTAAGTGCTCTGATATGTTCGTGATATTTTCTGCCGTTTTCCAGTGCCAGTCGTAGTGTTTTGGCAAATACCATATTCACTACGGCATTGCTTGTACCACCTCTTAAACCTGCTTCCTGCTCTCCTCCATTGATTAACGGTTCAAAAGGAACATGTACTTTCTTTACAAGAATACCACTTCCTTTCAGACCTTCCAGTTTATGAGCTGAGATGGAAGCAAGATCGACGTTTTCCAGATTGACATCCACTTTTCCGATTGCCTGTGTCAAGTCTGTATGCATATATGCTCCTGTATGTTTACGGACATATTCAGCAATTTCTTCAATCGGATTAATCGAGCCGACTTCATTATTCACCCACATGAGTGAAACAATTGCCGTATCATCACAGACTGCCTTTCTGACAGCTTCCAAAGAAACACAACCGCGATGATCAACTGGCAGATATGTAACCCGATATCCGAATACACGCTCCATCTGCCTGCAACAGTTGAGAATACTGGAATGTTCCACACAGCTTGTTACAATATGTTTTTTTGTCGGATTTGCAAAACATACGCCTTTGATTGCGGATGTATTGGATTCAGAAGAACCGGAAGTAAACAGAATATCTTCACTGTTAACACCCAAAAGCCCGGCGATTGCTCGGCGGGCCTTTTCCATCATGCGGAAGATCTCAATGCCTTCATCATACAGTGATTCACTGTTGACATAGTACTTCTGAAGCAGTGATTCATATGTTTTCAGTACTTCCGGATGAATCCTGGATGTACTTGCGCTGTCAAAATATGTTCTCATGCGCCTTTTGCATTCTCCCTGATCATGGATTCATAGTTGCCTGGATGAATCTTTTCAATGGTTGCGATTGCAGTTGTCAGAGCCTGTGTATATTCACCATTACGGAAACACAGTTCACTTCTTGTCAGTTCAGAATCGATATCAGCATAAGTAGAACGGTATCTGTTGCCGAATACGATCGTATTTTCAACCATCACAACTGTACCGACAACATTGTTGACATTGTTATACAGTCTGTAAATGAAATCCAGTGCTTCCTGCAGAACGGATGAGACTACCTGAATGTTGATCGGTGTCTGTTCCAGTAATCCTGTCAGCTGATCAATATACCGGTCTGCCTGTTCCATGTCTTCACGGAATGTATCAGAAATGTTTGGAAGCTTGTATTTGCGAATTTTGACAGTCATCTGATTCATGATGATCTGCAGCTTGACAAGTTCCTTACGGACACGGTCTTCATCATTGACTGCAGACTGTAGTTTGTTTCTCATGAAGACAAGAGAATCATTACATGCAGAAAGTGAAGTCTTCAACTCATTCATGGATAACATGACAGAGCTTGCCGGCATTTGATAAATACCGTTGTTGTTGGCAAACTTGGACAGCTGAGGACCGATTGTCTTCAGATCATCAGCATCCTTTTCCAGCTGTGCCTCCATTCCTTCCAGTCCGAACTTGACGGATGAAGAATCCAGTCCTTTGGCAACAACTTCATAGTTGTTTACAGCCTGTTCATACAGTTCCTTTGTGGATTTGAATGCAGACTTCATCTGATCATATGCAACAGCTTCATTCCGCAGTGCATCGATCATCTGATTCAGCCTTGCCTTGCATGTCGTAAAGTTTTCTTCAACACCATCACTCTTGCATGTTGCTAGAGAAATCATGTCATCATTCACCATTTTTTCAATGACAGAAAGATTCTTTTCAATTTCCAGATGTTTGAGATAGACACCCTTGGCACGGCATCTGGAAAAATCTTTACGCAGCGTTTCAATCAGATTCGGGATGACACCCTTGCCATCTTCCAGAAGAGATGGCATCTGAATCAGAATGTCATCAATTTCTTTCATGTTGACCTGAATTGTCTTGAGCTCAGCTGCTGCCTTGTCATAATCTCCGGAAAATGTCCAGTCTTCAAATGTGGAAAACATCTTTTCCGTATCGCTGATTCTCGATTCCACATATTCCCAGCAATAGGACAGACGGACCGCATTCTCCTGTGCACTGGATTTCAAGGCACGGAATCTGTTTTTCAGACTTGTTGCATCCTGTCTTTGCTTATTATCTTTGGCAAGAATCTCATCCAGCATGACATCCAGTTCATGCACTTCCTTATCCGTGAGTGTAATATCCTTTTCAAGACTTCTAAGCATCTCATCAGCCTTACGAAGCTGTCCGACAAGAATGGCATCTTCACATTCTGCCATATGCTGGGAAATACCGGCGATGGCTGATTGAGACAGATCAAACAGTCTGCCTGCCTCTGTAGCCTTCTTAGCGGTTTCTGAATTCCCCTTTGCAAGAGCTTTTGCCTTTGTAATTTTGACAGTTAATGGAACGCTTTTAATATCGTTATATTTCTGTTCCAGCTCTTCCAGTTCTTCTCTTGCATGTTTTGTTCTGACTTTTTCTACGATCAGCCATATTGTCAATATGACGACCAGTACTGCTATTGTTATGACAACTCTGATATCAGAGATAACACTTAAAAACTTATTCATCAGGCACCTCTATCAATTCACAGAACAATAGTATCAAAAAATCACCGTTTTGAACATACATATTCATATCCAAAAACCTTTCCTTAAGCGTCAGATGCCGTAATTATGCATAAAATTAAGATTTACGCATTGACTTTGAAAAACTTTACACATATAATATTTCAGCGTGAAAATAATAGCAGCTTGCAGAGTCATGCATCAGGCGTTGTTAACAGTAAAGCTGTCGGGAAAGTAACTGAGCTGCATTCAGCGAACACCACCATAACAACACCCTGCATCGATGATCTGTACCTGTTGTTGTTTCGCCAATGTCATATAGGAGGAAATAACACATGGCACGTTACACAGGACCTGTATGGAAGAAGGCTAGACGTCTTTCCTTCTCCGTTCTTGAAACAGGTGAAGAGCTTAAGAAGAGAACTTATGCTCCTGGTCAGCATGGACCAACAAAGCGCATCAAATTAAGTGGTTACGGAACACAGCTCCGCGAAAAGCAGAGAATCCGTATCATGTACGGTCTGAATGAAAGACAGTTCGCAAATCTGTTTGCCAAGGCATCCAAGATGGATGGTATGGCAGGTGTAAACTTCCTTGTACTGCTGGAAAGCAGACTGGATAACCTGGTTTACCGTATGGGCTTTGCGAAGACACGTAAGGCTGCAAGACAGCTTGTCAACCACGGTCATATCGAAGTTGACGGCAAGAAGCTTGACATCCCAAGTGCTGAAATCAAGCCGGGTCAGGTGATTGCTGTTCGTGAAAACGCAAGAAACTTCGCTGTCATCAACGAATCTCTGGAAGGATGCATTTCCACTCCAGCCTTTGTTGAAGTAGACAAGGAAAACAAGAAGGGAACATATCTGAGAACTCCTGAAAGAAACGAACTCAATCAGGAAATCAACGAATCCCTCGTCGTCGAATACTACAACCGTTAATCGATGCAGAAAAAACCGTAGAAATACGGTTTTTTTGTTTACTCACTAAGGAAAAAAGGTTCAGCACATTGTGTTGAACCTTTTGCTTTCATCCAGATCACTGCCCTGTGTTGCAATGACTTTCTGATACCAGTAAAAGCTGTCTTTTCTGTAACGTTTCATGCTTCCTTTGCCTTCATCATCACGATTGACATAGACAAAGCCATCGCGTTTTCTCATTTCACCTGTTCCGGCAGAAACATGGTCAATGCAGCCCCACATCATATAACCCATCCGTCTGACATCATCAATGTTGATCGCATCATCCATGGACTGGATATTCTGGCGCAGATAGTCAATACGATAATTATCATGAACTGTGCCATCCACAAATTCATCATTCCAGCCAATTCCGTTTTCAACAATCCAGATCGGTTTTCTGTATCTGTAATACAGTGTGTTACATGCCAGTCTTAAGCATGCCGGGTCCGTTGCCCAACCCCATGCATTGCAGTTAACAGAATATTTCAATACGGGTGTAAGTCAATCACCCGACGATGTAGCCACAGTCCTCTGTACCGAGGGAGACATAAACTATCTGATATGAGAGCATTACCTTGTAATGACGCCAGGACCATATGAGTGAGTCACAAGCCTCGAGTCTTTATAGTCGGGGTAATTGACTGATGGAAGGAATGCAGCTTTCAGGGATGAAATGTTCTGTCTGCTGACCAAAGCAGATGGCAGAACTGCCCGTTTCACCTGAAACCGGATTGTTCCGTGTTACGCGTCTTGCGACTGTATGGGAGCCGTTGGTCAAAGTATCGCTTGTATTAATACCCTTTCCACCTTCCAGATACCCGCCTTCATACGGATTGGCAGCGGCTGCACCACCCCATAAAAAAGCTTTTGGAAATGCCATATGATATTTTCCTCTTTTTTCTGTTTCTATTGCACTTAAAAAAGTGGAATCACATGCAATTCCACATTAAGAATCCGATTTCTGAAACCATCCGATGATCTGACCGGAAATAATTACAGTAAGCAGTGACCAGATGATCTTTGTAAAAGGAATATAGGATAATGAAAGGATAAGTACGATAAGATCCGATGTCAGATAAATCCTTTCAACGGGAATTCCACTCATATCACGAATGGACATGGCAAGAGCATCATCCCCGCTTGTTGCTCCACCATGTCTGACACACACCCCGGCTCCAATCCCGATGAAGAACGCTCCTGTAATTGATGCAAGGAATGGATGATCAGCAATCTGAGGCCATATTGGTGGAAACTGCTCGCATATTGCATATACGACAGAATAGCCTGCAGATGCAATCAGCGACTTCAATATGAATGTATGTCCAAGTCTTTTCCAGCCCCAAAGATAACATGTTCCATTTAGAATAATGGAAGTCAGTGCCGGCGATAAGGCAAACCAGTGGTTGAGTAACAGTAATGCACCAAAGATGCCGCCTTCAGTGATCCCTGCCGCAGCATGTACATGATACATACCAAAAGCCTGAAAGCCTGATGCCAGAAACAGTGTAACTGCAGTTATATAAGAAATACGCAATCGATCAGATATCATTGAATTCCCCCTTCCGTATGTATTTCAATCTGTATATTGAAAATGCGCTTTTCCTTTTCAAGTTCAAGCAGAAATACTTTCCGATCAATTCCCCCACCATAACCGGTCATGGATCCGTTTTTTCCAATGACTCTGTGGCATGGAATCAGGATGGAAACCGGATTGTTATGAACTGCCTGTCCGATTGCCTGGGCTGACATGGTGGTGGATATTTTCCTTGCAAGATACAGATAGGAAACTGTTGTACCATATGGGATATCACATAGCAGCTTCCATACGTTTCTTTGAAATGATGTACCACCAATCAGATGAACAGGAAGTGTTGCCTGCATCCTTCCTTTGTGAAAGTATGCATCCAATATTTCCACACACCTGTTCAGAAGTGGATCGCTGTCCTGCATCTGACATGTTCCATCAAAACTGATTTCCGTAATCCCGATTTCATCAGCTCTGATGCATAGTGTGCCGACAGGTGAATCATATAACATGGATCTGATTGACATACGCAATATAATCCCTGACTTCGATCAGGTCCTTTCTAATATCTGTACAGATGGATCGGATATCATCATCCGGCTGTTTGAGATCCGGTACCATGATGACCGGAATATGACCATTGACTGCTGCCTGCACACCTGAACAGGAATCTTCCAGAACAAGGCATTGTTCTACAGGCAGGTTCAGTCTGCGTGCAGCTTCAATAAATACATCCGGAGCAGGTTTCCCTTTCCCGACTTCATCGACAAAGACAAGTGTTTCAAATAGATCATAAATGCCATGGCTGTGCAGAATCAGTTCTGCCTTTTCCTTGAGATTGGATGTAGCCAGGCCGATACGAATGTCATTTTCTTTGAGAAACGACAGGATTTCATGGACTCCTTTTTTTAATGGAACGCCCTGGCGAATTCTGTTTCTTTCAATGATGGCTTCTTTTGCGGCCAGATCATTGACTGCAAGCGGAAGCTGGTAGTGTTCAATCAGATATGCGAAGTTTTCCATATCTGCTCTTCCACATATATGAGAAGTATATTCTGACAAGGATAATGGATATCCGTATTCACCAAGTATCTGTTTAAAGATTTCATAGTAGACAGGCTCCGTATCTGCTAAAAGCCCGTCCATGTCAAAGATTACACCACGTATCATCATTACCTCCATTCACATTGTTCTTCATGTCCATTGATGATGCCAACTGCCATCAGAAACGACTGGATGATCACTGTACCTGTAAACTTCATTCCCATCTGTTTCATCTGTTTTGAAACTATGTCCGATAAAGGAGAGCTGACAGGGTTATGATTCCGTATTGTCTTACCATCGGTAAATGACCAGAGCCACGCATCAAAACTGCCATATTCTTTCTGAATTGCAAGAATGATCCTGGCATTTATAATCGCAGCTTCAATCTTTCTGCGGTTGCGGATGATCGATGCATCCTTCATCAAAGCTTCCGTTTTTTCTTCATCGTAGCCAGCAACTGTTTCAATCACAAACCCATCAAAAGCCTTTTCAAAAGCCATCTTCCGATTCAGAATCGTTTCCCAGCTCAGTCCTGCCTGAAATCCTTCCAGAACGAGCATCTCAAACAGTTTCTGATCATCATGTTCCGGTACACCCCATACATGGTCATGGTAGTGTACATATAGTGGATTTTCCATGTTACACCAGCTGCATCTTCTTTTCATATTCTTTCACACCATAAAAATACAGGAATCTCTTCCTGTATCTTACCATATATTACTGACGAATCCAGCGATCCCATTCATCGATGATCGTTTCATCCGCAAAATAGTTTACCTTCATTGCGGCAGTCACTTCCGCAAGAGTACGGTTTGTTGTCTGTACTGCTGCTTCCGTTCCTTCCTTGAGGATTCTGTATACAGCAGGCAGATCAGCAGCCCACTTTGCTCGTTCTGCTCTGATTGGAGCAAGCATGTCTTCCAGTACTTTGATCAGGAACTTCTTGCATTTGACATCACCAAGACCACCAGCTCTGTAATGATCCTTTAAAGCATCGAGGTTTTCATATTCCGGAAGGAATCTTTCGAAATGTTCCGGTCTGCAGAAAGCATCAAGATATGTGAATACCATATTACCTTCCACATGGCCAGGATCCGATACATTAACATGGAGCGGATCGGTATACATGCCCATGACTTTCTGCTTGACTGTCTTTTCATCATCAGACAGATAGATGCAGTTGCCAAGAGATTTGGACATCTTTGCCTTACCATCCGTGCCTGGAAGTCTTCTTTGAGACTGCAGCTCCGGTAACAGGATTTCCGGTTCTACAAGAATATCGTTCTGATATGTGGAATTGAATTTACGGACAATTTCTCTTGTCTGTTCAATCATCGGTTCCTGATCTTCGCCAACCGGAACCGTTGTTGCCTTGAAGGCAGTAATATCAGCTGCCTGAGATACCGGATATGTAAAGAATCCGGCAGGCAATCCAGCCTGATTATCATTGGATTCGCTGTTGGAAAATCCTCTCATTGCCATTTCAGCCTTTACAGTAGGATTACGGGAAAGACGCTGTGTTGTGACAAGATTCATATAATAGAATGTCAATGCATGTAATGCAGGAATATTGGACTGCACACAGATATGACATCTGGCAGGATCAATACCGACAGAAAGATAATCCAAAGCCACTTCAATCATATTATCTCTGATCTTCTGCGGATTATCCCAGTTATCCGTCAGGGCCTGATCATCTGCGATCAGAATATAGATTTCATCGTATTCACCAGAATTCTGCAGAGCGACTCTTCTCTGCAATGAGCCTACATAGTGGCCAAGGTGCAGTTTTCCGGTTGGTCGATCCCCTGTCAGAATGATCTTTTTCTTACAGTCTTTTGCTAACATAGATGTTGCCTCCGTTATTTATAACTGACAATTATCATACCACACAGGAAAGAAAAAAACCGCATCTGCATGCGATTTCAGATATTGGATTCCATGTAACGGTGAATAATGACACGAATAATGTCCGCAGCAAGCTTCGGATCGTCATTACATACAACATATTTGTAGTTTCCGATCAGTTCCATTTCACGCGCTGCCTTGGCAATTCTTTCCTGAATGATTTCTTCCGGTTCCGTTGCACGTCCTCTGATTCTTTTTTCAAGTTCTTCCATGCTTGGCGGTACAATGAAGATTGTCAATGCATCCTTCACCTTTTCCGTTACCTGCATGCATCCCTGCACTTCAATTTCCAGAATGACATTCTTTCCCTGATTACGGAGTTTTTCTACTTCCTTGAGCGGTGTGCCATAGTAATTGCCGACAAATTCAGCAGATTCAAGCAGTTCTCCATGATCACGTGCTTTTTCGAATTCTTCCCGTGTTACGAAATAGTAATTGACACCGTCCACTTCTCCTGGACGTCTGTTGCGTGTTGTCATGGATACAGAATAGGCAAGTTTCAAAGCCGGATCGTTGACAAATTCCTTCAGAATGGTTCCCTTACCGACACCGGATGGACCACTTAATACGATCAGTAAACCTCTTTTGGACATGAGTTCCCCCTTTAGCATGTTAACAGCATACTCTTTATTTCCAAAAGCGTCAATCATGTTACAATAGCATGCGGAAAAGGAAAAAACTTATGGCTTTAGATGGAATTTTACTCAATCGGATCGTACCGCAGATCGCAGATCATCTGCCATTGCGCATCCAGAAAATATGGAATATATCCGCAACAGAACTGCTGTTTCAGGTTCATGGAAGTCATGGCAAGCAACAGCTTCTGATTTCCACACACTCTGTATATAACAGACTTCTGTTAACAGACCGTAATTACCCTACCCCTTTGGAACCGGGCAACTTTGTCATGGTTTTGCGGAAATATGTGGAGGGTGGTGTGATTGAATCACTGCAACAGGCGGATCTGGATCGATGGTGTACACTTACCATCACACGTCACAATAACCTTGGTGATCGTGAAACACTGAAAATGTACGTGGAGCTGATGGGCAAATATGCCAATGTCATTCTTGTTGGAGAAGATGGAAGAATCATCGATGCACTAAAACGGATACCTCCTTTTGAAAATGCAAGAAGAACCATTCATCCAGGAGCACAGTTTGTACCAGTGCCACCCCAGGAAAAGAAAGATCCGTTTACAAGCCAGATTGTGGATCCGGATCTGTCATTGACAAAACAGTTTGGCGGTTTTTCTCCATTTCTTTCCAGGGAAGTGGAATACAGGATGGCTCATGGACAACCATTTTCTTCCATCATGGAAGAAATCAGAACTTCCACAGGACTTTATGTATACGAAAACGATGGCGAACCTCAGTTTCACTGCATACCGTTAACCCATCTTGGTACATGCAGAAAATATGATCTGTTTGAAGGATTTGATGTTCTGTATTACCATCGCGAAGAAAAAGAAAGAATCCGTCAGATGAATGGAGATGTCTTCCGTTTTGTCAAAAATGAGCTGAAACATCAGGAAAACAAGCTGCCAAGACTGTTAAAGGAACTGGATGATGCAAAAGACTGCGATCAGTATCGCATCTATGGCGATCTGCTTTATACCTATGGCATTCAGGATACCAAAGGCATGAAATCCATCAGTCTGAAGTCATATGAAGATGACTCGAACATCGTCGTTCCTTTGGATCCAAAACTGGATGGACCCCACAATGCAGCAAAGCATTACAACAAATACAGCAAGCTGAAAAAAGGACAGGTTTACATGAAGGAGCAGATTGAAATCTGCCGTAATGAAATCAGTTATTTTACTGGTATCAGTGAACAGCTGGAACAGGCCGATTTTGATACGACAACTGAAATCGTTGATGAACTTATCAGACTTGGATATCTCGAACAAAAAAGAAAGAAGAACAGCCGTAAGTCAAAAAAGAAAAAAGCAAAGGCAGCTCCTCATGTCACGACTGTTACCCTTGCTAGTGGTACAAAGATCAGCTATGGCAGAAACAATCTGCAAAATGATGAAATCACTTGGCACCTAGCAAAAAAGAATGAGATCTGGATGCACGCCAAAGACTATCATGGTTCCCATGTCGTCATTCATGAGGAACATCCGGATGAAGTAACAATCCGCATTGGAGCTATGATTGCCGCATGGTTTTCCAAAGGCAGGATGTCCTCTTCTGTTCCCATCAACTGGTGCCCGATCAGAAATCTGAAAAAAATACCTGGAGCCCGTCCCGGGATGGTACAGCTTGGATCCTATCGTACCATCTATATCGATCCGGATGAAGAAACACTTGTTTCCTATGGCATACCAGTCCGATAAACACCTGTTCAGGTGTTTTTTTTCTGAATCTTCAAATGATTTCCATGATCTGAAAAGAGTATTTCATCACTTCTTTCATGAAAAACAATGTGGTATTTTACATGCCACATTGTCATTCTTTTTCCAGATTTGCATTTGCAATGTTTTTGAGCTTGCGCACTTCATACGAGCGCAGTCTGCGGTATTGTCCCTGTCGTAACTGACCCAGATCCAATAATTCATACTGAATACGGTTCAGACGGGTAACTTCACAATGGAAGAATTCCATCATTCTTCTAACCTGTCTGTTTCTTCCTTCCTGAATGGTAATCTGCAGAACCGTTCTGTTTTTCTTTCTGCTGCGCTGCAGGACAATGACTTCAGAAGGAAGAGTCTTTCCATCTTCCAGCTGAATTCCGTTTTCCAGCATTCTGCACATATCATCTGTGATGACCCCTTTTACTGCTACTTCATATGTTTTATGAATATGGTTTCTTGGATGCATCATCAGATTGGCAAATTCACCATCATTTGTCATGATCAAAAGACCAGTCGTTTCATAATCCAGTCTTCCAACCGGGAAGATTCTTTCTTTTACATCCGTGAAATAATCCATGACAGTTTCCCGGTCTTTATCATCATTGACAGTGCATACACACTTCTTCGGCTTATTGAACAGAAAATAGACTTTCTGTTCCTTGCCGATTTCTACTCCATTGACTTCTACTGTATCACTGGAAGAAACCTGTACCCCCATCTGGCGTACCGTTTTCCCGTTTACTTTTACTTTTCCCTGAGCAATCAGCTCCTCTGCCTTACGCCTGGATGCAATCCCAGCCTGAGCTATGACTTTCTGTAATCTTTCCATCAAATGTTTCCTTTATTTATTAATGTTTGTTCTGTGTATTTCCCCAGAAGGCACTTCCTGCCTTGGAGTAATC
The DNA here is from genome assembly GCA_945877405.1 of uncultured Erysipelotrichaceae bacterium. Classification (GTDB taxonomy): domain Bacteria; phylum Bacillota_I; class Bacilli_A; order Erysipelotrichales; family Erysipelotrichaceae; genus Bulleidia. The sequence goes on along the minus strand of CAMCSA010000003.1, from coordinate 41,637 downwards.
GTTAAGGATCATCACCGGAATCCTTGTAAAACGGGTATCCTGCATAGAAAGAAGAGCACATGCGGACAGCCGTGCATTTCCATCCACGCATTGATATCCACCATCCATCCGGTTTACCTGTACCGGAATGGCAATCCCTCTTTTTGAAATGGAATCGAGCAGATGACTACATTCCACTGTTTCATACTGTATTTCATTCAGATTCACGATTGTATTGATCATATCCGTACCGTGGCTCATTGTAACACAGAGTACAGAAAAAGGAATACGAAAGTCTTACAGTTGTGTCATCTGTTATGATTTCTGCTTTTCATCTGTTCATTTCTGTTTTACAATTTTCAGCATGTACAGTCTCAGTATAGCCGCTAAAACCGCAATGATCCTGTTTCCGATCATTGCCCTGCTGGCCACGGTTCCATTTATGATCGGCCAGTATCAGAAATATGGATCGGTATCTTCATACCGGTATGTTGTCGTGTTTTCTTTTCTTCTGTATCTGATGATGTGCTACTTCCTTGTGATTCTGCCATTACCGGATCGGGGAACTGTGTATGACTCTGCAGGATACAATCTGCATCTGTTCAGTTATCTTCCTGAGATCGCACAAGAGTATGACTTTTCTTCCACAGGAGGTATTCTGCATTTTCTTAAGAATGCGATTTATTTGGAACCGGTGCTGAATGTCATCATGTTTGTACCGCTTGGTATTTATTTACGGTATTACTATCACAGGCCATTCTACCAGGTATTTCTTCTTTCCTTTGTGCTGTCGCTGTTTTTTGAACTGACACAGCTGAGTGGACTTTATGGTATCTATGATGTGCCGTATCGACTGTTTGACGTCAATGACCTTCTGGAAAATACGATGGGTGGCGTCATCGGTTATATTCTCACACCGGCATTCATTGCTGTGCTGCCATCGTTACGTCAGATTGACCGATATCAGAAGAAAAAAGGTACTACAGTAACACTTTGCCGCAGACTGCTTGCTTTCTATATTGATTTTCTGTTCTGTACAGTCATTACAGTTGTGACTTTGAATATGTTTTCTGATAAGAAAACATGGAAGGTCATACTTCTAATTTATGGTGTCATGTATGTATTCTTCTTATTACAACAACTGATTTTCAAAGGAAGTACAATTGGCAGACATGCCGTACGGATTACCGTATCGGATCGTAATGGCGGTAAACCGAAAGCATGGCAGCTGATGATCCGTACATTCATCAGAATTACCATATTGATGCAGGGATGCATGATCATTCCATTATGTAAGTATGTTCCTGCCATGTATATCCATAAAGCCAAAGTTCTTTGTGCACTTTGCTTTGTTGGAATCTGGTGCCTGTTTCTTTTGGATGGATGGATTGCTACCTTGCGTCAGCATCGCTCAAAAGTGCTCTGTTATGAAATTCTGACACATACGATGTGTGTCTCCACGCTGTCCCTTTCTTCCAGTATTGCACGTACAAAAATGGAAGTGGAAGAACAGCTGAATGAAGATGAATAAAATTTTGCTGTGTCATCAGACATGGTTTCCTGTATACTATAACGGTTAAGGATGGTGTGATATGTTCAAAAAAGCATTTGATTCAGAAAAATACCTCAGCATGCAGAGGGACAAGATTCTGGAAAGAATTCATATGTTTTCCGGAAAGCTGTATTTGGAATTCGGCGGTAAGATGTTCCAGGATTCTCATGCAGCAAGAGTTCTGCCAGGATATGATCCGAACAATAAAATCAGGCTTCTATCTGAACTTAAGGATGAAGTGGAACTGATCATCTGTATTAATGCCAACAATATTGAAAATTCAAAGGCCCGTGGAGACCTTGGTATCTCCTATGATCAGGAAGTGTTCCGTCTGATTGATGCCTTTAAAGAACTGAATCTGTATGTCGGCTCAGTTGTCATTACTCAGTATGTACACCAGAATGGTGTTGATGCCTTCCGCAACAGACTTGAAAAGGCAGGTATTGCCTCCTATCTGCATTATCCGATCAAAGGATATCCGACAGATGTCGATCATATCGTATCTGAGGAAGGACTTGGAAGAAATCAGTATGTTCCAACAACAAGAAAGCTCGTTGTTGTGACTGCACCAGGGCCAGGTTCCGGTAAGATGGCAACATGCATCTCTCAGATGTATCATGACCAGGCTCATGGAATCTGTTCCGGCTATGCCAAGTTTGAAACATTCCCTGTATGGAATCTTCCCCTGCATCATCCAGTCAATCTGGCCTATGAAGCAGCGACAGCTGATCTGGATGATCTGAATATGATTGATCCATACCATCTGGAAGCCTATGGTAAAACAGCAGTCAACTATAACAGAGATATTGAGATCTTCCCGGTTCTCAATCGTATCATCGAAAGAATCATGAAGGTCAGCCCATATCGTTCACCAACAGACATGGGTGTCAACATGGTCGGTTTCTGCATTGAAAATGAAGAAGCTGCAAAGGAAGCATCCCGCCAGGAAATCATCCGCAGATATTTTGAAACTCTGATGCAGGTAAAAAAAGACAGACTGCCTGAGACATCTGTACAGAAGATCGAATTGCTGATGAACAAATGCGGTATTTCCCCTGTTGACCGTAAGGTTGTTAATGCCGCAAGAGAAAAGGCAGAAGCAACCGGTGCTGGTGCAATGGCAATCGAGCTTCCGGATGGAACAATTCTGACCGGTAAGACTTCTTCCCTGTTTGGCCCATCTGCTTCCGTCATCATCAATGCGTTAAAAGAGCTTGCAGGCATCAGTGATGAAGAAAAACTGCTGGATAAGGAATCCGTCAAATGCATACAGCAATTGAAGGTCAATCATCTTGGCAACCAGAATCCAAGACTTCATTCCGATGAAGTACTGATCGCACTGGCAATGATTTCCGAAACAAATCCATATGCGAAAAAAGCAATGGAATGTCTGAGCAGGATCCGTGGGTCAGAAGCACACTGCTCTGTTGTACTGCCGCTGGAAGACTCAGAAATCTTCAGACGTCTTGGTGTCAATGTCACCTATGACCCGATCTACGAGCAGAAAAAACTGTATCATAAACACTAAGAAAAAAACGGACTGTCATCGACAATCCGTTTTTCTAATCCGTTAAACCGACAGGTTCATCTTCCTCTTTGTGCAGTCTGCCTTCATTGAAATGTTTTCTGCACAAGGCAATATATTCGTCATTAGCGCCAAGCATAACCTGTGCCCCTTCCCGTACAATACCGTTTTCATTGTAGCGGGCATTACATGTCGCTTTACGTCCACACCAGCACATCGTCTTGATTTCCTTGATTTCATCACAGATTTCAAGAATTCTGCGACTGCCTTCAAATAAATGAGACTGGAAATCAGACCGTAATCCATAACACATGACAGGTACATCCAGATCATCTACAATATGCGCAAGAAAATCCACTTCATCCGTCTTGGCAAACTGGATTTCATCAACAATCACAGCATCATATGAACGGATCTGTTCATCGCTCATATTGCAGACATCCGATAACAGTACACACTGCCTTGATAAACCGATTCTGGAATGAATCAGATTCACCCCATCTCTTGTATCAATATTTGTTTTGGCAAGAAGTACTTTCTGCCCTCTTTCACGATAATTGTATTCCACCATTAATGCATTGGCAGATTTGGAGCTTCCCATTGCTCCATAGAAAAAATAAAGCTTTGCCATTTGTTCATCCTCAACTCCTTTTATTCTATGCTTTCAATTGATTTTTTCAACCGATACTTTTCATGATATTCCAAAAACAGGAATACTGTTTCTTTACATGTTTGTATTTTAGAACCACTTCTGTATAATGGACAGGTATGCATATTTGAGGTGAATGATGAAAAGAGACACATTTCAGTCAAGAATCGGTTTTATTCTTGTCGCAGCAGGATGTGCAATCGGTATCGGTAATGTATGGCGGTTTCCATATGTTGCCGGTCAGAATGGCGGAGGATTATTTGTAGCAGTATATCTTCTGTTTCTGCTTCTGATGGGGTTACCGGTATTGACCATGGAACTGGCAGTCGGCAGAGCTTCAAAACTCAGTGCTGTCAGAGCCTACGAAAAACTGGAACCGAAAGGATCCAAATGGCATCTGCATGGCTGGATTGCATTGCTTGGCAATTACATGCTGATGATGTATTACACAACTGTATCCGGTTGGATGCTTTCCTATTTTGTCCGTTTTGCCTGTGGCAGGTTTACAGCAGGAATGGGCAGTGAGGAAATATCTGGAGTATTCGCATCTCTGCTTTCTTCTCCAACTGAAATGACACTGTTTATGGCAGTTATTGTTATTGCCGGTTTTCTTGTCTGCTCCAGATCATTGCAGAAAGGACTGGAAAAAGTATCAAGATTCATGATGAGTGCCCTGCTTGTTCTGATCCTTATTCTTGTAGTCCATTCGTTTTTTCTTCCAGGAGCATCCCAGGGCATCCGTTTCTATCTGCTACCGGATTTTTCTTCCACTTATGACATCGGTTCTATCATTACATCAGCGATGAATCAGGCATTCTTTACGCTTTCCTTAGGCATCGGAGCAATGGAAATCTTCGGTTCCTATATGAATGAAGATCATACCCTCGTATCGGAAGGCATTCAAATCTGCCTGCTGGATACGTTTGTTGCGGTATGTTCCGGTCTCATTATTTTTCCGGCATGCTTCAGCTATGGCATCAGTGTCAATGCTGGACCTGGACTGATATTTGAAACATTGCCGCATGTATTTGTGAACATGACTGGTGGCAGATTGTGGGGTACGCTGTTTTTCATGTTTATGACATTCGCAAGTTTTTCTACCGTGATTGCCGTATTTGAAAATATCATATCCACATGCATGGATACATTCGGATGGAGCAGAAAAAAGACAGTGGTCATCAACCTTGTGATCGTACTGATCACAAGCATGCCATGTGTGCTTGGATATAATGTATGGAAACACATCCATCTGATCAATGGCAGAGATATTCTTGATTCGGAAGATTTTATCGTATCCAATCTGCTGTTGCCATCAGGATCACTTGTCTATCTGTTATTCTGTGTCACGCTTTATGGATGGGGATTTGAAAACTACCGGAATGAAGCTAACAGAGGAAAAGGAATCAGGATTCCGGATTGGCTGAAATGGTATTTTCGGATTGTTGTACCGATCATGATACTTGTGATTCTCATACAGGGACTGATTCAGGCTTAGCCTGCAGTTCTTTTTATTTACGCGAAGAAGCTTTCAGAACGATAATCCGATCAATATGGTCTGTCTTTCTGGCCCGATAGGCATAGGCAGCAGATTCAAAACAGATATACAGGTCATCCCCCTCCATTGCGGTTTCTTCTGCCATTGGAGGAAGAATGCCAGTTTCTCGAGCATTTGCATTTGTCAGATCCTTCATGCCAATATCATCCTGTTGCTGATCAAACAGCAGTATTCTGGATGGATTACTGGATCCATAGGATCGCAGAATGACTGTCGTATGATCATTTCTTGCATAGCCCTGCATGCCACCGTTGATGACTTCCTTCATTGTAGGCATGGCTACGCTGTCCGGTTCCTTTTCATCCGCTTTATCAACATTGGGATATACAACAAGATTCCCATTTGCAGTCATATCAAATCTCTGTACCGTAAATTCACCACTCATATCAGCAGAAAAATATCCGATATACAAAGCCTGTGTATCATAGGTCATGAAGGAAGCTCTTTTCTGTGATTTGATCGGATAGTTTCTCGTAAAGGTAATCGGTAATCCAGATGCAAAATCATAAGCTTCCAGCTCCGAAAGTGAGAAACCCCGTACATAGGCATAGCCTGTTTCATCATCATGGCAGCACACCCAGATGAAATCATGATCGCTGTCATAAGTCAAAGAACCGACATGACTCATATCAAAAAGAACAACTGTTTTAACAAATTCGTGCGTGTTGCGATCCATAACCTGAATCACAGAATGATGCCTGCCTGTGTGACAGTATTCACTGATCAGAAGATACTGTTGTGTTAAGGCTACGCCTTGTGGTGTCATTGATGTACAGACGGATGGCCCTGCCGTATTATCATTCCAGTCTTCCAGTGTAACCGATGATTGAAGACCTGGTATGACGTAGCTGTCTGCTGTCACCTGATCCAGATCATAGTTGTCACATAGCCATGCATAGTTTGCAAGCGTTTCTGTGATCTTTTCGTCCGTATACAATGGTGCATAGGAAGTAGACTGATCAAACGATGGCAGTTCGTAATTACCATGCCAAGTATAGGCAATCCATGTCTGCCCGCCAAGCAGAAAATACCATCCACAGATGGCACAGATCATGATGGAAAGCACACAGAAGATGCTGATGAATGTTTTCCTGTACTTTAAAAACATGTTACTTATTGTACAACGAAAAGACTGCTGATGAAATATTCAGTTGAGATCAATCTCAAAGCTGCGATAATCATTTCCCTTTTCCTGTAATATGGACTGTATGTACATCCAGGTATATGGATCTGATTCTTTCCATCGGCTGATCATTTCTTCACTGATTTCCACATTCCTTAGATATCCTGAAAAATAGGCACAGTTCAGTCGCATATAGGCATCCAGCAGATCTTCTTGAACATTAAGTTCATTTTTTCTTTTCTTCCCGGTTTCAACAAAGAAATCTTCTGCATCATCACGGAAGTTTTCATAACCTTCCAGATGATGATCCTTTGCCCACTCTGCTACATCTAGTTGCTCTGTATGATACAAGATATGATCATCAGAAACATCCATTACACCATACTGTAATGGTGAAACTGATAAAGCAGAAACCGTACATTCCAGTAATGCATCTGAAGACGATTGATGTTGAATGTGCATATGGCCAGACATGTTAACTCTGACACCATATTCTTCAAATAAAGAAATCACGTCTTCTGCGTTATCAATGATGAAGCCATCGGTGAATAAAGAATGCTGCAGCAGATTCTGATGCGTTATACTGATGACATGTACCCCTTCTTTTTTGCCTGCCTGTAATACGTCTTCAATCCATTTAAGAGTATTCTGAGTGAATGCATTGGTGCACATAGATGCATTGACATCAAGCAGTAACAGCCACGTATGTTCGTCCACTTCTGTTACATAGGAAAAGGATTCACGGTCCTTGTATAACGCATCCTCATAACCGAATGCATCATACATCTCTACAAAGCTGTCACGTGAAATACTGCCTGTAAACAATACTTCATCTTCCTCATACTTCCTGGCATATGGGTTTTCAATATCGTGGTTACCTGGTATCACACATACACGGATCCCGTTTTGTTCAATTTTTTCCAGCTTTTGTGTAAGATGTTCATGTGAAATCTTTTCTCCATTGAATGTCAGATCACCACTAAGCACAAGCACATCTGGCTGATCTGTACTCACCTGATCCACAAACGCATCAGTGATCTGTACAATATATGGCATGTATTTTCCATCAGCATTTGTGACAACAGAAAGGAATGCTTCTCCATCATCATACAGTTCATCACTGAGATAATGCAGATCAGAAGCAAAAAGGATGCGGGTAATCTTTTCGTATGGTCTACAGCCACAACAGCAGATGGCAGTAAACAGACACAACATATATTTCAAAACAGTCTGGATCATGCAGAAATTGTGACATAAACAATGAAACATGTCAAAAAAGGACTGACCCTTCATTCAGATCAGTCCAACGTTTCATGCATTTACTGCAGGATTTCTGCTTTCCCATCCTTTGAACAGATGTCGTAAGACAAGGGAAGAAATGATTGCCAGAATGAATTCTGCACAGAACTGTGCATATCCCAGTCCATATAATGGCCAGATTGCATTCAGAACAAACAGGAATGGAATTTCCAGAATGATCTTTCTTGCGATCGCAAACAGCAGACTCATTCTGCCATAACCGGTTGCCTGGAATACACCAACACCAACAAAGTCAATTCCGATAAACGGCATTGCAAGAGCAAATCCTTTTAATACGACTGCTCCGATTGCGATGACTTCAGGATTTTCAATAAAGCAGGAAATCAGGAAATCAGAGCAAGTTACATAGAAAATACATGCAACAACAAGAGCGGTTGCGGTCATTTTCAGTGTTTTATAGGTTGCCTGCTTCATTCTTGTAATATTGCCTGATGCATAGTTATACGATACAAGTGGCATGACACCCTGGCTTAAGCCCATAACAAGTCCAAAACAGATATTGCTCAGACGGAATGAAATGCCGATTGCAGCAATCGCAGTAGCACCAAAGGCTGCCGCAAAGTTATTCAAAATCGTTTGACCGACAACATTCAGCATATTTTGAATGGAGGCAGGAACACCAACCCCAGCAATACCTTTGAGAATATACCCGTCAAATGTAACTCGTCTTGGATTCAAAGATACGATCGTCTGACCACGTTTACGGATCAGTACAAGCTGGATGAAGTACAGGAAGGCAAAACAGTTGGAAATGAATGTGGCAAGTCCTGCACCTTCAACACCCATGCCAAGATACTGTGGTAATACAAAGATCGGGTCAAGGATGATATTCAGAATGCATCCGGAAATCGTACCAATGGAAGCACGTAATGCATCCCCTTCACTTTTGATCATGTATCCCATGACGACATTCATGATGGATGGTAATGCTCCGACATTGACTGCCCAGAACATATATCTGTATGAGGCATCAAATGTTGTTGCATCTGCACCCAGAAGATGCAGAATCGGTGTCTTGAATACAAAGCAGATCACTGTAAATGCAATGGCGGATACCACGCCAAGATAAAACCCGGTCGCACTTGCATTCTTTGCATCTTCTTCTTTTTTTGCGCCTAGAAACCTTGACATCAAAGAGGATGTACCAACACCAAACAGGTTGTTGATCGCATTAAACAACAATAACAGTACAGATATCAGTGTGACTGCAGATGTCTGCACCGGATCATTCAGCAGACCTACAAAGTAGGTATCTGCAAGGTTATAGAGAATCATAACCAGCGAACCGACGATATTCGGTATGACAAGCTGGATGATTGCCTTATTCAAAGGCATCGTTTCAAACAGTTCTTTTTTCTTATCCATGCCAAGTATTGTATACCTGTTTATTCAAAACCGGTAATTATTTTCAGAATCTGAAAACAGATGGATCCAGTATCGTTCCGTAATACCTTCATCATCACTGACAACCATGTTTTCAAGGATACCGCCATTGCGTACAATAGTTGCCCTGCTTGCTTCATTGTTGTGATCACAACACATCAATACTTTCTTCATACCAAGCTTTCGACATTCCTGTAAGGCAAGATGTACCATCTGTGTACCGTAGCCTTTTCTACGATACGATGGACGGATCCCATCTCCGATATGACCTCCATCATAGAGGAGTCCTTCATTTAAATCCATGCGGATATTGACGGCACCGATCAAGGCATCATCTTTTTCATGGTAACAGAACAGCACACAGTCTTTGACATACTGATCTGTTGTCTGATGATGTTCCAGTTGATGGATGTATGCTTCAAAATGTGTTTCATCATTGCGGAAGATCGCGGATGGGGAATGATTGGCACCGGGAGTGGTGTTATATTTTCTCCATTCCTGCATCATTTCCATCAGCTGTCTTCTGTATGTTTCATCCAGTCTGACAAGACGGATCGGTGCATACAGGTTTCTGTTTCTTTCAGTTGTGTTTTTTCTTTCATCCGTGATGCCTGATGGAACACAATAACATATGCATTGTTTTCCTTCTTCCAGATGGAAGTGCGTAGTATCTGATCCATACCATCCAGTGTGATGTAATGTACCTTGAAGATCTTTTCATCCAAAGGAGTACAAGTATAATTGTACATGGTTATCCTTCTGTCTTCTGTTTCCTGTAATAATGATGCAATGATGTTATCTTTTGTAAAGATTTTTCCGCTTTTTCCGATTTCCATGAAATCTACATCAATGATCTGATCCAGAAAGGATACATTATGCATGTATGGTGTATGAAACAATGACTGTTCCAGTTTCAAGATCCGATAAGCATCTGTATCCATAACTCTATTGTTTCTCCCCGATCATCATTGAAATGATTTCTCTGTTTGTTTCCTTCATGCCGGAAGAACCAAGTCTTCCGATATTGGCAATCGTATTTTCAATTCCTTTGACGATAATCCCATCACCACCAACAAACTGCTGCCCTTCCAGATACATCTGATAGCCGAAAATACCGGAATCTACACCTGTTGCGATCTTTGCGGCACAGCTTGCCTTTGCTCCATCGCAGATCACACCAGAACTGATCGCAAGGGCATTGACAACCGTATGGATCACGCCTTCATAGTCCGCTCCAAGTACATAGGCAATGCCTGCTCCAGCCCCAGCTCCGGCTGAGATTGCACCACAGAACGCAGATAATGTACCGATCTTTGTCTTTTCATGTATGGCTGTCAGATTGGATATGATCAATGCACGCAATAACCGTTCTTCACTCACATCATATTCATTTGCATATACATAAACAGGTACAGAACATGTAATACCCTGGTTACCACTGCCGGAATTGATGATAACAGGCAGTTCACAACCATTCATTCTGGCATCACTTGCAGCAGCTGCCATTGCTTTTGCTTTGGTGGATACATCATTACCACCATGTTTCAATAATACCTTACCGATATTGGCACCATATTCATGGCGCAGTCCTTCTTCCGCAATCGCCATATTACATCGGATCTGGTTATTCAGTATTACTCTCACATCCTGCAGATCACATGTAGTAGCAAAGTCATAAATACCTTTCATATTCAATATGGAATGATCTGTGCGAACTGAATGTTGCACAGATTCTGTACTTTTAAGAATAATGTGGTCATCACACTCGATCAGGACAACATTGGTATGTGTATCCCTGATCCGTACAGTAACACGATGTCCACCCTCATACAATGTAATCTTCAGATCAAATACAGAATCAGATTCCAGAAACTTTTCTTCAAATTCTGTTGTTTTCAGAAATTCCTCAATCTGGCATTTCTTTTCTTCACATACATCGGATATAACTTCCAGTTTACGCTTTGGATCACCGGCAATGATGCCGCTGGCTGCTGCTGCAGACATTCCTTTCAGATGATGGGTGTTAGGTACAATAACACTTTTGACGTTTTTGATAATACTGCCACTTGCTTCTATGACTACTTTTTCCGGCAGTTTTGTAAGATACCCTGATGCAAGAGAAGCTCCATAGGCAATTGCAATCGGTTCTGTACAGCCCATAGCCGGTACTAGTTCTTCTTTGAGTATGGATACATACTTTTCGTAAAGTTCATCATTTCTGTTCATGTCAGTTCCTCTTTTCCATTGTCATTTTACATGGTAGTATTGTTTTATAATAGTGAATATTTATAAACTGTATGTTCATTATATTTAAACGGAGGAATCATGGATCTGAATACATTACGGACGTTTATCACTGTGGTATAGAAGAAAAGCATGTCACAGGCAGCAGAAACACTTGGTTATGCGAAAGCTACCATTTCCGTACAGATGGCATCTTTGGAAAATGAGTTTGGATGTCCCCTGTTTATCCGCTCAGGAAGATCATTCACATTAAGCAAAGAAGCAGAAAAGCTGTATGAACATGCGCTGAAAATCCTGGATGCTTTTGAGGAGGCAAAAAACGACCTGAGTCAGGAATCCGAGTTATCAGAAACTCTGACCATAGGAATCATCGACTCACTGCATGATGAATATCTGGCAAAGATGATTACCCGTTTTCAGAATCTGTACCCGCTTGTCACAATCCGTATGATCAGCGATACAATTGATGGATTGTTGCAGATGCTTGATACACATCGCATTGATCTTGCCTTACTTGTTGATATGCCAATTCATGATTACAGATTTGAAACAGTTATCCTGCATGCAGAGCAGGTACACTTTGTCCATCATGTAAACTACCCTGTTTCCTGTCTGGATTCTTTACAACATCTGCAGCATTATCCACTGTTGTTAACGGAACCAAACGCCTCATACAGACAGATTCTCGATGAGATCTGTGCATGTAACCAAATCATACTGCATCCGATCATTGAAACGCCAAATACCGATTTTCTGATGACATTGCTCAAACAGCGGGATGGGATATCATTTCTTCCAGACTACGTCATCAGTAAATATTCATCGACGGCTGAGTATCAAACATTTTCACTTCCCGATGTACAGATTACACTGTACAGACAGATTCTGATAAACAGGATGTACCAAAGCAGAAGTACAAGACTGTTTGCACAACTTCTGAAAGAAAATACAGGCGTGTAAAACGCCTGTATCATTCAACCCAGTGAATTCTTTTTTCTTCATACTGATCACGTGGTTCAAAGACCTGATCCGGATGGCCGACAAAAATAATATTCAGTGGTATCTGTTTTGTTGAAAGATTTAATGCAGCAGATACTTTTTTGACTGCATTTTTCTGTGGATGGATTCCACACCACACAGTACCAAGGCCGATCGATACCGCACCAAGCAGAATATTTTCTGTTGCAGCACTGCAGTCCTGCACCCAGAATTCACTCAACTGCATCGGTAATGCTCTACTCAGATTCCCACATACCACAATCGCACATGGGGAAACAATATTCGTATAACGACTGGCTTTACGAAGTTCCTCAAGAACCTTGGGATCAGTAACAATATAGAAATCCCATGGACGTCTGTTGACTGCACTTGGCCCTGACATGGCACAGTGCATCAGAAAATCCAGATCTTCTTTTGACACCGGTTCATCCGTATATTTTCTGATACTTCTTCTTTTCTGCATTGCTTCAGCTGTTTCCATTTTCATTCTCCTTCCGTCTGTAAACGGTTCTTGTATAACGGATTGTATCACCCTGTGTTTCCATGATATCTTTTTCAAATGCGGATGGATCAAAGCAAGGGAAGAAGGTATCTCCTCCTTCTATGAAAAGATCCACTTCTGTAATATACATCACATCAACAATCGGTATGGCTTCCTGATACAGCCGGTATCCTCCAGCAATATAGATATCCTGATCAGCTGGACTTTTCTCAATTGCTTCTTTCAAAGAATGTACGGTAAAACAGTCTTTTTCATGTAATGAAAGTGTTGCGGATACGATGATATTGGTTCTCTGTTTTAGCGGATGACCAATGGCTTCAAATGTTTTTCTGCCCATAATCACGGTATTTCCAATTGTCAAAGCCTTGAACTGAGAAAGCTCTTCCGGAATATGCCATGGCATATTACCATCCTTACCGATTACATTGTTGCGACTTCTTGCCACAATCAGACTGATCATAGATTTCTTTCCCTTTTTAAAGATGTAAAGATCTGCTCTCCCATGGCTTGCATCTTTTCATCCAATACCGCAAAGGTAATATCGATTGGGAAATCATCAATAAAATCCATGCACGTCTGCAAAGCAATCTTCCATGCCTGCTGTTTCGGGTATCCGTAAATACCAGCAGAAATCAGAGGAAAGGCTATGGAAGTACAGCCGTTGATCATTCCAAGATCAAGTGCATTGTAATAAGCGGAGGCAAGCAGTCTTTCTTCATTGTGGCTGCCACCCTGCCATACAGGACCTACCGCATGAATGATGTTAGCAGCCTTCAGGCCAAATCCTTCTGTGATTACTGCTTCCCCAGTCGGGCATCCGCCAATCTGATCGCATGCTTTCCTGAGTTTTGCTGCTCCTGCTTTCTGGAAGATGGCACCACATACGCCACCACCTTCTTTCAGTCCGTTATTTGCCGCATTGACTATCGCATCCACTTTCAGATCCGTAATATCTGCTGTAATGATTCTGATATTCGGGTAATCAACCGGTTCATGGGATATAATCAGCTGTGGTTCATCCATCTGTTGACTAACGTGAGCCTGCCATACACATTCATCCATAGAAAGATCGGAAAATACTGCTGTAAAGCTGGAATCTTCAGGACTGCAGGCATAAATACCAACGTGAACTGTACCTTTCCCTTGACTAAGATGTGCAATTCTCATCATATGATACTGATTACCATCAAAGGAATATTCGATGCGATAATCATCTTCTCTGCGTGAAAGTCGATACCATACGGATCTGATTGTGGATGGAATCTCATTGACTGCCCAGTCCGAGTATCCATTATTTGTCACAACTGATCCCAGGTTGGAAAAGGACTTATTTTCATATTCACAGGATGCCTTCAACCAGTTTCTGCTGTCCTGATAGATCGCAATACCACACTGATCAAATCTGTGATGACTGTCAGAAAAATCCGTTTTCACTGTAAAGGAAAAATATGGCTGATCACAGTCCATCAGGAATAATGGGGCATTATCATTACAGAAATGATAATACGTATTCTGCCATAAATCTGTGTGAGGTTGGGTTACCAGATAAATCTTTCCATTTTCAACAGTCACCCGGTCGGGTTTTCGGATCCACTTCATGTTATCCATCATGATTTGCTATCCTTTCTTCTTGCATATTGTCCATATTTTGCATAGAAACACTGTTTGTCACTGTACATGTTTTCATCTGCCTGTTTGAATGTATCGCTGTAACTGTAATGAATCGATGGATCATAAACCGCATATCCGATTGAGATCAGAGGATGGTCGCAATCCATGTTGTAACATTGTGCAACCCTATCATTATTGACTCTGAAGTCCTGTACAAGCTTTTCCACCACTTTGCATGTTCTTCGATCCAGAATGATTACAAATTCATCCCCGCCAATACGGTACAGCGTTTCTTTCGGGAATGCCTCTTTCATCAGTTTACAACTGTTGATCAGCAATCGGTCTCCACTGAGATGTCCTTGGCTGTCATTGATTCCTTTTAAGCCATTGATATCCATGACAACAATTGCAAAATGCATGGATTTACCAGACTGTAAAGCCTTTTCCATACTGTTTCTTTTCTCCAGGTATGCATCTCTGTTACGGCATCTGGTCAATGGATCTGTTCTTGTTTCATTCATCATTCGATTGATCATACCTGTCAGAATTGCAATGATGACAGTACATACGGCTAAAGTGTTCAGAATAATGGTAAAGATCATCTGATTTCCTGCTTTATACAGTTCCTGTTCTGATACAACAAGTATCAGATAATCACCATTCTGCATCCGCACGGAGGTTGTGATGTACAACTGTTGCACTTCAATAAATGAGGAAGTCACACAATTATCCTCTCCGTTGATGATTTTTCTGATTGTGTCTGAACTGATCTGCGGCACATGACCTAATGCAGAATGAAAGGAACCATTCTGATCCATTAACAGTGCATAACCACTGTCATACAGATGAATGGAAGCTGTTTTCTTCAAAATAGCATCATAGTCAAGATCCATACCGAACACACCAATCAACTGATCATCTTTATAGAGAGGCTGTACATAAGAGATCATATAGTAGCCGTTATTAACGTTGACATAAGGCTGCAGCCATACTGCTTCTCCCTTTTCAACCGGTATATAATACCAGCCTGCTGCAGCAACATTACTTTTATCATATAAAGACAGATCAGTAGGTGGCAAGGATTCCACCTGTTGGTCCGCTTTTGCTCGTGACAGAAAAAAGCCGGCAGTTGGAGAAGTGAAAGCAGGATTGAATCGCAGATAGACAGCGATCAGAGAATTGGAATTATCAATGACTGAGGTTGCTACCTGTTGTGCCTGCTGAGTATATTCCATCAGCCACTGTTCATCACGCAGATCACCGATATTTTCGATTTCTTCGGTATAGTAGTCAGAAAGAGTATGTACAAGTGTTTCTGTTTCACTCAACTGTGCATTGATCGTTTCTGCATTCTGTCTACAGGCATATTCAAGCACCTGTCTGTTATCATTTGTCACAACATTGGCAAAGCTCATTAATGAAATCGATCCAATGGATACACTTGCGGCAATGATTCCAAGTACAATAATGATCATCAGATTATTTTTCGTCCGATTCATCTACTGCCTCCTTTGAACAGTGTTTCAGTTTCCATGTGACAAACTCTGTCGTATCATGGATTGCCTGCTCGATATTCTGCTGATATCTGTATTCATACTGCTGTTTTGCATGCATGAAATACATAAACTGAATGCTGATGGTGAGTGCCATATTGATTAAGGATAAGCCATATACAACAAACTGCAGAAGCATGCATACGAAAAAGATTGTAATACAGGAAAAGAATACGTTCTTCTGTGTTTTGCTTAATTGTTTTCTGCATGTATAAAGCCTGTAAATGCAGATGAGCATGACGGCGGCACATGCAGCAAAACTGATCCATAACCCTTTTCCTCTGCTGTAACGATTCAATGTATCAAAGGAATAATACAGATTGGTAAACGGCGTGGCAAAAAGACCTGCAAGTGCTACGCCATCCAGAAGCACAGCTACTGTTTGCCATCTGTGAGTTCGTCTGTCTTCATTTGCAGTCAGACATCTGACATGATTGATAAAACAGAACAGGACGATATATTCCATCAGAAACAGAGAAAAGTTACTGATGCGGGTCATGATAATACCGATCTTTGTCAGATCCCCACGATAGATGTACGCCAAGGCATCACAGACAAGCATAATATTATTGAAAAGGACCATATACCAGAGTATTTTTCCATTATGATCATGCTCACGAAATGTTGGTACACCAAGAATCATGGCAATCACAATTCCGGTGATACAACCCCATATTTCAAAACTGATCTGAAAAATGTTCAATGTTGACATGTGTTTCCTTTCTGAAAAATGTATTGACTATCCTTATTATTATACCTTTTCACAATATGATTAACAGTGAAAAAGACATATTTTCCATAAACAATTACATCTTTCACAATCGTGTAACGTATCTGTAACCGGATCTGCTGATTTATACGGGATCACATATATCAGATAACAGAAAAAGGTGCCAGTCTGCTGTACAGGCTGGCATTATCTTTTTGATCGATGAAACGTGTTTTTATCTTTTATCTGTTTCCGGGTTAGACTTACGATGCATTCAAGCTCTGTTGTAAACGGAAAATTATCAACAGGCTGAATCTGATCGATATGGTATGTACCTGAAATAACCTTCAGATCTCTTGCCTGCGTGATCGGATTACAGGAAACATATACAATTCTTTCAGGTGACAATTTCTGTAATGTACGCATAAAGGATTCAGAAAAACCGCTTCGTGGAGGGTCCAGGAATACGACGTCTGGGGTATCCATCAGCTCATGGATGAATTCTTCTCCATCCATAGCCAGAAATTCCGCATTACGGATATGATTCCGGACAGCATTTTTGCGTGCATCCTGAATGGATTTCGGATTAACTTCTACCCCAAGTACATATTTAGCTTTTCTTGCGGCAAGAAGAGAAATCGTACCGATGCCACAACACATGTCCAATACGGTATCTGTCTCCTTCAGCTTTGCATATTGTAAAGCCGTAGAATACATCACTTCTGTTTGGACTGGGTTGACCTGATAGAATGTATGGGCACTGATACGGAATACCATCCCATCAATTTCATCTTCAATATATCCCTTTCCATACAGCACCTTATCCTTTGGCCCAAGAATCATGGATGTGTTGTCTCTGTTCCAGTTCAGGATGACAGTTGCAATTTCAGGATGTGCCTTTACGATTTTCTGCACAAAAGCATGAGATCCTGGAAGATCTTTGGAACCGATCACAACAACAAGCAACACTTCTCCAGTTTTATGAGAAACACGCATATAGGCATGACGTAATGTACCAGTACCGGTATCTTCATCATAGGACTGGATCTTCATTTCCGTTGCTAAAGTGCAGATTGTCTGTAGAATTGCATTTGCCTTTGCATGCTGAATCAGGCACATTCTGGAATCAATGAGTCTGTGTGTATGTTCTTCATACATTCCAGCCATGATTCTGCCATCTTTTGCATGAGAAAAAGATGCGTAGATCTTATGCCTGTAATGGTATGGATCTTCCATACCGATAATCTGTTCTACTTTGTGCCCTGGAAACAGTTTCTGAACTTTTTCCTGTTTGCCAGCAAGGCTGTTTTCATATGGTTCGTGGATACTCGTACATCCACCACATTTTTTTGCTGAAGGACAGTATTTCATCGTTGATACTCCTTTAAACTGTGAATTGCGGATGGGCAGACCTGTTTGAGTCTGACGTAGGACTGATGCCCTGAAGCAACAAGGATGATATCTTCCACCCCTATTGCCTTGGCAGTATTGTAATCCGCCAGTGTATCCCCAAAATACGTACAGTCATCCGGTCTGACCGCTGAGCGGATCATCCAGTGTTTTGCAATTTCGACTTTACTTCCGGCAAGAAAATTGTCAATGCCCATGATTTCCTTGAAATAATGAGATATGCCAAGCTGTTGGCACTGTTTTTTCAGCATGGCATCCTGACAGGATGAAAGAATCACCGCCTGGTCGTTGTTTCTTTCGATCTGCTGCAACAGTGGTAATACGCCATCACATAAAGTGCATTCCGAAAACTTCTGCTGATACAGTGCATTGAACTGATGCGCTACATCCTCAAAAGTTTCCTTTTCAAATGTATAGCCGATCTGTCTGTAATACTGGATCATATCTGTATCAAACATGCTTCTGTAATCTTCCAGTGTATAACCAGACGGAAGATTTCTTTCCTGTAACATGATATTTTCTATTTCTGTTGCAATCCCTGCATCATTGAGGATCGTACCGTTATAGTCAAAGATAAATGTTTTCATGGGTACTATTGTACACCAGACTTCTTCTTTTCCCTATAAAAAAGAGCAGCATGTGCTCTTTTATCCAAGCTGTCTGATCCACATTGCAACACTGGCATCACTTGGCATACGCCAGTCACCACGTGGAGAAAGTGTAACCGAACCAACCTTTGGTCCATCCGGCAGACAGGAACGTTTGAACTGCTGATGGAAGAAACGGTTATAAAAACGCTTCAATGCTTCTCTGATCGTATTTTCATCCACTTCTTCATAAGCTGCCATAGCCATGCCAAGAATCTTTTCCGGTTCCATGCCATAGCGCATCATCCAGTACAGGAAGAAGTCATTCAGATCATATTTACCAATCTTGTCTTCTGTCTTTTGAGCAATTGCACCATCCTTATTTGGTGTCAGCTCAGGAGAAATCGGTGTATCCACAATCGATAACAGTGTATTTTTCAGTTCATCATTTCCACAAGTCAGAGCATATGCTCTGCAGATATACTGCACAAGTGTTTTAGGAACAGAGGCATTGACACCATACATGGACATATGATCGCCATTATAGGTACACCAGCCAAGCGCCAGTTCAGAAAGATCTCCCGTTCCGACAACAAGTCCGTTTTCCATGTTTGCTGTGTCCATCAGGATATAGGTTCTCATTCTTGCCTGTGCATTTTCATAGGCGATATCCCCTTCTCCCTGATATGCTCCACTATGTCCGATATCCGCAAGATGTGCCGCAACTCCCTTACCGATTTCCACTTCACGGATTTCCGTATTCAGCAGTTTCATCAGTGAGATGGCATTATTGTACGTTAATGAAGTCGTATTGCCTAGATTTGGCATTGTGATCGCAATGATTCGAATTTCCGGTACAAGCTTTCTTGCTTCATTACAGACAAGCAGAGCAAGCGTAGAATCCAAACCACCAGAAATACCGATGACCAGTGTAGTAATCCTGGTAGAGCGGACTCTTGTCGCAAGTCCCTGTGCCTGAATCTGCAGAATTGATCTGCATCTTTGTGCCAGCTCTTCATCATTTTCTGGCACAAAAGGCATCCTGGAAGGTACTCTGTTTTCTCTTTTCAGCAGATCTGCCAGTTGAGATGGATCCAGTTTATTTCCACCCGCATAGCCGACGGATACGGATACATGTGTGTATGGAATATCAGTATTGATGCATGTATTCTGATGAATCCGATCGTGGTTAAGTCGTTCCACATCCAATAATGCCGTAATGACATGGTTTCTTTGCGGATAGATGCATTCATTCAGAATTTTTCCACTTTCAGCAATCATGCAATGACCGGAAAAGACCAGATCCGTAGAAGACTCATCATTGCCTGCTGAACTGTAAATATAACCGCAATAGCAGTCACCACTATGGGCAGATACAAGATTTCTGCGATACGCATATTTACCGATGACTTCATCGGAAGCCGAAGGATTGACAAGAATATTCGCTCCTGCCATACATGCATGATTACCAGGTTTATTCATAACCCACAGGTCTTCACAGATTTCCGTACCGATGATGACACCACTGCCATTATCAAATAACAGATCAACACCAAAAGGAATATTCTGCCCCTTTAAGATAATGGATGTATTGACAATTCCTTTACCAGAAGCAAACCATCTGCCTTCATAAAATTCTGAATATGTTGGGATATTGATCTTTGGTACAATACCGCAGATCTTTCCTTCACTGATAAAAGCTGCACAGTTATATAACTGATTGCCATACTGTAATGGCACACCAACGACAACCGTCTGATTCAAAATATTACCAGATGCTTCAGCAATCACAAACAGCCCTTCTATTGCCTGCTGCAGAAGAAGTGACTGGTTGAACAGATCGGCACATGTATATCCGGTAATGCACAGCTCTGGAAAGACAAGAATTCCACATTCCTTATTTTCCTGCATCATCGTTGTGATGACATCACAGTTGTATGGCACATTTCCTACCTGTAAAGATGGTACAGCCGCACCGGTTTTCAATAATCTGTTTTCCATATGTTTTCCTTTAATAAATGTCTTTGATCGATGAGGGAAGGATGAAGCAGGTTCTGCGCTTCAATGAATCTGTCTTCTTTCAGCATGTTTCTCAGCATGGAAGATGAAATATTCTGATAGGCATCCGGTATTTCAACAATTTCAATATAGGAGCGCAAAGAAGTCAGAAGAGGATCATGATCGATGATTTCTTCTGTACTCAGACCATTTCTGCTCATGCATACAATTCCAAATTCTTCAGCAATCTGCCTTGGATACATCCAGGCAGTTGAGAATTCCTGCAGTTTATCTGATCCGAATAATAATGCACATGTTTCTCCCTGCTGTTTCAAGGCACATAGAGTTTCATATGTGCGTGGTTGATGATCGCAGAGGATCTCGTAATCACTGACACGCATCCATGGTTCGTTTTTACGGATGCATTGTAACATCGCAAGTCGATCTTCATCACTGTATACGAAATCCTTTTTCTGATCATATCGAATATAGATTTCCTTGGATGGAACAAAGACGACATGGTCATAGCCAGATCTGTCCATTGCATATTTTGCACAGTCAATATGTGCCTTTGTCGGCGGGTTGAATGCCCCGCCAAACAGAAGTCCCTTTTTCAAAGGTTACCTCCATGCAGACGCTCATACATTTCTTCTCTTAAGAAATAGACTCGCTCAGACAGGTCAACATAATGTCTGTGTGGTACTTCTGATCGTAATTCAGATTCCCATACTTTGTTTTCCAGCTGATCCTTGATGTAGGCTTTCTTTTCTGAAATAGATGGCATATCCATGACAAGCTCACCATCAACGATAAATGGAACAAGAATCTGTTCAACACT
Organism: uncultured Erysipelotrichaceae bacterium; assembly: GCA_945877405.1. GTDB lineage: Bacteria > Bacillota_I > Bacilli_A > Erysipelotrichales > Erysipelotrichaceae > Bulleidia. The sequence continues at coordinate 20,100 of CAMCSA010000003.1, read as the reverse complement.
GCATGGAACAAGTTTACGTGATTTATGTAATGCATCCGGATCCATGTCATAAACAATGATTTCCTTGCCTGCTTCAATAACTTCATCATCCAGAGAAATGATATCTGCCTGTCCCTGGCCAAATTCATCATAAATTCTCCATGCCATGAGTTTGCCTGGAATAATTGCCTTGGAAGCAGAATCAGAACACTTCATACGTGGAGAATATGTACCGTCCTTTTCCTTGACTGCTACCAGCTTGTATACACCACCAAATACCGGAGAAGAGGAAGAAGTGATCAGCTTTTCACCTACACCATAGGAATCAAAATGTGCATCTTCGTATGTTTCCAAAGAGTCCATCTTCTTTTCATCCAGTGAATTGGAAGCAACCAGCTTGACATAGCTCTTACCTGCAGCATCCAGTCTTTTTCTCAGTTTCTTATATCCTCTTGCCAGATCACCAGAGTCAATTCTTGCACTCTTGACACGTTTATTCGGATCATCCGGATACTTTTCAATCAGATAATCGTCAATCCGGATGAGGTTTGGCAATCCGCTTTCCAGGATGTTATATGTATCCAATAACAGAGACACGTTATCCGGATAAGTATCCGCATACGCCTTGAATGCTTCAAATTCATTGTTGTAGAACTCAATGAAGGAATGAGCAATCGTACCTACCGCCTTGACTTCAGGTCCGTATTTCATTTCCGCAAGACAGTTTGCCGTACCGATGCATCCTCCCAGTATTGCGGCATAGGCACCATTATCACCGGCACTCTGTCCCTGGGCACGTCTTGTACCGAATTCCATGACATTTCTTTTTCTGTGTGAAGAAAGGCCGGAAATCTTTGTTGCCTTGGTTGTAATCAGAGAATGGAAGTTCATTGTCTGTAACAGATAGGTTTCAATCAGAATTGCACCGACCATATCACATTCAATACGCACCATCGGTACCTGCGGATAACAGACTGTTCCTTCCTTTAGTGCATACATGGTTCCTTTCCATCTGTACGTACGAAGGTAATCAAGAAATTCCTCACTCATACCTTTTGTACGCAGATACACAAGATCCTGCTCATTGAAATGGTATTCTCTTAAAAACTTGACAAGCTGGTGCTGACCACTGCTGATCGCATATCCACCATTATCCGGGCAGTTTCTGAAGAACATGTCAAATACCATAACGGTATCCTTGAAGCCATGCAGAAACAGGCAGTTTGCCATCGTGAATTCATAAAAGTCAGTGACCATGGCAGGATTGTCATAGTCTTCATCCGGGATGAAAGGTTCTACTTTGATGTTTGACATACTATTTTTTCCTCTTCTTTTTCGTTTCCTTTACAGGATATCAATCTGACAGGAGCGCATAACCTCAATTGCACATGCATGCTTCTGTTCCGTTACTCCAGCACAGGCTTTTTCAACCACTGCGATTTCCGTTTCATATAATGCCGCCTTAATAGCCAGCGCATTGGATATGACGCAGATATCTGTGCATAAGCCACATAATACGATCTTCTGCGGCTTCTTCTGTTTTAACAGCTCAACAAGCTTTTCACTGCCAAAAGTCGGTTTGGATATGATCGTCAGCTTTTCCTGATGGCATTTCAGATGTTCGCTAACCTGTGCATCAATCTGCCATCCTTCCGTATTTTCAATACAATGAGTGACTGGAAGGTATTTTCCTTCCCTTGTATTGAGATAGTCATTTTTATGGGTGTCCATTGTGACAATGATGGAATCAAACGAATCATCATCAATCAGTCTGCATACTTCCGGGATGATTTCCTGTGCCTGCTTTGTACCGAGCGAACCATCCACAAAATCCTTTTGCACATCAACAACAATCAGTACGTTTTTCACAGATCTTCCTCCAGATATGTATACATCGGATTGAAACGGAACAACTCTGCCATCTTACCCGATGTTTTTTTCTTTTTCCCTACCGGTACAAGCATCTTCCGGATATCTCTGCGGAAGTTTGCCGTATCAACCTTATGACCAATGACTGCCTCATAGGCATTCTGTATTTCACGCAATGTACATTCTGATGGCAGCAGATTGAAGAGAATACCAGAAGAAGCAACGCGGTGCTGCATCTGGTCCATTGCCATATTCAGTGCCTTGACATGATCTGCTGCCAGCTTTGCATTGGAGGAATCCAGACGCTGAGATTTGGTGTCTACATAATTCCTGCAGGCAATATCATTGACAAAGTATTCCATGTGAATGCCAAGGTTTTCCTCATCCAGAGAAAGAATGGATTTTCTTGCTTTTTCATCCGATGAGACAATTTTTTTGGAAATCGTAAACCATCCTGCATCCGCAGCATCATCTGCCGCACATGTATTCCGGATATTGTTTTCCGGCGTCATGGACAGATAGACTGTCGTAATGATTCTTGTTCTTGGATCCCGATTGGCATTACCGAATGTATACAGCTGGGTGAAATAAGTATCGGATGAGATGGATGTCTCTTCCGCAAGCTCTCTTGTCACAGCTGTTTCCATATCTTCATCAAAGTTAATGAATCCTCCTGGCATTGCCCAATCATGAATAAACGGATGATCTTTCCGTTTCACAAGCAGGACCTTCAGTTTATTGGCAGACACGGTTAACAGCACAATATCTACTGTATTGCTTGGTCTGCGATACAGATTCTCATCATAGGCATCCAGGAACTCCTGTAATGTCTGTCCTTTTTCATTTCTTTCTTCCATAATCTTTACCTGTTTTTTAAATGATATAGTCAGATTGACAATATGTCAATCTGACAAATGAAAAGATGCATCACAACGGATACATCATCTTCTGACACAGATTTCATTGACGTAATTATGATTGAACATGGTTCGTACCATATCCGGGTTTCTAGTCTGTCCTAGTACCCACATCAGTTTGGTAACGCATGCTTCACTTGTCATATCAAACGCTTCAATCACGCCATGTTCCAATGCCCTCTTTCCTACTTCATACACGGAAAAATCACTGCGTTCGTACAGGCACTGGCTGCATACGACGACCGCAATACCGTGATCAAGAAGGTCTACAATTCTGCCAGTCAGATCTCTGCGGATATAGGATAATCCACCGATTCCAAATGCCTCAATGACAACTCCCTTGACATGCATCATAATCAGCATGTCAAAGATCATCGGATTCATTCCAGGAATCAGTTTCAGCAGAAATACATCTTCACAAAGTTCATCCACCAGCTTACATGGTCCATCTGTATGGGGCAACAATTCTTCATGAATATCCAGCCCCAGACTGTTTACTGTTGCGATGTATGGATAATTCACACTTTCAAAGGCATGAAATCCGGTCGTACGGACTTTGACTGCACGTGCACCAAGAATGACTTTCCGATTGAACGCAACAAATACACCAGGATGTCCAGCCGAAGCCATCGCAAGAGCAAGTCTCATGTTTTCCTGTCCATCGCTGAGAGGATGGGATAAAGGAAGCTGTGATCCGGTCAGTACAACCGGAATGTTCAGATTGGAAAGCATGAAGGATAATGCACTGGCTGTATATGCCATTGTATCCGTACCATGTGTAATGACTATGCCATCATAATCATGAATTCTTTCATAGACGCATTCAGCGATCAGTTTCCATTCTTCCGGCTGCATGTTGCTGGAGTCAATTGTAAACAGATCATGAATTGTAATGTCATACAGACTTGTCATATTGCCAAGCAGCTGATACAGTGTTTCCCCTTTACTGGAGGCAAACAGGCCATGTTTTCCTTCAATACTGGCGATTGTGCCACCAGTTGTAATCCAGCAGATTTTTTTCATATATTGATCCCTTTTCCATTGTATGCATCTATCAGAAGAAAACAACCTGGATTCTTTCCAGGTTGTGAAAATCTTTTACTTCTGTTTTTTCTTCATTCTTGTATATTTTCTGCCAAGGTTGAGCTTGAGGAACTTCATCAGTGTTTCCTGATCTTCCTTTGAGAAGTCCAGTTCCTTTGTCACATATTCATCCGGCTTCTTTTCATTCTGTGATTCGATTGTGAAGTAAACCGCAATGACATTCTTACGTTCTTCATAGTCATATGCACGGACAATTTCCCATGGATAGAACTTACCTGCCGATAACACCCCTTCTTCCCCAACACCATCACGTACAACCATGTAGGCAGTAACCGCAATGATCGTCATTGTAATACGCAGATAGTCCCATAAAGTCGTATTCTGATTTGTTATCAGAAAGGATACGAAAGAAAGAAGACCGATCGCAAGGAACATGATTCGAACCGTTGACCACTGCTGGTCCTGAATGATGACCTTACCTTTCCATTTATTCCATCTTAAAAACATGACAACAGAAAGGATCGCAAAAATGACAGAAATTGCGACATTCAGAATCAGGTTAATCTCTGGGTTGCTGAAATTCATATATACATCTCTCCTTTTATTTTATTCCTTTAAATCACAATGCATGTATTATACCATGTTCATCACAGCATTTTGTGACAATTTGAGAAGTTTTGTCTTGGATTATCCAAAAGAAGGATTACAATGATAGCCATGAAACACAATAAAGAATGTATTGTATGTCAATTGATCCATTATGGCCTGGATCACAGCCTGATCGAAGAGGCAGATATTTACTGGTGTGCCAATCGAGTTGCGTATCTTCTGAAAATCACTTTTTCCCCGGATTTTACCTATACACCGGTACCATATGATTCTCTGTATGCCATCCTGGATGATCTTCTTTCCATTGCAGTCGAAAATGGTGTCATACATGATTCCATCGTCGAAAAGGATATTCTGGATACACAACTGACAGGTATTCTGACTCCTGCTCCATCTACAGTCAATCACATCTTTGCTTCCCTTTCTCAAAAAAACAGTCAACAGGCAACAGAATGGCTATATCAGATGCAGAAGGATGTGAACTATATCCGAGCCAACAGAATTGAAAAAGACAGAAGATGGCTGTATGAAGGAACGTATGGAACGATGGAAATAACGATCAATCTTTCCAAACCGGAACTGGATCCCAAATCCATTGCCGCAATGAAACAGGCTGAAAAACAGAACTACCCATATGATCTGCTGTGTGAGCAGAATGTCGGTTTTGCCGGTCGTGCAAACCATCCTTCCAGGATGAATTTGCGTCAGATCCCACTCACACTTGATCATGAGCAATGGTTACTGCAATACAGTCCCTATGCCTATTTCAATCAGCACTGTATCGTTCTGACAAAACAGAAAAGAGAAATGAAGATTGATCAACATGCTTTTGCAAGTATGTTGGATTTTGTGGATGCATTCCCGCATTACTTCATCGGTTCCAATTCCGACCTGCCGATTTCCGGTGGTTCTATCCTTAGCCATGAACACTTTCAGGGTGGTATGCATGTATTCCCGATGAATCAGGCACCATTGCGAAAAACAGTTTTCTTTGAAGGATATCCTTCTATCCAGGCAGGGATTGTAAAATGGCCGATGTCAGTGTTGCGTTTATCAGGAAAAGACCGTAATGACATCATTCATCTTTCCACCCGTATTCTGCATGCATGGCAGTGTTACAGCGATCCTAAAAACATGATTTACGATCATGTGGATGGAGTACTCAGAAATACGATTACGCCGATTGTACATCTTGATCACAGTACATATGTCATGGAACTTGTGTTGCGCAACAATCTGACAACAAAACAGTATCCGCTTGGATACTTCCACCCTCACCCAGACCTTCACCATATCAAAAAAGAAAACATCGGACTGATTGAAGTAATGGGACTGGCAATCCTTCCGGCAAGACTGCAGAAGGAAATGCAGGCAGTCAGAAATGCACTATTACTGGGTGAGGATCTCAATGAAAATCCACTGACTTCACCCCATGCAAAGTGGGTCAGCCAGTGGATCACAAACTATGAAAAGATCAGTGAAGATCACATCGATTCCATCATTGAACAGGAAATCGGTAAGGTATTTGAACAGGTACTTTCCGATTGTGGTGTATTCAAAACAGATAAGGCTTTTGACCGTTTCCTGCAACATGTCAACCAGTATAGAGAACCTTAACCGGTTCTTTTTTTTAGGAGTAACAGCTTTGAGTTTCAGTTCGATAAATGCTGTCTAATAACACCGACCTCCCATTTCTTCTGTATCTGCAATATAAGAGTTACCATGTCCTGATAGCTGGTGCTGTCATAAACTGGATTTGTGTAAAATACGACAGGACAGTGCCATGTATCAGATGCATAAGAAATCATAGTTTCCATGGCTCCAGTAATCGAAGAAGTAGTAAATCATTCCGATCAGATGATTCAATGATCATACCCAATGGCAGATTTTCTTTCGCATCATTTGCAGACAGCTGACAGATAGATAAATCCGCATGGATGTCATGGTCGATTGTCTTCATTCGTGAAATATAGGAAGATAGCCCATTGTCAATTAAAGTAATACCGGATACGTCTTCTTTTACCTTCGTACAGTTGTTTCTTTCATAGATGTCATCCGCAAAAGAAAGACCAATGAAGCAGCTCCATAGGTAACGAAACTGCCAGGAAAAATGATATTTCTGCATGATAATGGACTGTTTTGATTCAAACCAGCACATAAAAGATCATATTTGTTCTGATTCCCTTTCAGAAAAGGAATCCTTTTATAAATCTGTTTACGGAATGGTTCTTTTCCAGACTGGAAGCATATCCATCCAGGGATCAGGGATGTTACAGTTGCTGTTGTTGCTGCGGCAGCTGCCTTATGACTGTTGTTCATATATATTGCTTCTTTTGTATATTTCATCGCTCCACCATCTGAAAAACCAGTCAGACTGAACTGACTGGTCATTGTGATTAACGGATTGTGATGCGATATCCATCTTCATCCGCATCAACGTAAATGGTCTTACCTGCCACGCTGTCACTGGCAAGGATTGCTTTTGCTACAGCAGTTTCGATTTCACGCTGGATGTGACGGCGCATTGGACGTGCACCAAACTGCGGATCGACACCAAACTGCAGAATTCTTTCCTTTGCCCGATCTGTTACTGACAGTAGTGCATCCTTATCCTTTGCGATTCTTTCCGCCAGCAGACGGATGAACTTGTCAGCTACCTGCCGCTGTAAATCCAGATCAAGCGCATTGAATACAATGATTTCATCAATACGATTGATCAGCTCAGGACGGAAGAAGCTGTGTACTGCATTCATGTAGTGATCAGATCTTTCCTTTGGATCTGCTTCAAAAGCATATTCAGAGCCAAGGTTGGATGTCATGATCAGTATCGTATTCTTGAAATCAACAGTGACACCCTTGGAATCTGTAATTCTGCCATCATCCAATATCTGCAGCAGAATATTGAATACATCCGGATGTGCCTTTTCGATTTCATCCAGTAATACAATGGAATACGGATTTCTTCTGACAGCCTCTGTCAGCTGACCGCCTTCCTCATAACCGACATATCCAGGAGGAGCACCAATGAGTCTAGATACGCTGAATTTTTCCATGTATTCAGACATATCAATCCTGACAATGCGGGATTCATCATCAAATAACTGCTGTGCCAGTGCTTTGGCAACCTCTGTTTTACCAACACCAGTCGGTCCTAGGAACAGGAAGGAACCAAGAGGTCTGTTTTCATCCTGGATACCAGCCTTGGAACGCATGATTGCATCGGATACAAGATTCAATGCTTCATCCTGTCCCATAACACGCTTTGCCAGTGCATCATGCAGGTGCAGAATCTTTTCCTTTTCTGTGGACTGAAGTCTGCTGACTTCAATATGCGTCCATCTGGAAACAATCTTTGCGATAGCATCTTCATCCACTGTCTGCTTCAGCATTGCACCTTCCTTTGGATCGTTTCCTTTGCGGATCAGCTGTTCCAGTTTTGGAATGGTGTTATACTGCAGTTCACCTGCTTTTTCATAGTCAGCACGATTCTGTGCTTCAATCAGATCACGTCTTGCCTGATCCAGTTTTTCCTGTGCTTCCGCTATCTGAGAAAGTTCCTGCTTCTCGCTGTTCCACTTACTCATGCCTGCTTCAAACTGTTCACTCAGATCTGCAAGTTCCTTTTCAATTTCCGCTTTTCTGGCAATTGCCTTATCATCCGTTTCCTTTTTCATGGAAGCCTGTTCCATCTTGAGAGTCCGGATCTTTCTATCTATCGTATACAGTTCTGGCGGCATGGAATCCAAAGCAACTCTTGTTGCCGAACATGCTTCATCAACCAGGTCGATTGCCTTATCCGGTAAGAATCGATCGGAAATATAACGGTCAGAAAGCTTTGCAGCAGATACAAGTGCTTCATCCAGAATCGTAACGTGATGATAGTTTTCAAAACGTTCCTTCAGACCCCTTAAAATTGCAATCGTATCATCTACTGTAGGCTCATTGATCATGACTTTCTGGAATCTTCTTTCCAGTGCACGATCTTTTTCAATATACTGCCTGTATTCATTGAAGGTTGTTGCACCAATGCATTTGAGTTCCCCTCGAGCAAGCATCGGTTTAAGCAGATTCGCTGCATCCATGGAACCTTCTGTTTTACCAGCGCCGACAAGATTGTGAATTTCATCAATGAACAGAATGATATCACCATTGGCCTTTTTAACCTGGTTCAAAACACCCTTGAGCCTTTCTTCAAATTCACCTCTGTATTTGGCTCCGGCAATCAGAGCTCCCATATCAAGCTCAATCAGTTTTTTATCGGCAAGTCCGGATGGTACATCTTTTTTGAAGATACGCCATGCGATACCTTCCGCAATCGCTGTTTTACCAACACCCGGTTCACCAATCAGAACCGGATTGTTTTTCGTCTTACGTGAGAGGATTTCAATAACACGACGGATCTCATCATCTCTGCCGATGACAGGATCAATCTTACCGTCTTTGACATCCTGTACCAGATCATGCCCGTATTTCTTCAAGGCATCAAGCTGGCTTTCATTGTTTCTGTCTTCCATCTTCATACCTCCTCTTCTGTCGTTTTCTGCTTCCAGTACCTGTCGTAATGTAAAATGGAAATTCTCCATCATCTTTGTTACAACAGGATCATTGACCTGTAACAGTCCGATCAGAAGTGCGGCGCAGCTCATATAAGTGTCGCCGGCTTTTTTCATATAATCCATGGCTTTCTGATAACCCATGGAAGCATAGCGTGAAAGATTCAGCTGATCTGAGCCTGACACTACAGGCATCTCAGCAAGTTTTTCATTCAGATATGGAATCAGTTCCTGCTGATCAACATGAATTCTTTCAAAGATACCATCTAGAATATCATCTTCACACATTGCTTTGATGATGTGTGCTGAGGTAACTTCGCTGTGGTGAGAGGATTGTGCATCTGTGATTGCACGCTGCAGGATTTCCTGCAGTTTTTCTGTAAGAATATCAGGATTCATAAATCATCCCTCCTTTCATACTGAAATATATTTTAATTAAGAAAACTGTTTTCTGAACTTGTCCCAGATGGATTCAGACTTGACATTGTTCTGCAGGTCCTGCAGCTGTTTGTACAGTTCCTTTTCCTTGCGTGTCAGGTCCGTATCAACCTTGATTCGTACCGTACAAAGCTGATCCCCCTGCTTGCCAGATCTAAGATCGACAACACCTTTTCCTTTTAAGCGAAGACGTGCGCCATCCTGTGTACCTGCAGGGATTTTCATTGATACATCACCATAGATGGTAGGTACTTCAATTGTTGTACCAAGTGTTGCATCAACTGCACTGACAGGAATATCAAGCAGGATATCCTTACCGTTACGTGTGAAGTACTTATGTGGTTCCACATTGACTTCAATATAAAGATCGCCATTTGGACCACCATTGACACCACGTTCACCCTTACCGGCTACACGCAGCTGCTGACCCGAGGAAATACCTGCAGGGAGTTTGACATCAACGGATGTTCTTTTTCTTTCATATCCTGTACCATTACATACATGGCATGCCTTACGGACATACTTGCCTGAACCATGGCACTTCGGACACTCAGACTGCGTACGGATTCTTCCAAACATCGTACTCTGGATCATATCCACAACACCAGTTCCATGGCAATCCGGACATGTGACAACATCATTTGGTGTTTCCGCACCTGTTCCATGACAGTGTGGACATGGTTCATCGACCGTCAGGTTGATGGTTTCGGTTTTACCAAAGCATGCATCCATGAACGATACGCTCATGCGCATGAAACGGTCATTGCCTTTCTGTGGTCCACGACTGCTTCTTGTCTGTCCGCCAAAACCACTGCTTCCTCCAAAGAAGGAAGAGAATATATCGTCGAATCCACCAAATCCGGATGCCCCGGAGAATCCACCGAAACCATTCGGGTCATTTCCGGCAAAGCCGAACTGGTCATAGTTCTGACGTTTCTGTGGATCTGAAAGGATTTCGTATGCTTCATTGACTTCCTTGAATTTCTCAGCTGCATCCGGTTCCTTGTTCAGATCTGGGTGGTATTTCTTCGCAAGCTTTCGATAGGCTCTTTTGATTTCATCATCGCTCGCGCCCTTGGATACTCCCAACACTTCATAATAATCTCTTTTTTCTGCCATATCTCAAGCCTCCCTTTGAATAACAGATGCGGAAACCGCTCTGGCTCCGCATCCGTTTCTGTTACTGATCAGTTCTTTTCCTGGAAGTCAGCATCCATGACATCATCATTGGAAGATGTAGAGCCTGTGGAACCTGTGTAACCCTGGTTACCCTGAGCTGCACCACCCTGCTGGTACATCTGCTGTGCCATTGCATTTGCTGCCTGTTCCAGCGCATCCATCTTTGTCTTCAGAGAATCCATGTCATTCTTATCAAGAGCTTCCTGCAGTTCATCACGGAGTTTCTGAACTTCAGCCTTCTGCTCAGGTGTGACATTAGCATTTTCTTCCTTCAGTGTGACATCGATCTGGTTGATGAAGTTTTCAGCCTTGTTTCTTGTTTCGATGTCTTCCTTACGCTTTTCATCTTCAGCCTTATGTGCTTCAGCATCCTTGACCATTCTGTCGATTTCCTCATCAGAAAGACCAGAGGAGTTCTGAATTGTGATGTGCTGTTCCTTGTTTGTTCCCTTATCCTTAGCGGATACCTTTACGATACCGTTAACGTCGATATCGAATGTGACTTCAATCTGTGGTACACCACGTCTTGCTGGTGCGATACCATCAAGCATGAAGTTGCCAAGTGTCTTGTTGTCAGAAGCCATCGGTCTTTCACCCTGTAATACATGGATGTCTACAGCAGGTTGGTTATCAGCAGCTGTGGAGAAGATCTGTGACTTGGAAGTAGGGATTGTCGTATTTCTTGGAATCATGACTGTCATGACACCACCGTTTGTTTCAATACCAAGGCTTAATGGTGTGACATCCAGCAGCAGGACATCCTTGACATCACCAGAGATGACACCACCCTGAATTGCAGCACCAAGAGCTACTACTTCATCCGGGTTGACGGACTTGTTCGGTTCCTTGCCAAGTTCGTTACGTACTGCTTCCTGAACGGCTGGAATACGTGTGGAACCACCAACGAGTAACACCTGATCAAGATCTGCAGCAGTTACACCAGCATCTCTCATTGCATTACGTACAGGAATCATTGTACGGTCAACAAGATCTCTTGTCATTGCATCAAACTGAGCACGTGTCAGTGTTGCTTCCAGGTGCAGAGGACCTGCAGGACCTGCGGAGATGAATGGCAGAGAAATCTGCGTCTGTAATGTACCGGACAGATCCTTCTTTGCCTTTTCAGCAGCTTCTTTCAGTCTCTGTAATGCCATCTTGTCATTCTTGAGGTCGATGTTGTTTTCCTTTCTGAAGTTATCAGCCAGCCAGTCAATGATCTTGTTATCAAAGTCATCACCACCAAGCTTTGTATCACCTGCAGTGGAAAGAACTTCGAATGTACCATCTGCGATATCCAGAATGGATACGTCGAATGTACCACCACCAAGGTCGTATACAAGAATCTTATGTTCTTCGTTCTGATCCTTGTCAACACCGAATGCCAGTGCGGATGCTGTTGGTTCGTTGATGATACGTTCTACTTCAAGGCCTGCAATCTTACCTGCATCCTTTGTTGCCTGACGCTGTGCGTCATTGAAGTATGCAGGAACTGTGATAACAGCCTTTGTAACCTTTTCACCAAGATATGCTTCTGCATAGTCCTTGAGGTAAGTCAGAATCATAGCGGATACTTCCTGTGGAGTATACTGCTTGCCTTCCAGAGTAACTGTTTCATTTGTACCCATCAGACGCTTGATGGAATAAACTGTGTTTGTGTTTGTGATCAGCTGTCTTTTTGCTGCATCACCAACAATACGTTCACCGTTTTTGAAAGCGACAACAGATGGTGTTGTACGGTTTCCTTCCGGATTTGTGATAACCTTGGCTTCTTTGCCTTCCATGACAGCAACGCAGCTGTTTGTTGTACCTAAGTCAATACCGATAATCTTGCTCATATAATTGCCTCCTTATTACGCGCTTACCTTGACCATAGCAGGTCTTAGAATGCGGTCTTTGATTTTATAACCCTTCTGTAATACTTCAATGACGATGCCTGATTCAACGCCTTCCTTTTCTTCAGACATCAGTGCCTGATGCCAGTTACCGTCAAAAGGCTGGTTCAGTGCTTCGATTTCTGTGATCTCTTCTTTTGCTAATGCATTCTGCAGCTGTGAATAGATCATTTCCACACCCTTGCGGTATGCTTCATCCGTTGTTGCCTGTGCCAAAGCTCTTTCACAGTTATCCATCACAGGTAACAGTTCTTTGGCAAAGGATGCCATCTGATAACGGGAACGTGTTTCAAAGTCCTTTTCCAGACGCTTCTTCATGTTTTCCGTATCCGCATATGCCTTGGCATACGCATTTTTCAGCTCATCCACCTTTGTCTGCAGTTCCATGTTTTCTTTCTTCAAAGCTTCACATGAATCTGTTTCTTCAGCCTTTTCTTCAACTGTTTCCGTATTTTCCGTATTTTCGCTCACTTCTTCCCTGATTTCCTTTTCTTCACTCATGATCAGAATCATCTCCTTTCGCGTGATACATGTTTTCAATCATCTTTGAGACATATTCAACTGCCGTCACGATTTTTTCATAATCCATTCTGCTTGGACCTACAACAACAAATTCACCAGATTCCTGATCGGAAACCCTGAACTTGTGTCTGACAACCGCCAGGTCATTGACCCATGTCAGCTGTGCACCGCTTCTTGTACTGATTTCCACCGCATTTTCATTGGAACCGATCTGTTTCCATACTGTTGAGCTGTCCAGCATGCTCATCAGCTTCTTCAGCTTAGAAATATCTTCAAATTCCGGCTGATACAGAAGTCTGTCCTTACCGGAGAAGTACACATTTTCACTTGCGAAGCGGACAAATGCTTTGACAAAGGCTGTAAACAGCAGGTCATGGCGCTGTACTACAGCATCCAGATCCGGTCTGATTTCTTCCATTCTTGCCGCAAGTCTGGCAATCGGAATGTTCTTCAGTTTTTCATTGAGTACATCCGTACAGCTTTCGATATCTGTAATCGGAATATCCTCATCAAAGTGGAAATTTTTTGTTTCCGTATGTCCAGTATTGGTAATGAACACACAGACAAGATTCTTCTGATCCAGCGGGAAGATCTTGATGTGCTGCAGTGTCTGCACGGATGAATCCGGGCCGATTGCACCGGTTGTCATATTGGTCATTTCAGACATGATCTGACAGGACATCTGAACTGCTTCTTCTATATTCATTGTAGAAGCTTCAAATGCATCGCGGATTGCCAGTTCCATCTTCTGATCAACAACACAGGATTCATTCAGCAGATTCTCGCAGTAGAATCTGTAGCCGGCTGTACTTGGAATACGACCTGAAGAAGTATGGGTCTTTTCCAGATACCCCATTTCTTCAAGAGCCAGCAGGTCATTTCGGATCGTTGCACTGGAATACTGCAGATTGTATTTTTTCTGCAGTGTTTTGGAACCGACAGGTTCAGCTGTTTTGATGAATTCATCAACGACCGCCTTGAATATTTCGATTCTTCTTGGTGTCAGCATCCTATCGCCTCCTTTAGCACTCTTTCCTGATGACTGCCATTATTGTATAACCGTTGTTTAGCACTGTCAACAAATAAGTGCTAACTTCTTTCATCTTTTTTTCATCTGTAAATAGAAAAAAAATCAGACAGTTCAGTCTGCCTGATAATATGTGATTCTTGTGATGCCGTATACCTTATCCTTATATGGATGCAAGGAGGGATAGTCTTTTGTATACACTTCTTCCTTCAATGATTCAATGACTACTTTAGCACCTGGTGCCAGCAGATCATGCTCAACAAGGAATGTCAGCACATCATCATGGTGTGCCTTTGCATACGGAGGATCAAGATATACAAGGTTGAACTTTCTGCCTTCAGTTGCCATCATCTTTAACACTGCCATGTCACTCATCTGATATGTTTCACATTTTTCTTCTTCATGAAGTGCATGAATGTTTTCTTTGATGCATGCGATTGCTTTGCGGGATGGATCTGCAAATACGGCATGATCACAACCTCTGGAAACTGCTTCCAGTCCGACTGCACCACTGCCTGCATAAAGATCCAGTACTACTCCCCCATCAAAAAATCCGCCAAGGCTGGAAAATACAGCTTCTCTGACTTTATCCAGTGTCGGTCTTGTTTCCTTTCCATCTGGAGCAGTAAGCCTGCGGGAAGAATGTATGCCGCCAACGATTCTCATTCCAGTTCCCCCTTATGATACTGGCTGATGACAGCCTGAGAAATACCTACCGCAAGCATCATGGACATTGCTGAAGATCCGCCTGCTGACATCAATGGTAAAGGAACACCCGTCAAAGGGATCATTCCGGATACACCACCGACATTCAGAAAGATATGAACCATGAAATACATTGCCGTACCGACAAGGATCATCTTTGCCCTCTCACTGCGGATCTTATTGGCATAGATAAAGAGTCTGACAAGCAGCAGTGTGTACAGACTCATCAGAACAAGAAAGCCAACAAACCCTGTTTCTTCGACAAGAATTGCCAGAATGAAGTCGGTATTGGCAGCCGGGAAGTCCGTATATTTCTGAATGGATTTCCCTAAGCCGACACCAAACATCCCACCTTTGGCAAATGAAATCAGCCCGTTGACAAGATGATATCCTTCTCCATATCGATCCTGAAACGGATTGATGGCAGAAAGGAACCTGTTTTTCTGATAAGTCATAAGAGGCAGTGATTCAATAAAAGCCATTCCATAAGGTGAAATCAGATAGAAAACAGCCACAACTGCAAGCCAAAACAGAACGGAAAAGATTCTCTGCGCCTTTTTGAGACCAGGATGTTTTGGAATCAAGGCAACCACAAAGCTGATCATCAGCATGACTGCAGCACTGCCAAAGTCTTTCTGAATGAAAATAATTGTAAGTACATAGATCAGAATTATCCCAAGCGGAATTCGGCACATTTCAAAAAATGTTCTGTTTTTCTTTCTGGCATCCCCAAGATACGCCGCTAAGATCAGGATGGCGACGATCTTTGTAAATTCTGATGGCTGAATCGTAATTTCCGCATATGGAAACGGAATACGAATCCATGCATATGCACCACCTGCACCCTCAAAAATACGGCAGAACAGCAGGACGCCTTCCATCAGAAACATGATTGTCACAAATCCAGGCTTTGTGATACTTCTGATTCTGAAATGATGGGAAGCAAAGCACATCATGACGTACCCTGCAATGACAAATGCAAGCTGTTTGGCAACCGTTATGGCAAGTGACAGGCTGTTACCGATGTTCAGTCCCATCGAAGCACTTCCTACCATGATCGTACCGCCAACCGCCAATAACAGGATCGAAAGCAGGATCCATATATCACATCCCGAAGCAAGCTTGATAAAATGGGATGGTCTGATTCTATCTTTTTTCTGCATGTAGATAATTCTAGCACATACAAACGGTTATTTTGACATGCTGGTATGAGGAATTTTACTTCTGTAATGGAATTGAATGTCATGTAAACGTTTACGTATCGAAAAATTGCAGTAAAGGCTTTGACATCTGTTTTATGCATGCTTAAAATTATTTTCGAGGAAAAGAAAATGCTGATTAATAATGATACGATTGTCAAGGATACAGATCCGATCATCCGTACTGTATCTTTGCCTGTAAACCTTCCCTTAAGTCAGGAAGATGAACAGCTGTTACGTGAAATGTTCCAGTATGTTCAGGATTCTACGGATGAAGAAAAAGCAGAAAGACTGAATTTAAGACCGGCTGTCGGCATCAGTGCCATTCAGCTTGGTATCCCAAAACAATTGACAGCTGTCATTTGCGATGATGTAGACAATAATGATAACCCTGTTCATTATGAGTTCATGCTCGTCAATCCGAAGATCATCTCATCTTCTGTACAGAAAGCATATCTGCATGGAGGGGAAGGATGCCTTTCCGTATGCGAAGATCACCAGGGTTATGTTGTGCGCTCGGCAAGAATCAAGGTCAAGGCATTTGATCTGATTCAAAACAAGGAGATCACCATCCGGGCAAGAGGCTATCTTGCCATTGTACTCCAGCATGAAATCGATCACTTCAGCGGTACCCTGTTCTATGATCACATCAATACAGAAAATCCGTTTGAAGAAGTACCAGGAGCTCAGGTCATCTAGACTGTAAAGGACATGGCATGTTATAATGCATGCAGAGATTCCATATTGTAAATATAATAGCGAGGATAACTCATGACAGAAAGAAAAACGACACGTAAACCGGTCCGTTCTTCTGTGCGATATTCACAGATTGAACCAGGACCAGAACAGACTATCAATCGTGAGACAGATACGCTGATTTTCGCACTGGGTGGACTTGGTGAAATCGGTAAGAACATGTACTGCATTGAACATGATGATGAAATCATCATCATTGACTGCGGTGTCATGTTCCCTGAAGATACTCTTCCAGGAGTTGACTATGTCATTCCGGATTTCTCCTATCTTGTCAAAAACCAGTCCAAGATCAAGGCGCTTGTCATCACACACGGACATGAAGACCACATCGGTGGTCTACCATTCTTCCTCAAACAGATCCGCCTGAGAGAAATCTGGGCAGGACCGTTTGCCAAGGCATTAATCGAAAAAAAGCTTGATGAACATCATCTGTTGAGAAGTGTCAGAATCAATGAAATTGATTCCACAACAAGCATCCGTACAAAATACTTTACCATAGGTTTCATCGATACCGTTCATTCCATCCCGGACTCCTATGGCGTGCTTGTCAATACGCCAAATGGCCGTATCTTTGAAACAGGTGACTTCAAATTTGACCTGACACCAGTTGGCAAACAGGCAGATTATCAGAAGATGGCATATATGGGCCAGATCGGAATTACCCTTCTGATGTCCGACTCTACCAACTCAAGCGTTCCAGGCTCTTCCATCTCAGAAAGAAAGGTTGCCCTTTCCATCAATGAACAGATGCGCAAGACCCCAGGCAGAATGATTGTTTCCACCTTTGCTTCCAATACATATCGCGTTGCTCAGATCTTAGAAGCAGCAGTTGCATGTGGAAGAAAGGTAGCCGTATTCGGACGTTCTATGGAAAATGTGCTGGAAATCGGAAGAAAGCTTGGTTATATCAATATTCCAGATGAATCCTTCATCACAGGTAACGAACTCAATACCCTTCCAGCTAACCGGATCTGTATCGTATGTACAGGTTCTCAGGGTGAACCGATGGCTGCACTATCCAGAATTGCTAATGGTACACACCGTTTCATCCGGATTCTTCCAGGTGATACGGTACTGTTTTCCTCCAATCCGATTCCAGGAAACGGTGTATCGGTAGGTGGTGTTATTAATCAGCTGACAAGAGTCGGTGCCAATGTCATCACAAACTCCCCTCTGACTTCCTTCCATACAACAGGTCATGCACCACAGGAAGAACAGAAGCTGATGCTGAATCTGATTAAGCCTGCCTACTTCATGCCAAATCATGGCGAATACAGCATGCTTGTACAGCATGCCCGCACAGCAGAACTGACCGGTATTCCAAAAGAAAACACATTCATCTGTGCCAATGGCGATGTACTTGTCATGCGTGATGAAAAGGTATTCCTTTCAAATGAAAGAATCAATACCGATGCGATTTATGTCGATGGCAACGATGCTACTGGTTTATCCACATCCGTAATCAAAGACAGAAGAATCCTTGCAGAAAACGGACTTGTCGCAGTCATTGTCACAATCGATTCCCGTTACAATAAGATTCTGTGCAGACCAAGCATCGTATCCCGTGGATTTGTATACATCAAGGATTCCCAGACATTATTGAAGGAAGCAGAACTGATTGTATATGAAGCTCTTTCCAAAAAGATGCAGCAGAGAACAACATTCGGTGAACTGAAAAACTGCATCAAGTCATCTCTGGAACCTTATCTTTACAAAAAGACAAACCGTAATCCGATTGTCATTCCTGTCATTCTGAACATGAAGGAAGCCATGGCTGAAATTCAGGCTAAGACTGCCGCAAGAAAGACAACGACAACAAGACGCACGCCACGTAAGACTTCAACAGAGTCCGAAAAGCAATGATAACCGCAGCCTCACAAAGGCTGCTTTTTTCTTGCAGGCAATATGAAAAGGAAGGCAATACGCCTCCCTTAACATAACTGTTTTATTTGACTTCTACGATCTTCATCATATTGGCAGAGCCTTCCCCTGTCGGATAGCCTGCAGAGATGATGATCAGCTGACCCTTCTTGACGCCATAATCCTTAGCGAAAAGAGAAGCAAGGTCGTCATCGTTTGTTAATGTATTCTGTACATCAGAGAAGATTGGCAGAACACCCCAATAAGATTCGAGCTTTCTTTGAACATCCTTAGTGAATGTGATCGCAAGAATTGGAACATTCGGTCTGAACTTGGAAATACGACGTGCTGTTGTTCCACCCTGTGTGAAGGCAACGATCGCACCGATATTATCCAGTGTCAGAGTTGCGTCAGAAATCGCAATGGAAACTGCATCCTGAACAGTCTTGTTGGAAGTTGTCTTAAGCCAGTCAAGTCTTTCTCTGTAGGAAATGATCTGTTCTGCTTCTTCAACAATCTGGGACATTGTTTCACATGCTTCAACCGGATAATCACCAGCTGCAGATTCAGCTGACAGCATGACACCATCAGATCCATCCAATACTGCGTTACATACGTCAGCAGCTTCTGCTCTTGTACATCTTGGGTTGTGTGTCATGGAATCCAGCATATGAGTCGCTGTGATTGCTGGCTTACCGATGATGTTAGCCTGACGGATGATATGCTTCTGATAGATTGGGACAAGCTTTGTAGGGATTTCGACACCAAGGTCACCACGGGCAACCATGACACCATCTGCAGCATCCAGAATGGAATCAACATTGTCGTACCCTTCCTGGTTTTCAATCTTTGCGATGATGTTGATATGTGGCTTGCCTTCTTCAATACAGATCTTTCTGATCGCATTGACGTCGGATGCACGACGTGTGAAAGATGCGAAGATGAAATCTACATCCTGACGGCATCCAAAGCGAATATCATCTTCATCCTTTTTGGAAAGGAATGGCATGGACAGCTTGACACCTGGAACATTACAGCCCTTCTTGGAAGAAATCGGACCGGCAACTTCAACACGGCACTTCATTTCAGAACCGTCGTTTTCCAGAACTGTCAGCTTCATCTTACCATCATTGATCAGAATCGCATCACCATGCTTCAGGTCAGAGAACAGTTCTGGAACCTGAATCCAGAATCTTTCGTGTGTACCTTCGCATTCAGCCTTTGTGACGGTAACGATTTCACCGATTTCGTAGTTTTCTTCACCATTCTTGAATGTACCAAGACGGATTTCCGGACCCTTTGTGTCTAAAGCAATACCGAGGTTGATGCCTGTCACATCAGATACGTGACGGATCATTTCAATACGCTTTGCGTGTTCATCATGGGAACCATGGCTGAAGTTCAGACGGGCAATATTCATACCTGCTTTTGCCAATTCAGTCAGTGTTTCAACATTTTCAGATGCAGGACCAATCGTACATACAACCTTGGTCTTTTTGAATACATGTGTTTCTTTCATTTTTGATTCTTTCCCCTTTTCTTTTATACCAG